>CAXTKZ010000021.1:0-34173 GCA_964244985.1 uncultured Acidobacteriaceae bacterium
GCCTCCTTTTCCCGACATGGCGTCGGAACCGCCTTCGCAGCCGCTAGCATGATAGCGCTTCGCGGATCGATCAGGCGTCCACCACAGTGCGGTATGCGCATAGGATGGCGACCGAAGCACTCGCGCCGATGCGGTTTGCCCCCGCAGCCGCCATCCGCACGGCATCGCCGAGGCTGCGAATGCCGCCGGATGCCTTAACCCCGCAGCGCGTTCCGACCGCCGCGCGGAGCAGCGCCACATCCGATTCCGTCGCGCCGCCGGCGGCAAAGCCGGTGCTGGTCTTCACAAACTCCGCGCCCCCTTCGACGCACAGCTCGGCCGCTGTGCGCTTTTCCGTGTCGCTCAGCAGCACGGTTTCAAGGATCACTTTGAGGATCGCGCCTTCGCCGTGGGCGGCTTCCGCGACGGCCTTGATCTCCGCCGCAACCTCCCGCGTCATGCCGGAGCGCAGGGCCCCAATATTGAGCACCATATCCAGGTCGAGCGCGCCGGCGTGGGCAGCGTCCCGCGCCTCTGCTACTTTGGTGGCTCGGAGCGATGCCCCAAGCGGAAACCCGAGAACCGTACCCACGCGGACGCCAGTGCCCGCAAGTTCGTGGGCCGCGGACGGAACCCAGGCCGGGTTGACCATGGCGCAGGCGAACCGGTATTCCACGGCTTCCCGCGCCAACGCAAGAACCTGCGCCTCCGTCGCTTCCGGCTTCAGCAGCGTGTGGTCGAGCGCAGCGGCCAAGGTGGCCGCGCTCGGAAACTGGGCGATCGTTTCCTGACGGTTCTGCATTGGGGAAAGGCTGGATTGGGGTTCGTCGCGGTACATGGGTTTTCGCTTACTCCGGCTCGGGCATCAGGCAGATATCCGGCAGGTTGCGGTAGTGCTCCGCATAATCCATGCCGTAGCCAACAACGAAGTGATTGGGGATGGGAAAGCCGACGTAATCGGCCTCGATCGGCAGAAGGCGGCGCTCGGCCTTGTCGAGGAGCGCGGCGATGCGCAGTGTTTTGGGGTGATGCCTCTGGAGCGCGGCGTGCAGAAAGCCGAGCGTAAGCCCGGTATCGAGGATGTCTTCCACAAGAATTACGTTCTTGCCTTCAACGGACGCGTCGAGGTCCTTGATGAGCTTCACCTGTCCGCTGGACGCGGTGCCCTCGCCGTAGCTTGAAACCGCGACAAAGTCAAAGGTGCAGTCGACGTCGATGTGCCGGGCAAGGTCGGCAAGAAAGATCGCGGCACCCTTGAGCACGCCGACGAGCACGATCGCCTCGCCGGCGAAATCCTGTGAAATCCTTGCCCCAAGTTCGGCGACGCGGGTTTGGATTTGCTTGCGGGAGAAAAGAACCGGCAGCGTATGCATGTTTCCGATTGTATAAAGCATTGGGGGGGGTGCTGCCGCGGGGGAATTATCCTAGGGGGAATGATTCCTTATCTGCACCTTGGACCGCTGACGCTGCCGACTTTCGGGCTCATGCTTGCGCTGGCCGCGCTGGGGGCCGGGTGGCTGCTGGACCGCAACCTGCGCCGGTTCGGGGTCCATGGGGACGCAATCGGCATTGTCTCGACTGCCACGATCGCCGGGGTGTTGGGGGCGAAACTTTGGCACGTGCTGCAGGATCCGGCGGAGTTGCTGGCGCATCCTTCCTTGTTGTGGGATCGTGCTGGTTTGGCGTGGTTTGGCGGATTGGTGGGGGGCATTGCCGCTCTGCTCTGGCAGGCGCGCGGCGCAAAGGTGCGGCCCTGGACCATGCTCGATTTGTGCGCTCCGTCCGCGGCGCTCGGTTACGGCATTGGACGCATCGGCTGCTTGACCTCAGGTGATGGAGATTACGGCATCCCAAGCAGCCTGCCTTGGGCGATGAGTTTTCCGCAGGGCCTCGATCCGGTGTATGTACCTGTGCATCCGACACCCGCCTATGAATTTTTGGTCGGGCTCGCGATTGCTTTTTACCTGTGGCGGAGGAGCTCACCGAAAGGGGGAGCACTGCTCCATGCGGGGCAGATCACGGGCGAATATCTCATCCTGAGCGGCATCGCCCGATTCCTCATCGAATTCATCCGCATCAATCCGCGTATTTATTTCGGGTTGAGCAATGCGCAGGTCGCGAGCCTGGGCAGTGTCGCGGCTGGGGTCGTTCTTCTCATTTTTGCGCGTCGGCAGGTGCTCGATTCAGTTTCGCTCGCCTCCCCGGTCCATCAAGAGCAAGCCGCGATCTCATAACACGCTCATTCTCTTCCCGAAACGGGAAAATTCCCGTTTAGTACCTCGGTAACGTGATTCATCTGGTCTCATCCGCCGATGATTCGCATGCACCGCGGCGCTGTTCCGCGCGGTTAGGGAGAATGAGGATGATGAATTACACAACACGTTTTCTTGAGGAAACGGCCGCGATCGCGATGAGTCTGGAAGCAAAGCAGATCGAGCATATGGTGGATCTGCTGGTGGATGTCCGCAGCTGGGGCGGACGGGTCTTTTTCCTTGGTGTCGGCGGCGGCGCGGGCCACGCGGGGCACGCTGTAAACGACTTCCGCAAAATTGCAGGCATCGAGTGCTACGCGCCGTCGGACAATGTTTCCGAGTTGACAGCGCGCATCAACGACGACGGCTGGGACAGCTGCTATGCGAACTGGCTGCGGGGAAGCCGCTTGAGCGAACGCGATGCCGTGTTTGTGTTCTCCGTCGGCGGCGGGTCAGTCGAAAACAACATCAGCATGAACCTGGTGAATAGCCTGCTGCTCGCGAAGGAAGTGGGCGCGCGCATCCTGGGCATTGTGGGCCGGGACGGCGGCTTCACGGCGAAGATGGCGGATGAGGCAGTGATCGTGCCCATGCCCTCGCCCGATACCGTAACCGCGCACACGGAAGCATTTCAGGCCGTTGTATGGCATCTGTTGGTGTCGCACCCGCGTTTGCGCGCGCGCGAGATGAAGTGGGAAAGCTCGTCGAAGCCGGCGGTCGGTAAATCCATGGTGCCCCAGCTGGTTGCCGTCAAGCCGCATGTGCCGATGACAGTGATGAGCCATTAAAAAAATGAGCAGCGACCAAAAAGCTAAGCGCGCCGTTTTTCTCGACCGGGACGGCGTGCTGAACCGCAACGTGTTCTACGCCGACACGGGCGCGTGGGAGTCGCCGCGCTCACCGGCTGAGTTCAGCCTTAACGATGGAGTGGTGCCCGCCCTCGCGATGCTTCGCGAGGCGGGCTTTCTTCTGTTTGTGGTGTCGAACCAACCGAATGCCGTGAAGGGAAAATCGACTCCCGACGCGCTCGGAGCCATGCACGCCCACTTGGCGGCAGCACTTGGTGAAGCGGGCCTTGTGCTCACCGATTCTTTTTACTGCACGCATCATCCGGCGCACACAGGCCCTTGTGTATGCCGCAAGCCCAGTCCTTATTTCCTGGAGAAAGCCGCGCGGGAGCATGCCTTGGAACTCCGGCAGTGCTGGATGGTTGGCGACCGTGCTACGGATATCGAATGCGGCCGGGCTGGGGGGACGCGCACGGCATGGGTCGACACGGGGCAGGAGCCGGACACACCTGATCGGGCACTCGTCGATATAGTCGGACCCAGCCTTTTTTCAGTAGCCACAAAAATACTCAGCGCCCCTTAAAACAGGGCGCTGAGTTTATTTGCACTTCAGGAAGCTGCAACGATGCGGGACGGCACCGAACTCCGTCCGGGCAGCGTTTGCGGCAGCAGCGGAGTGCGCTCCGCCAGCGAGAACCCAGCCGACACAGCGTCTGTATAGAGCATGCGGACAGTCTCGAGTGAGAATGCGGTCAAGTCTTTCCCGAGCAGGTTGAGTTTGCTCAGGATGTCGGGCGTGGCCGTGATGATATGGGTGCCGGATTCTTCAGCGTGAAAGACATTGAGCAGCTCGCGAGAGCTCGCCCACAGCAGTTCGGCCAAAGGTCGGTCGGCAAGGATCTCAACCGCGCGCTTCATCATGGGGACTGGATCCACACCGGTGTCGGCAATGCGGCCGGCAAACACGGACACAATCGCCGGGGTATCGCGGTCCAGCGCGGCTGCCACGCGGCCGACCTGCTCGAGCGTCATCAGCGCGGTCACATTGAGCGCAATGCCGTCCTTTGAGAGTCGGCGGATGAGCGGCGCTGTTGAGAAGCCCTGCGTGTTGGTTACAGGGATCTTGACGTAAACGTTATCTCCCCAGGAGGCGATCAGGCGTGCCTGCCGCTCCATGCCGACCTCATCATCCGCGAATACTTCAAAGGAAACAGGCAGGTCGGGAATCGCGGCGAGCACAGCGTGGGCGAACGACTCGAAGTCTTTCACTCCGGCCTTCCGCATCAGCGAAGGGTTGGTTGTGAAGCCCTTGATCCAGGGCTTGGCATACATTTTGAGGAGACTTTCAATGTCTGCGGCATCGCAGAAAAGTTTGACTTGAAGATCCGTACTCAGGTTCATGGTGGTCCTCAGAAAAGGTGAAATAGGGAACGCGTTTAACTGTTCTGACTTTAGGGCGCGACAGTGGGGAACCGTGAAGGATTTTTCCTTTGCGTCCATTACTAAAGTCCTAAACGGGAAAAATGTTCTCTGTACTGCGTTAAGGGCGCGTGTATTCTTCTCTCAACAAATCACCTGTACTTGAGAAATCGAAGGAGCCAAAGCGGAATCGCTTGCAAATTCCGCATGGCTTTTTAAGTCGCGCCCTCAGCTGCACAGGGGCGCGGAGGAGCGTTTGAACGTGAGTTTGCTTGCCTTTCCGTTGGCCGAAGCAGCACAAAAATTTCTGATCGTGGGCGGAGCCGGTTTTATCGGCAGCCACTTCGTCGATCACTTGTTGGCCACGCCGGGGCTGGCCGCGCGCGTCACCATTTACGACAATTTTTCTTCGGGTCGCTCGTGGCACTATGAACAACATCTAGGTGACGCGCGGCTTGCTGTTGTGCATGCGGATGCCAACGATCTTCAACGCCTGACGAGCGCAATGGCAGGGCACGATGTCGCCATTCACCTCGCGTCCAATCCCGATATAGCCCGCGCCGCGACCGAGCCGGAGATCGACTTTTATCAAGGCACTCTGCTGACAAACAACGTGGTTGAGGCGATGCGGCGGGCCGGTGTCCCGCAGCTTCTGTATGCGTCAGGCAGCGGCGTTTACGGCGAGCCCGGCGAAGCGCCGATCCGCGAAGATGACGGCCCGTTTCGACCCGTCTCGACCTATGGCGCAAGCAAGCTGGCCGGCGAGGCGCTGATTGCGAGCTACTGCGCGATGTTTGGGCTGCGCGCGTGTGCATTTCGGTTCGCGAATGTTGTGGGACCACGGCAAACGCACGGCGTGGGGTTCGACTTTCTGCGCAGGCTCACGGCGGACGCGACCACGCTGCGCATCCTCGGCGATGGACAGCAAAGCAAGTCGTACATCCATGTGCACGATGTTGTCGCGGCAGTGTTGATGGCCATGGAGCGGAGCAGGGAAGCGTTTCAGGCGTTCAATGTTTCAACGCTCGACGCAATCACGGTGCGCGAAATCGCGGACGAGGCGGTTGCGTGTCTCGGTCTCCCCACACAACCCGAATATGTTTATACCGGGGGCGCGCGCGGTTGGAAGGGCGATGTGCCTGTGATCCGATTGAACAGCGAGCGGATACGGGCCCTGGGTTGGAGTTCGCGCTGGACCAGCCGGGAAGCGATCCGAGCAGCGCTCGATGCCATGCGCGTGGAAGAGCGGGTGCTCCATGGCTGAAATGCCGGCGCTGGCGCTGCTGGCGGGCGGGCTTGCCACGCGCATGCGTCCGGCGACCCTGACGATTGCAAAGTCGATGTTGCCCGTGGCGGGCGAGCCGTTTCTGGGGCATCAGCTGCGTGGGTTCGCCCTGCAGGGTGTGCGGGATGTGGTGATCTGCTGCGGCCATTTTGAAGACCAGCTGCGGGCCTATGCGGGCGATGGCGCGCGTTGGAAGCTTCGGGTGCGCTACTCGGGGGATGGAGCCGAGCCGCTGGGCACGGGTGGAGCGCTGAAAAAAGCGCTGCCGCTGCTGGGGAGTGAGTTCATGGTGATGTACGGCGACAGTTGGCTGCCGACTGCCTTTGCGCCCGTTTGGCAGGCTTTTAAGCGCAATGCACTGGACGGCTTGATGACGGTTTACCCCAACGCGGGCCGGTGGGATACGAGCAATGTGGAGTTCATGGGAAGCCGGATTGTGCGCTATAGCAAGGCGAACCAAACCCCGGCGATGCGGCATATCGATTACGGGCTGAGCTGCTTCCGCGCGCGTGCGTTTGCAACGTGGCCGGATGGCGCGCGCTTCGATCTGGCCGATGTTGCGGCGGACTTGCTGGCCCGCGGCGAGCTTGGCGGGTTTGAAGTAAGGGAGCGATTTTACGAGATCGGCTCACCGGCCGGGCTCGCGGAAACACGGGCATTGCTGCAAGGAGAAACACGATGATCATCTCGAAAACGCCACTGCGGATTTCTATTGGAGGTGGCGGTACGGACCTGCCTTCGTACTACCGCGAGTTCGGTGGTTTTGTAATTTCGGCTGCGATCAATAAGTACGTGTACATCACGGCGAGTCGATCGTTTTTTCCCGGTTACTTCCTGAAGTATTCCGAGATGGAGCATGCGGAGGAGCGGGGCGCGATCAAGCACCGGATTTTTCGCGAAGCGCTCGAAATGCATAACATTGAGGACCGGATTGAGCTCACGAGCGTTGCGGATGTTCCGGCCGGGACGGGGCTCGGGTCCTCCGGCGCATTCACTGTCGGACTGCTTCATGCGTTGTATGCGTTCCGGCAGAAGCATGTTGCGAGCGCAACGCTGGCTGAAGAGGCAGTCGAGATCGAGATGAACCGGTTGGGCGAGCCGGTCGGCAAGCAGGATCAGTACATTGCCGCCCATGGCGGCTTGCTGTGCCAGGAGTACCGGCGCGACGGTACGGTCGGGGTGGAGCCGCTGCGGATCGGCGAGTCGCAAGCGCGCGAGCTGCGCGACTCGCTGATGTTGTTTTTCGTCGGTTCGACCCGGTCGGCTTCGGCGCTGCTGGGGGACCAAAAAAAGCAATCAGAGTCGCGGAACAAAAAGATGCTGGAGGATCTTCACTTCACCAAGCAGCTCGGATACCAGATCGAACGCGTTTTGACAGACGGGGCGGTCACCGAGTTCGGCGGCTTGATGCACGAGCACTGGCTGCGCAAGCGGAGCCGCAGTGAGGGGATGAGCAACGGGCGTGTCGACGAGCTTTATGAACTGGCGCGAGGCACAGGCGGGGCGCTTGGCGGCAAGCTGGTAGGCGCGGGCGGCTGCGGATTTCTATTGCTGCAAACAGAGGATCGGAGACGGCTGCGGACGGCCATGCAGGGCGCGGGCGTATCGGAGATGGACTTTCAGTTCGACTTTGATGGGTCGGTGGTGCTGCTCAGGAACTAAGCTCTCCCATTTGGCGCATATGAGTGGTTGCCCTGCTTACGGGCCAGACCGTGTCAACGTTGCTGGCAGTCGTCACAACGTCTGATCCACGGTCGAGGCCAGGGTGGTATCCTTGGCGGCGCGAGACCACAAGGTGCGCAGGTCTGTGACATCACGAAGCCTGAAAGCTGGTGCGGGCGGGGCAGTAATGGCGAAAAAGTCGGCGCGGTGCACGTCTTCGAGCCAAAAGGAAGGACGCGGGTCGTTTTTTGCCGGCGCAATTTCGACATGCGACATTTCGAGGTTCTTCAAATGGCGAATGAAAAATCCCTGGCTGGGAGTCGGGCCGAAGCTGGACAACTCTGGGTAGTCCTGTTCCCGCTCGGGAACCTGGATCGTTTTCCAATCCGGCATGGGTTTGTTCCGTCCTTCGCCGTCGATCAGGGCTGGCAGACCGCGATGGCCGAAAAAGCAGTTCGTAAGCTTAACGTCCTCAATCAAATTGGACGGTACGCCTGAAAAAATCGACGACGAGGACGAACTGGAGTTGGAGCTGACGATGTCCGAGATCACCACGCGCCGCAAGGTGCCGGGCCGCATCGTCTCGCTCGGGCCACGGTTGCGGCGGTTGAGGCGCAGGAAAAGAGGCGCGTCGAAGATGTCGCGCATGGTATTGCCGGTGATGGCAATATCTTCAAGGAACGCGCCGTCCGAGGTTTCGAGCGCAATGCCCTTGCACCCCTCGATCACGTTCCCGCTGATCGTGATGTTGCGAAAGCCGCCGTTGGATTCGGTGCCGCATTTGATCCGGCCGTTGCGGGAGTGATTGTCTTCAGCGAACTTTTTCCACGTCCCGTCGATCACGGAGCCGAGTTCATAGGTTCCCGTGACGTAGTTGTTGGAGATCGTCACATTATCGGTCGAGCGCGCATAGCCGAGAGCAAAGCTCGACTTGGGGCAGATCGCATCGTCCCATGGCGAATTTACTGTGCAGTTACTTACCCGCACATTGCGGCAGCAGTCGATGTCGAACCCGTCGCGGTCGGTATCGACGAGCAGGTTATCGAGCGTCAGGTTGTCCACACCTGTGGCGAGCACGGCGAAATGCCCGCCTTTGAGGACGCTGAAGTCCCGCAGCAGCACATTGCGGCAGTGCTTGAGGGCAATCGCCTTGTTGCCGACACCGGGCTGCTCCGCCTTGAAGCTCTCGTAGTTCCCATGCTTGCCGTCATAGCCGAAGGAAAGTCCTTTGCCGTGGATCAGGCCGGAACCCTCGATGGAAAAATCGCTGATGTCCTCTCCGTAAAGAAGCGAGTTGCGCCAGTGATTGTGGCCGTAGTCCTGATAGCGCTCCCAGGCTTGGGGCGGCCCGGCGGGATCGTACACTCCGCCGTTGTATCCCGTGGCTTCGCCGGGCTTGGGCGAATCCGCGGCAAGAATCGTGCACCCGCGTGAAAGGTGGAGGCTGACGTTCGACCGGAGCCGGATCGTGAAGCAAAGGTAGGTACCCGCCGGGAGTACCAGGGTTCCCCCGCCCGCGGCGGCAACAGCCTCGATGGCTTTATTGATCGCGGGCGTGTCGACTGTTTTGCCGTCGCCGGTCGCGCCATAAGTGCGGACGTTGAACAAGGCGGGAAGCGAAGCCGCCTCCGGAGATTGCGCGGAGGCGCGATAGCCCACCGCTGTTGAGGCGATGGCGAAGGGAGCCGCCCTGATCAGATCGCGACGCTGCATACAGCACCTCTGGCTGGACCGGTATTTGGAGCTTATTTTGGTCGATTTGAAGTGAAGCGAACACCCCAAAGCGCTTGTTCCTGTGTCTACCCGAGGCCACGCCCTGAGCGGCAAGACACTGCCGGGAATTAAAGGAGAACGGTCGCTTAAAGTCAAGAAGGTGAACTGAATAGGATCCAGTTGATCCTGACAACTGCCTTCGGAGCGCATGTACTGCGAAGATAAAGCAAGTGCGCCGTCCATTTTGGTAGGCTTTGCCCATGCAGCTGGTCATCAATGGGCAGACACAAACGGTCGAGGCCGTCAACGAAGGAAGCACAGTCGCGGACCTGATTGCCGCGCTCGGGATGCAGGCGGATCGGGTGGCGCTGGAGCGCAACGGGGAGATCGTCCCGCGGGGAACGTGGGCGGATGTTCCCCTGCAATCGGGAGACAAGCTGGAGATTGTGCATTTTGTCGGCGGTGGCGTGCTCCCATAAGACCGTCCCCTGCGCCGACGGCCTCTACAAGCTGGAGACCAGGCGTTCCCTCGAAAACAGTTTGCTTGCCAAGGCAAGACCCAGCGATCCGATGATGATGAGGGTGATGCAGCTCCTCATCACTGTGCGCCACGTAAGCTCGCCTGCACTGAGGTGGAGTAAAAAGCCGAGCAAGCCGGTAAACAGCAGAAACACGACTTGCACGATTTGTTGGGCTGAGCGCGCGACCGGGACGCGCGACGATACGACCGCGGCCAGGGTTGAAATCGTAAGTGCAGTGCCGAGGGAACCCACGAGAACGGCCGTGCACTGGAACATATTGGGCAGGAGCACGGCTGTGTGCATGCTCCTCACCGCCAAGGTAAGTATGCCGGCAAGAACCGCCGCAATGCTGACTGCCGTCGAAAGGCCGACCGCCGCCGCGACCTTGCCGAAGAAAAGCTCGGCATCGGTTAAGGGCGTCGCAAGAAGGCTTTCAAGCGTGTGCCGCTCTTTTTCTCCGGCGAAAGCGTCGGCGCACAGCATGGACGCGATCAGGGAAGGCAGCCCAACGTAGAGAAGAACGGCTTCGCCGGGCGATTGCCAAACAGCGGGCGTGGTCCATGGAACGAAGAGGCCGGTCAGGAAAAGAAAGATTGCCGCCTGGACGACGAAGCCTCGGCGCGAATCACGGTCTGCCAGCCACTCCCTTATGTCCTTTCGTGCTATGCAGGCGACCCCGCTCCACGTCATCGGTCGCCACCTCCCACTGCCACGAGGAAGGCGTGTTCAAGCGAGGGCTCAAGCTGCTGCCACTGACCCTGCCCGCCGTCGCTTCCGAGAGCCTGGGCGATGTCCCCGGGTGTCGATACTTCAATGCCGAACGGCCGCCGCAAATAGCAGGAGATCCTGCCGGAGGTGAGGAGCTTATCCCAACGATCGTCCGTGCGGGTTTCGGCTGTGACCAGAAAAGTCGAGCCGACGATACGCCTGGCGACCTCGGCGGGTGAGCCGCCGGCAAACAAGGCTCCCTGTTTCAGAAAGCTGATTGTGTCACAGCATCGCTCCACATGGCTGAGATCGTGACTTGCGATCAGGATGGATAGCGCATCTTCCTGAGCCAGGGTGCGGAGCTCGCGGCGCAAATCGGCAGCCGTTTCGGGATCGAGACCGGCAAAGGGCTCATCCAGAAGAAGAGTGTCAGGCCGGTGCAGCAGCGCGCGCGCGATGGCGCACTTATGGCGCATGCCCCGCGACCATCGGCCCACTTTTTCGTGTCGGCGATCGAACAGGTGGAACCGCCGCAGCAACGCCTCAATGCGCGTGTCCGCATCAGCGCGGGTCATGCCATAGGCGGCAGCGGAAAAATGCATATTGCCGAGGCAGGACAGCCGTGCATACAGCCCGTCATGCTCCAGAAGAACGCCGATGCGCTTCCTGACAGCCTGCGCGTTCTCCTTTACCGCCTTGCCTCGGACATAGATGCTCCCGGCGTCCGGGGTGAGCAAACCCAGCAGCAGGCGGAGTGTCGTTGTTTTGCCTGCCCCGTTTCTGCCGAGAAGCCCGTAAACGCTGCCGGGCTCGACGTGGAGGTGCATGCCTGCGAGGACGGCACGTCCGCCGAGCTGTTTATGCACGCCTTCCATAACAATTCCGGGTTCAGGGCTCATGCCGGTAAACAGCGTAACAGGCGAGACGAAGACCACCTTTGCGGTGGCGCCAATTTATCCCCTTGAGCTGGAAACACCAATTCAGCGAGCCAGCAACAACAACGCGAATAGCAGCACCCAGAACGCGCCCATGGTGTGCCAGAACCAAGCGATGCAGTCGACCAGGACTTGGCGCTGCTCGATTTTGCGCAGGCGATAGAGGCCGACCGCCCCAGCGGCGAGCAGCAGCAGGCCCGCGGCAATGTGGAGTGCGTGCGAGCCAGTGAGGACGAAAAAGAAGGCGCTGTCGGGGCTGGAGGCGAAACGGAATCCGGCCTCGCCGACCTCGCGCCAGCTCGTCCACACGCCAAACAGATACGCACCGCCAAGGCCGGCGGTAGCGGCGAGCCACGGCCAGGTGCGGCCGGACATGGGGCGGCCCATGCCGAGCCACTCTTCAATTACGTCCATTTCACGGAACATCTGGCGACGGCCGAACTCAATGGTGGCCGAGGACAGGATGAGGAAGCCGGTCGCCACCCAAAGTGAAGTGGGAATGGTAAGCGGCCGCCAGTCCGCGATGTAGTTGTCCGCTGCGTCAAAATGACCTGCGGTATGCCGGACAAAAAACGCGCTGACAAGCGAAAGAAAAAAGACCAGGTCGGCGGCAAGCACAAACGACAGAACTAGCCGGTAGCGCTGAAGCAGTTCGCGAGGCCCGCGGGAACGGAAGCCGTCATCGCCGTTGTCGCCGTCGCCACCGCCGCCGGTGGGTCGGTTCTTCCCAGGCGGCCTGCCGCCGAACCCCGGATCGTGCTGCTGGTCGTGCCGCCCCGGCTGGCCGGGCTCAGTGCGCGTGGGTCGGGGAGAATACGTGGCGGGCATGGGCGGGGCTCCCTGATGTTAACCAGCTTACTCGCATGGAGCGCTTGCCGGTTTCCCGGCAGCGAAATCGATTGCATGCCGGTTGAAAAGCGGCGCGCTGTTAATCTCTTGCTACTTGGGCGCGTACTTTGTCAAGAAAGTATTGATGAACCCGCGTGTCCTGCGACAATTCCGGGTGAAACGTGGCTGCAAGAAGGTGGTCCTGTTCGACGAGTGCAGGCGTGCCGTCGCGCTCGGCCAAAACCTGCACTCCCGCGCCAACCCGGCTGAGACGGGGAGCACGGATGAACACCATTTCAAGCGGCGGGCCACCCAGTCGGGTCGGGGCGTGGAGAATGGCCGAATCATTCTGTCGTCCGTAGGCGTTGCGTTCCACCGTGGCATCGAGCAGGCCCAAACTCGGCTGTGCGGGATAGAGCACCTCCCGCGCCAGAAGGATGGAGCCGGCGCAGGTGCCGAAAGTGGGGCGGCTCGCGGCAAAGGCTTGCAGCGCCGCAAGAAAGCCGTCGCGCTCGAGGAACTTTAAAAAGGTGGTGGACTCGCCGCCCGGGATCACCAGGCCGTCGATGTTGTCGAGCTCTGAAGGTTTGCGGACAAGGATGATGGCGATGGGTTCACCGGCCGTTTTAGCAGCGCGCCAGAGAGCGGCGGCGTGGGCGGCGTAATCGCCCTGGATCGCAAGCACGCCGACACGCAGGGGGCGGAGCGGCGCAGGGTTGAGTTCATCGTGCATGTGGCTTGGTTTGTGCCTTTGGTGGTCGGCTTGTATCGATCATAGCTGCCCGGCTTGCTCGCGAAAGGCTTTGCGCGATTGGAGGATGGCTTCGCGGTGCTGCTCGGCCCAGATCCAAACGCCGCAAAACGCATAGCTGAGGCTTTCCCCCAGGCTGGTCAGCTCATACTCGACGCGGGGCGGGATTACCGGAAATACGGTGCGGGTGAGAAGACCGTCGGCTTCCATTTGGCGCAGAGTTTTCGTGAGCATCTTCTGGCTGATGCCGCCAATGAGCTCGCTGACGCGGGTGAAGCGCAGACGTCCATGTTCTTCAAGCGCTTCCAAGACGAGCATGGTCCACTTATCCGCGACGCGGCCGATGATCTCGCGAACCAGCGCTTCAAGCTCGGGGTTGACCTGTTCGGGGGGCGATGGGTTTGTATAGATCATGGTCTTGCAGCCACTCTCTTTTGGGTAAGTATAGATATTTTAAGTGCCTACTTCCTATGTGGATGCTTCAACCCTAAGATGTCGATGAGGGAAAAACTATGCAAATGAGTGGGAATACCATCCTGGTCACAGGAGGCAGTTCGGGCATCGGGCGAAGGATTGCCGAGGAATTTCACAAGCGCGGCAACCGGGTGGTGGTCGCGGGGCGGAGTGAAAAGAAGCTGAAAGATGTTGCCGAGCGCAACCCCGGGATCGAGGTGCTTCCATCGGACACCTCCGATGCACAGGCCGTGCGAAGACTGGCGGAAGAAGTCAGCGCACGTTTTCCCACACTGAACGCGGTCTTTCATTTTGCGGGTATTATGTTCCCCGAGGACCTGCTGAACGGGAAGAACCTGGATACGGTCGATGATCGGACCGTAACGACAAACCTGCTTGGGCCGATTCGACTGACGGAAGCGCTGCTGCCGCGCCTGAAAGAACAACCCACGGCGACCATCATGACGGTCACTTCGGGGTTGGCATTTACGCCGATGGCGATGACCCCCACTTACTGCGCGACCAAAGCCGCGATCCACTCCTACACGCAGTCGCTGCGCTTCCAGCTCAGGGACACAAACATTCAAGTCATCGAGCTTGCACCGCCCTATGTACAGACAGAGCTGATGGGGCCGCAAATGGCCAAGGATCCAAACGCAATGCCTCTGGAGGAGTTTGTAGCGGAAGCTATGGAGTTGCTCGAAACGCAGCCGGAGGCGGCTGAGATTCTTGTGAAACGCGTCCATGCGCAACGCTTTGCCGCTGAAAAGGGGCAAGAAGCTTACCAAGCGTTTTTCAAACAGTATAACGAGCGGATCAGCGCGGCTGGAGCGCACTGAAAAGCGGTCCCGAGCATTGGTTCGGGACTGTTTACTTTGGCAAAGCTAAACTCCACGGGTTTGGAGCAAAGCGAGAATTCGTGCCTTGCGATGGGGAGACCCTTCATGGCGTCCATACACCCATCTCAAAACTCAGAAAACGCCTCAAAACTCCTTGAATTCGTGGTTAGACGAGAATGCGTCTGAGCTCCCGGCATAGATAACCTTAGGGGAGCGTGCTCCTCTCGGCGCTTGAAGGAGGGCGGTTCTGGGGAACGCCGGCCGGGATTTCCGGACCGACATCGACCGGCCCTCGTCCGCTAACCCCGCCATACGGCCCAGTGTTTCGGCTACATAAAGCAGCTGCTCGGATTGTGCATTCAGCTCTTCAGCGGCTGCGGCACTTTCTTCCGCGGTAGCTGCACCCTTTTGGGTACTTTGCTCCATTCTATGGATAGCCTGACCGATCTGATTAATGCCGCGTCCCTGCTCTTCGCTCGATTGATTGATTTGCTCAACCAGCACCTTCAGCGAAATAAAAACCTCGTTGACCTTGTTGTTTGAATCGGCAAGCGCGGCAATCTTTTTCCGTCCTGTTTCAGAGTTGCTGGCTGACCCTTCAATCAGGCCGGAAATCTCCTGGGAGGCAGTGGCGCAGCGTTGTGCCAGACTGCGTACCTCTTGGGCAACAACAGCGAAGCCCATACCCGCTTCGCCTGCCCGCGCCGCTTCCACCGCCGCGTTTAAAGCAAGAATGTTCGTTTGAAATGCAATTTTTTCGATCACGTCCAGCGTTTTGGCGATTTTGTCCGATGATTCCCCGATGGAGGCCATCGCCTGTACACACTCAAGCACATCGCGTTTGGCTTGTTCGCTGTTTTTAGCTGCTTCCGCCATCATCGCGGTCGCGCTGATGGCATTATCCGCGTTGCGCTTGGCCATCGAATTGATTTCTTCCGCGGAAGCGGAGGTTTCCTCAATCGTCGCAGCCTGCTCCGAGCTGTCGCGGGCCAGCGACTGACTTGAGGAGGATACCTCGCCGGCCGCGTTTTGCACCTGGCTGGAACCATCCCTCAACTCGACCACAACTTGGCGTAAGTCCTCATCCAGCTTGCGGATGATTGCGATAAGCACAACTCCGATAACGGCAGTGACTGCCAACAATATACCGATCAACCAGTATCCGTGACTTACGTCTTGCTGGGCACGGTTGTTGACCTGCTCCATGCTTTCCCGTTCGTGGCGAATCAGTTTACCCCCACCATCTTCAAAGTGAGCAAGCAGGGGGATCAGATTGTTTACACTTTCCTCAGCGTCTTTGAGCTGATGAGCATGAATCTGTTCGAGAAATCGCTGGTACATGGGAGCTTGCTGCGCAATGTCAAATTCCATGGCACTTGTAATCTGCTTACCCTGTTCATCCAGACCCAAGGCCGCCATGTCGGACAAGCTTTTGCGCGAATCTATAATGGCCTGCGCGTAATCAGCACTGTATTTTTCCGCCCGTGCCATATCGCCGGTCTCAGCGCGGAACGCGATGCCGCGCACCAGGGACAAGGGTTCCGTGCTCTGGCCGTTCACGATGCCCGCATGAAACATGCGCGCCGCGCTCGTGACACCCAGCTCCCGTGTGGCCGATCCCATGCTGTGCAGAAGAAATACTGCGGCCAGACCCATGCCGAACGCCAAAAACGCCATGACGCCATAACTTGTGTACAGCTTTTGTTTGATGGAAAATTGCACTGCTCGTCTCCAGTGTTTGAAGCAAAAAGGCGAGACACCTGCTCATTGTGCCAGCCCGTCTTGTTTGCTGCACAATTTAAGATCTATACGACTCAATACGACCTATCCCGGATTCCGCGACGGTTGTTATAAAGCTATTTCTTTACTGAAAAGCGGTAAAGTTACTTAAGTTATGAGCAAGCTCGGCTTATCTTATTTCATACATGAGGCAGCAACTCTACAGCCGTGAACAGCTCTTTCGAGACGATTCACTTTATGGAAGCTTTCCCCGGCTTCAGCCGCGATACATTGACGCTGACCCTGAGCCATACATCTATTCCGGAAACGCTTTTTCCCGGAATGTTGCGGATGTAGAACAAGTCAGTAGTTGCGCTTTGCGGAGGTGAACGAGATGGACGGTCGGCGCGAGTTCAACCGAAAATCCTACGACTTGGTGAATGCGGCGGCAAGGGCGCAGTGGTGGGCCAGGTATGGGGAGTTTGAGCACGGACCGGGTGCGGGCGAGCAGTTGCGCGCCCGCTCAGAGCTGGTTACACCCCGCGGGTTTGAAGTAAGGCCGAGGTTTCAAGCGCCGCAACAGCAAGGCCCTTCATGGCACCGGAACATTCGGCGGCGCACTCGGCAACAACCGCGGGGTCGTCGTAGTGGGTGGTGGCACGAACAATAGCGCGGGCGCGCTCTTCGGCTTCGGCGCGGGGGGCGAAGTTATAGGAATCGCTCATAAAGATACCCGAGCCCACAAAGACGGCTTCCGCCCCGAGTTGGCGGACGAGCGCTGCGTCGGCGGGAGTTGCGATACCGCCCGCGGAAAAGTTCGGAACCGGCAGCTTGCCGGTCTCGGCGACGATGCGGACAAGCTCATAGGGCGCGCGGTGGTCGCGGGCGGCGACATAAAGTTCATCGGTGGACAAACCATGAAGCGCGCGGATGTCTTTCATGATCTGGCGCATATGCTTCACCGCGTGGACCACATCGCCCGTTCCCGCTTCGCCCTTGGTGCGGATCATCGCAGCGCCTTCGGTGATGCGGCGCAGGGCTTCTCCTAGATCACGCGCGCCGCAAACAAAAGGAGTCGTGAACCGGTGCTTATCGATGTGGTGGACCTCATCGGCAGGGGTCAGGACTTCAGACTCGTCGATAAAGTCGACGCCGAGCTCCTGGAGCACCTGGGCCTCAACAAAATGCCCGATGCGCGCCTTAGCCATGACGGGAATGGACGAGGCGGACATAATTTCGCGGATGACTCTGGGCGAAGCCATGCGGGCGACGCCGCCCTCGGCGCGAATCTGCGCTGGGACGCGTTCGAGAGCCATAACGGCAACCGCACCTGCTTTTTCAGCAATTTCAGCCTGGGAGGCATCTGTGACGTCCATGATGACGCCGCCCTTGAGCATTTCGGCCAGGCCGACCTTGAGGCGCAGGCCTGTGGAGGTGTTGCCGTTGTAGCCGTTTCCGTTGCTGTCGGACATGGTGAACTCCTTTTCCTCCAGTCTAAGACACGCGGCTAAACAGGTCGGGTACGGATAAAAGCAAAGCGGTTCTTGAGACGCAGAAATGGAGCCTCAAACCAGCGGTAAGACGCCCAAGCGACAGCGATGGATAGCAATAGGGTAATGCCGTAGACCAGGCACAGCTGGGCTGAAGGCGCGATGTGCAGTTTTTTAACAGCGGCCGCCACGATGGACAACAACGTGTAATGAAAAACGTACATGCCGAACGAGATGCGGCCCAGGAATAAGAGGGGCCGGGCAGCGCGCGGCATATGTGCCCCAAGAAAGCTCAGGCACAGCAGGATGCAGCCGGCATCGAGCGCCAGGTAGCCCGCCAGGGTCAGAGCCGGAGTGGAAGGCATGAAGTCGTTGATGAAGTGGCAGGGTGTTCCAGAAAAGAAGAAGCACGCCGCACCGGCAGCAAACAGGAGTATCCGCGCGCCAAAGGTCAACCGCAGCGGACGTTGATGCAAAAACAATGCCAGGGCCGAGCCGAGCGCGAAGAACTGAAACTGGTTGAAACTGTTGCACCACAGCACGGGCGAGCGCGAGTAGCTGAGCGCCGGGAGTGCGTAGTCGAGCGCCCAGGCAACGGGCAGCAGTACCGCAGTGGCGCGGACGAGCCCACGCTTCCCACCCAACAGAAAGAGAAGCGGCCACAGGAGGTAGAACTGCTCCTGCACCGGGGTGCTCCAAAGCGGCGTGAGCAGGGGATTGTGAAACCAGCCGTGCCCCACGATGACCCAGTTGCCGGTAAGCAGCACAAAAGGTGCAACGTATGCGCCGATGGGATCGAAGCTGTGGACCAGGTGCGGAAGAACAAACGCGCAGGCTAAAACGAGAAAGTAAAGAGGCCAGATACGGAGGACACGGCGAAGGTAAAAAGCACTCAGATGGACGGTGCCGGTCGTTTCCTGCTCGCGCAGCAGCAGCTCGGTGATGAGGAATGAGGTCAGGATAAAGAACAAAGGTACGCCGCCGGACACGCCTTCCTGAATCGAGAACAGCCAGCTAAACCCAACCGCGCTGTGAGGAAAAGGCAGAACATGCGAACTGAAAACCAGAAAAAATGCAAGCGCACGCAGCACGTCGAGCTCGGGCCGGTAGTAGCGTGCGGTGTGGGAAGCGGCGACAGCAGCTTCCGTTTGGAGGGAGTGAAGCGAAGGCGCGCTCGGCGCTAAAACTTGTGTAGACATAGGGTTATAGGCAAACGCCTGCTGCTGCAGAACAGGGCTGAGTATACCGACGGTTTAGCTGGACGGTGGAACATTCTGCCCGGTTTTCTCGGTGTCGTTCCAAAACGGGAAAAGGACGTCTGCAAGTGCCCGTTCTCCTGGAAGTGTTCCCTTGGTAATCTGGGCGGCTTGCGCTTTCGGCCCTATGCTGTCGGGGGAGCTCGCGGCTATGGAAGCATTGCTGGAAAGGCCGGTGGAGGATGGGCAGCCGGTGCCGTCCAGCGTGTCGCGTTCCTGGTACCTCATTTGGTGGGCGCTGTGCGCGGCAGCCGCGGTGGGCGGCGTGTTTCCCGGTTTTGGAGGAAGGCCGGTCCTCCTGGTGAGCATGGGGCTGTTTTCCGCTGCGGCAGCGGAGCTTTTCCAGGCAAGGAATCGCAGCAGGGGAGAATCGATTTTTGCGCTGCTCGTGCTTTTCTGCTTTGCCAGTGCGCAAACCGTTCAGCGGGAGTGGCTGCGGGGCCCTACGGCAGGTGCACGGGGGTTCGACTTTTCCGCCTACTATCTTGCCGCGAGGGAGCTGCCCGCGTCCCTGCCGGGCGGACTGTATCAGCTTCCCTTGTACCCGGACGGGCGCGTCAATCTGAACGTGAACGCCCCGACCGGCAGCAGCTGGGCGATGGAAGCAAAACGGAGAGGAGTACCTTGTGCGGCTCCTTTTATCTATCCGCCCCTGCTCGCGGTGATGCTGCGTCCGCTCGGTGCCTTGTCCTTTTGGCATGCTTACAGGGTTTGGTGCGTGGCCATGCTGGGCTGCACCCTCCTGGGCGTGGTGCTCGCATGGCGCGCGGGACGGCCCCCGCCGCATCGGCATCTGGTGCCGCTGGCCGGCGTGGCGTTATTTTCCTACTATCCAATGCTTGAAGTTCTATTGCTGGGGCAAAGCGACAGCCTCATACTCTTGCTGCTGGCAGCCTGCTTTTGGCTGTTGGCACGGGGGCGATCCGGCTTTTCCGCGCTCTGCTTTGCAGCAGCGGCGCTGATCAAGCTCACACCCCTACTCGCTTTGCCTATTTTCGCCATACACCGTAAATGGAAGTGGCTTTGCGCCTGCGCGGCATGGTCGGCGGTGCTTTCCGGCTTCTCGATCTTCGAGGCGGGCTGGGAAGCGCATCGGCAATTCTTGCAGGAGGTGCTGCCGCACCTGGGGTGCGGGGTACCGCTTGTGAGCAACACCTCTCTTGTCGCGTACGTGCAGGAGTGGAGTCTCGGGAAAGCGTATCTATGGCAGCATCCGCCCGCCACGCTGCCCCCCGGAGCCTGCGCGACGTCGCGGTATGCAGCGCTTGCCGTTTACGCCGCGGTCTTGGTTCTGCTGTATGCCAAGCGAAAGAATGGGGACTGCTTTCGCGATTTCTCCATTGCCATCCTGCTCGGCCTGGTCGTATCGCCTATCAGTTGGTGGCATCACTACACAGTGGCACTGCTGCCTTTTCTCTATCTTTGGCGCGTGCAGGGGCCCGGAGCGCGTCGCCTGCTTCTTGTGCTTTTCGCGGCACTGGCGACCAATCTTCCTGGCTTCGGGCTTATCTTCGCGAGCAACCCGGTTCTGCAGTTGACTCTCGCGGGGATGGTGCCGGGGCTTTTGCTCGCCGTCATTGCCGCGACACTGCTCCGTCCGGGGATCAATGCTTGTGTTCCGGGCGGCGCTCGATTGCGATGAACAGGGCTTTTGCCCTAGCGAGAATGTGGTTTTCAGTGTCGGCAACCGTGGCTGAGCAAAAGTGTTTGCGGCCTTCCACCCGGTCTTCCGTGCCCCGGAGTGTAAGCAGCGCGCCGAGCGGGGTGGGGCGCAGGTACTCAGTTTCCATCTGTCGGGTGAGTGCCATGATAGCCGCGCCGTGCGCTCCGGCGTGGATGGCCTTGCTCATCGCCTCGTCAAGGATGGCCGCAAGAATGCCGCCATGCACAAATCCGTGCGGACCCTGGAAGCGTTTTGCGAGGCGGAGCGTGGCGACTGCTGCACCGGCTTCATCCACAAAGAAGCGCAGGTGCACGCCGATGCGGTTGTGTGCGCCGCAGCCGAAGCAGTTGTGCTGGTCGTCGAAAGGGAGGGGCGTGAGGTTTGGAGAGTTCATGAAGCGGCTACTTCAGAGAATAAGCGCAGCCCGGGCGGCGCTTGTATAGTTGAGGCTATGCCCACCCCGCCGACCAAGACGTTTTACCTTGAAACGTTCGGCTGCCAGATGAACGTCCACGACTCGGAGAAGGTTGTGGGGACGCTGGAGCAGCAAGGGTACGCGCAGGTGCAGACCGAAGAAGCGGCGGACCTGATTCTGTACAACACCTGCTCCATTCGTGACAAGGCGGAGCAGAAGGTCTTCAACCGGCTGAACGACTACAAGAAGCTCCATAAGCAGGGCAAGCGGTTTGGGGTGCTCGGGTGCGTGGCGCAGCAGGAAGGCGAGCGAATTTTCGAGCGCGCCCCGTATGTGTCGCTTGTGGCGGGTTCCGCGAGCTACAGGAAGCTGCCGGAGATGCTGGTGCAGTTGGAAGCGGGCGGGAACCGTATCACCGGGCTTGACGATCGGCAGACGAACGAAACGTTTGAAACGGAGTTTACGGCGCGGGGCAACCGGCACCGCGGCTACATCACGATCGTGGAAGGCTGCGATAAGTTTTGCTCCTATTGCGTGGTGCCGTATACGCGGGGCAAGGAGCGGTCGCGGACTTCAACGAGCGTTCTGGCCGAAGCGCGGCAGATGGCGGAAGCGGGATTCACAGAAATTCAATTGCTGGGGCAGAACGTGAATTCGTACCGCGATCCGGAGGGCAAACGAACCTTCGCCGAGCTGCTGGCCGCGGTGGGCGAAGTTGTGGGGATTCGGCGGGTACGATTCACAACATCGCACCCTCGGGATTTTACTCGCGAGATCGTGCAGGCCATCGATGCCGTGCCGACTCTATGCGACCACGTTCACCTGCCTGTGCAGTCGGGCTCGACGCGGGTGCTCCATCTGATGGCACGCGAGTACACGCGGGAATGGTATCTGGAACGGATCAGCTGGATGAAAGCGGCGCGTCGGGAGATCAGCCTATCGACCGACATCATTGTGGGTTTCCCGGGCGAAACGGCTGCCGACTTCGAGGACACGATCACCATGTTGGCGGAAGTCGAATACGATGCGGTGTTCGCATTTAAGTACTCGCCGCGTCCCAATACTCCGGCTGTGGGAATGGACGATTCCATCGCCGAAGAAGAAAAATCGACCCGTCTGCAGGTGCTGCTGGATCGTCAAAGGGAGCTGCAGCGCGGGCGCTATGGGCGCCATGTTGGGCAGGTGTTGGAAGTGATGGTGGAAGGGCACCTGAACGCACGCGGGCAGATTCCAGGGCGCACCTCGCAGAACAAGACACTCAACTTTACGACGAAGCAGCCGATTGCACCCGCGCCAGGGGCGTACCTGCCGGTGCGGGTGACAGCGAGTTTCCCGAACAGCCTATTGGGTGAGGCGATTTAGAGGGTTGCGCTCGGGAGGATTCCTGTTCCACGGTGCCGCGTTTTGAATCAAGAAGCCACTTGGTGGCGAGAAAGGGACGCATGGATGTTGAAATGAAGATTCGTGGGTTGATGGTCGATCCGTCGACGCAGCAGCCCATTGTGATTCTAAAAGACGTGAGCGGGAACGCTGTACTGCCGATCTGGGTAGGTTTATTTGAGGCAAGCGCGATTGCGCTTGAGGTGGAAAAAGCGGCTACACCCCGACCCATGACGCACGACCTGCTGCGGAATATGATCCATGGGCTGAACGCGACGGTAGACCGGGTGGTGGTTTCAGAGCTCAAGGACGATACGTTTTTCGCGGTGATCTGGCTGCGGCAGGGAACGGAAACAGTTACGATCGATGCCCGGCCATCGGATGCGCTGGCGCTGGCGTTGCGGTCCGACTGCCCGATCTTTGTGAGCGAGGATGTGCTGCGCACAGCCAAGGTGATTCCGAGCCCGGCGGACCAGGCGAGTGCGGAAGACCTGAAAAACTGGCTGGAAAACCTGAACGATGAGGACATGGGACGCTATAAGATGTAAGCGGAAGTGATCAAGGCAGGCTTAGAACTGTCATCGACCGTGGTTGCACTGCCCTTTTCCTCGCTGCCGCCGCTACCTGACAGGACCGAATGAGCTTTCGCCGTATTGCCAAGCTGTTTGCCGCCCAAAATGCCAACCAGTTAGTGGTGACGCTGCAGCAGCTTTTGCTGCCGCCGGCGTTTCTCCATGTACTGGGCACCAGCCTGTACGGGCAATGGGTGGCGTTGAGCGCCGCGGTTTCCGCGCTGGGTACCTTGAATTACGGCCTGCAGACCTACACCAACATGCAGGTGACGATTCATTACAACCGGGGTGAAGTGCAGGAGTCCCGCGAGGTGCAGTCGGCGGGATTTCGGATTCTACTCAGTGCCTTTGCTCTGGCTTCCGTACTGTTGCTGCTTGTGTTCACAGTGCCCCTGACACGCTGGCTGCATCTCTCCATCCCGCTGTTCTCGGCGCGGTTGACCCTGTATTTGCTCGGCATGCAGATTATGGGAAGCATGCTGTTCGGATTTTTCTCCGGCACCTACATGGTTTTCGGCGAGGCGCATCGAGGAGCCCACTACGGCAACCTGAACCAGCTTCTGGGCATGCTGACCATTGTGGGCTTGGTGCTGCTGCACCAGCCGTTCCCGGTCATCGCCGCCGGGCAGCTGACAGTGACGCTCTTGATGGCGGGCTACCTGGCCTTCGACATAGCACGACGCTGCCCCGACATGCGGCCCAGCCTCCAGTACTGGCGTCCCGGTTCGCTGGGGTCCATCCTGAGACCCAGCGGCCACTACATGCTGCTCGCCAGCTCAAACCTGTTTGCTTATCAAGTGCCAGTCCTGCTGATGCAGAGGCTGCTGGGTCCCACAGTGGTCGTAGCGTACACAGTCACACGCACGGTGTACTCGCTCAGCCGCCGGTTGTTGTACCTGGTCACCAACTCGCTCAGCGCCGAAATCACCATGATTTATGGTCAGCGAGATTGGCCGCGGCTCCATAAGCTGTATGCGTTATCGGAGCGGGTCATCCTCTTGATGACGCCGCCGATCACCTTCGGCTCTATGCTGGCGACGCCTCTGCTGCTGCAGGTATGGCTGCATCAGGCAAAGCTGTTTCGTCCGGGTATCTGCATCACGCTCGGGCTGACCATTTCCATCCTGTCGATCAAAGAGCACAAGTACCAGTTCCAATTCTCCTCGAATAAAGTGGAGCAGATCTCGTGGCAGACGCTGTTCGCCTACGGATTGACGAGCCTCCTATCGATCCCGCTGATGCCGTATCTACAGGTGCAGGGTTATCTGTTGGTGTGGCTGCTGTCGGAGACCATTCAGTTGTTTTATCTGCTGCACTTGAATGACAAGTTGTTCGCGGGGGAAGCGGTGCTGGACCACAAGCCTGTGTACCAGATGCTTGCGATCATGGTGGTATGTACGCTGCTGTTCCTTTGGCCGATCCTGCATATCCGGTCGGTGCCTTATCTGCTGCAGGCGGTGATGGCCACCGTCACGACGCTGCTGCTCACAGCATTTTGCTATTGGATTTTCCAGGTAGACGAACTGCGGGCGCTGTTGTGGGGCAAGGTGTTGTCGCGGTTTCCACAGCTTGGGGGGCGCGGCAGGGCAGCCTGAGATCCAGCCCTGGCATAAAAAAAGCAGGTCCTTCGCTTTGCTCAGGATGAACCTTCTTACAGGTCAGAGGTTCAGAGCAGCGTCCGGCCGGCCTCGTTGAGGTCGCGGGCCACGGATGCGCCCAGCACTTCAGGCCGCAGGTGGGCGTCCCACCAAGCTAAGCCGCGGGCGCGGAACTCTTCGAGCGCGTCCCAGTTGCGGGCGTAGCGGTCGAGGATTCCCCCAATCTCCTTCCAGTGATCGACAAGGATCATGGGTGCACCGGGGTAGAAGAATCCGTCTCTCGGCAGGGGATTAGCGACCACCAAACAGCCGGCGCGGAGGCCTTCAAAGGCGCGATAGGTGTCTGCCATGGAACCGCGCGGCGCGAGGCAGATGCGCGACTGCATCATCTTTTCGGAGTAGGAGGGTCCGGTGGATTGCGCTTGTCCGGCCGCGATGTCACCCAAGTCCATGCGCCATTTCTTCTTCTGATCCAGCTCGCGGAGCACGGCCCAGATCTGTTGCCGAGCCTCAATCTTTGAGGTGGACGTGTATCGCTTGTAACTGCCCGTGGGTAGCGGTTCGCTGACCTGACCCACAAAGAAGGTGTCGAGCGCGCGGTCGCGCATGGAAACCTGCGGCAGCTCCACTTGGGAGTGATAACCGAGCGGCAGGCGAATGGTGCGGGGCTCGCGACGCACCGGGGCGGGCCAGTCGGCGTGCGGACCATCCAGCGCGCGGCGGGACTTCCAACTGGTGTAGGAGTCGCGCAGATATTCAAAGGTGAGCACAGCCTCAAGCTTTGTGAAGCCGAGGTGCGGACGCCAGCCCAGAAAGGGCCGTGAATGAAGATTGCGGATCACCGCGCGGACATGCCGGCCGTAAACAGGCGTTTTGCAGCGCTCCTCTTGCAGGAGGACACCCACCACGTCGCGGCCGTACTCGGGCAGCGCGTAGGCTTCCTTCGTGAGATAAAAGCGCAGACCCTCGGCTTCGACAGCGGGCAGGGCGTGTTCCAGGACGTCGTAGGTATAGCGGAACTCGGGCAGGAGCGCAGGGGTCCACGGTGGTGGGGGCAGCTCGCGCAGACCCGCGCCGCCGGTAAAGGTGTGGTCGGTAAAAAAGCGGTGGCTCACGCGACGGCGGCTGCCCCGTGCGGCGCGAGCAGGTTCACAAGCGCGTCCTCATACAGGCTCGACTCGGAGATGCGCTCGACCGCAGCCTGCCCAGCCACTGCAATAGCCTGGCGGCGCGGTTCATCGCGGTACAGCGACTCGATCGCCACGGCGAGCTGATCTGTGCTGCCCGCGTCTATGACCAGGCCGTCGACGCCGTCGGACAGCAGTTCGGAGGCGCCGCAGTTGCGGGTCGCAATGGACGGAACGCCGTTGGCCATGGCTTCAAAGAGTGCCATGCCGAAACCGTCATCCATGCTGGGCAGCACAAACAGGTCGCAGCGTTGGTAAAACTCGGCGATGTCTGGGATGTACTCGATGATCTCGACGTTCGGCGTGGTCCGGAGCAGTTCGGCGAGTTTGGGAAACTCGGAAAAATCGCTGGACGAGCGGATCAGCAAACGGGCATCGGGCAGGGCGAGCTTGCGCCAGGCTTCAAGCAGATATAGATAGCCCTTGCGCAAGGGATTGCCGCCGAGGACGCCGACGGTGAAGGGAGTATTGCGTTCCAGCCGGACAGCACCTTTGGCCTGCGCGCGGCCCAATAGCGGGGCAAGCAGCAGCTTGGGTTGCAGATGCGCCGGGAACGTCTGGCCTGAGTAGCGGGAGGGAACCAGAATGGCTTGGGCAGCCTCGTACTCACCGAGCTGCCGGTCGCGGAACCATTCCGGTTCGGGGTGAAACGCACCCCCAACTTTTTCAGCTTCCTCGCGAACCAGGGTTTGTTGGAAGTCCACGTGGGGACAGGCGCGGTCGAGCGCAAAGTATGAACCGCGCTTGCGGGCGGCCTGCCCGGTGTGGAGCGCCTGGGTGGCAAAGCCGATCACAACCTCGCTTGGGGGCATAAAGCGCGCGACCATGCGATCCCACAAAACGATGCCCCTCTGAAAGGCTTCCGGGGCGAGGCGCAGTTTGAAAACATGCGCAAGGACATCGGCCGGCGAGGGGACCAGGTGTGTTCGGACGGATGGGTGAAGATGGTGGAAGCGGCTCCGCGTGGCCGAGGTCCAGATATCGACCGCGTCGGCGTGCTTTCGGAGCGCGTTCGCCATCTTGACGGCATGGAAAGGCCGCACGACGGAGATTTCCACTTTCATTGGGTCATGCTAGCACGGGGCGGCTCAGCGATTGCTTCCTCCCCGCCCAAATTCGCGGCGAGCGGAAACTAAAGTAAATCCCGCACCTGGGTGGAGCGAGCAGGCTCGCCGGATACCCACCTTGCTTCAGCACTTCACAGTAGGGCAATTTACGGGATGGAACGCAAGTTCCCTATGTCCTGCGAAAACGATGAAAGCAGCATCTTCTTAAAGGGAGAGTGTGTGTCGGCAACACAGGAAAAAGAGATTCAACGGGAAAAGAAGCAAGGCGTTTTCGCGTTCCTTAAAGAAACTTTGGCGGGTACGCGAATCAGCTATACGACAGGCAATCTGAACCGGGCTGTTCTGGCTCTGGCAGTGCCCATGATGTTGGAAATGGCGCTCGAGTCGGTGTTTTCAGTCGTCGATATCTTCTGGGTCGGTCGGCTGGGCGAAGATGCTGTTGCCGCCGTTGGGCTGGCAGAAGCGTTGTTGACCCTGGTATTTGCGGTCCAAGCCGGGTTAAGCAGCGCCGCTACTGCAATGGTGGCGCGGCGTATCGGCGAGGGAGACCGAGACCGGGCGGCAGTGGATGCAGTGCAGGCTCTCGGCGTGGGGCTCGCAATTTCTCTGTTTATCGCGGCTCCGGCATGGCTGCTTGCACCGACGCTGCTCGGCTGGCTCGGCGCGAGCAGGGCCGTGGTTGCTGTGGGTGCGCCGTATGCGCACATTCTGCTGGGAACCTCGGGCGTCATCATTTTGATTTCACTCAGCAACGCCATTTTCCGCGGTGCCGGCGATGCTGCGTTTGCCATGCGCCTCTTGTTGGCCGCAAATGTCGTTAACCTTATTCTCGACCCGCTGCTGATCTTTGGGGTTGGCCCGTTTCCGAAACTGGGTATCGCCGGGCCGGCAGTGGCGACGCTGATCGGCCGAGGCAGTGCAGTGTTGTACCAGTTTTATCGGCTAGGCCGGGGCTCGAAGCAGCTCAAAATTGAACGGCGTCACCTGCGGTTCAGTGTGGGTGAAATGTGGCAGTACGCCCGCGTGAGTTCTGCCGGGGTGCTGCAATTCCTGCTGGAGCAGGGCTCATGGCTCGCGATCATACGCATTGTCAGCCTGTTCGGGGCAAACGCAATCGCAGCCTATACCATCGCGTTCCGCATCACCGGCTTTGCCTTGATGCCTTCCATGGGCTTGAGCAATGCGGCGGCGACGCTGGTGGGGCAGAATATCGGCGCGGACCTGCCCGACCGTGCGCGCAAGTCGGTGTGGCGTACAGGGGTATGGAACTTCGTCTTCCTCGGCACGGTGAGTCTGCCCTTTATCCTGTTCGCGCCGTTTTGGGTCGGGCTATTCACGCATGACCCGGCGGTGATCCGGACAGCTGCCCAGGCTTTAAGGCTGTTTTCCTGCGGAAACCTGCTGTTTTCCTTCGGCATTGTGTTCTTGCAGGCCTTCAATGGCGCGGGAGACACACTTACACCCACCTACATCAACCTGGTTGGGCTGTGGATTCTTGAGATTCCTCTGGCCTGGTACCTGGGCCGTCATACGCACTTGCGGTTGGAAGGCATCTTTGTGGCAATTCTGATCGCGCAAAGTGTCGCGGTAGCGGCCAGCGGCTACCTGTTTGTGCGGGGCAGGTGGGCGCGGGTCCAGCTGCTCAAGTAAGCTCAATCGCCGCCGACAGCAGCCGGTGAACCGAGGATCCGCAGTGAAGATACATGGCGGCTGCGCTCAGCCTTGGCGACGTGCGACCGCCACAGGGTCAACAGCGTGAGCGCCATACCGGCGGACGCCACCACACGACCGGCCCACACTCCATATAGTCCAAAATGTGAGTGCGTCGCGAGCAGGTAGGAGATGGGCATGCCGATGGCCCAGTTCCAGACAATGCTGACGATCATGGGTGTGCGGGTGTCGCCGAGACCGGTAAGGGCAGAGGCAAGGAGAACGAAGGTGGTATCCGTGACAAGCATGATGGCCGCGATTTTAAAGATCGGTACCGCCCCGGCAACAACCGCGACCGAGTTGGTGTACAGGCTGGCCCAGTGGTGGGAGAAGCCCGCAAAGATACTGGCCGCGACCGCCATGAAGCCGATCCCGAGCAGGAGGCTGGCATTCGCGGCAAGCCGCACCTGTCGGACGTTATCGCGCCCGGCGCTCTGACCCACCCGGACGATGGTGGCATACGCGAGCCCGGTCGGTACTTGGTACACAAGCGCATTGAGGTCCAGCAGCACCTGATGTGCCGCGAGCATGACCGCCCCCAAGCGCGCGCACAGGACGGAGGTAAAGGTGGAAGTGCCGAGCTCCGTGAACATCTCAAGCCCGGAAGGCCAGCCGATACGGAGCAGCGCGCCGAGGGCATGGCGGTCGGGCCGCAGCATCGCCCAGGTAAGCGGCTGCCGGAAGCGGCGCAGCGTGACGGCTGTGCCCACAACCAACAACCCGAGCATATAAAAGCGCACAATGACCGTGGCCCAGGCTGAACCGGCAATGCCGGTTGGCTTGAAGCCGAAATGTCCGAAGAGAAAGGTATAGTCGCCCAGCCAGTTGACGAGCGAGGCCGTGAGAAGCGAGATGGTGACCCAAAGGACGCTGTCGACCGATTGGAGAAAGCGCCGCAAGACCATATAAGCCAGCAGCGGTACGGTCGACCAGAGCAGCGGGTGCACGTAGATTTTGGTTTGGGCGACGATGTTGGCCGGTGTGCCGAAGTAGGGCAGCAAGGCAAGGGCTCCGAGGGTGAAGCCGAGAACCACAGGCGTTCCAAGGACCACGAACCAAATGGATTGGGCGAGCAGTCGGACGCAATTGTCTTGATGCTGCTGCCCATATGCCTGGGCAATCAGGGTTTCAAGCCCATTCATCAGGTAAATAGCAAAAAAAGCGATGGCGTAGAAGATGCTGTTGCCGAGCGAGGATGCGGAGATAGCAAGGGCAGAGTTGGCGAGATGCCCGATCATCAGGGCATCGACAATATAGGTGGACATCCACCCCAGCTCACCCAATGCTAAAGGTATGCCGAGCCGCAGCGTGTAACGGACCTCGGATGGAAGATCGAACGCCTGCCGCGCTATCGCGGTACCACTGCCGTCGCTGCCGGAACTCATCCTTCGGTATGCCTCGCAAAGCTAAGATGCGCCTTCATTCAGGGTTAAAATCGTTTCCCGTTCACGCGGTTGTAAGCGGGGGTCTTGACAAACAGGAAGACTGAAGGTGAAGACAGAGCCTTCTCCAGGCCGGCTTTCGACGGCAAGGCTTCCCCGGTGAGCTTCGATGATAGCGCGGCAGATGGCCAGGCCCATGCCCGTTCCCGGGACAGTGCCGCTGCGGGCGGGGGAGCGATAGAAGCGGTCGAAGATGAGGGCCTGCTCTCCCCATTCGATACCGAAGCCATGATCAGCGACGCTTACGCGGACGAAGCCGTCCTCCAAGCGGGCCGAGAGGGTGATGGGGGAGCGCGCCGGGGAGTATTTCGCGGCATTTTCAAGCAGGTTGCGCAACACTTTGCCGATCATGGCGGCATCGGCCAGAACAGGCGGCAGCGTCGGCAGGTGCGCGGCGATGAGGTGCGCACCGGGCAGGGACGCACAGCTTTCCCGGGCCTGCTCGACAAGGGGCGGCAGGGAGACCGGAGCGAAGTGCATGTGCACCTCATGCGCGTCGATCTGGGCCATTTCAACAGCCTGGCCCACAAGCCGGTTCAGCCGATCGGCTTCTTCATCGATGATGGTGAGCAGCTCGCAGCGGTCTTCCTCGTTGTAGTCGCCCGAGGCGAGCAGGGCGCTGGCGGCACCTTTGATGGAGGTGAGCGGTGTGCGCAGCTCGTGGGTGATGGAGTCGAGGATAAGGGTGCGCAAACGCTCACTCTTTTTTGCGGCTTCGCTCCTGCCCAGGTCTTCCAGCGCCTGTGCGCGGTCAAGCGCCACGGAAACGAGCCCGCCGACTGCTTCAAGAGTTTCCGGGCTGAGGCGGTGGCCGGCGACCGAAAGCAGGCCTCGGGGACGCATACCCGCGCGCAGGGCAATTTCGCAAACGTTTGCCGCTGGGAGAGGGGGTGCCCCGGCCTGGTAAAGACGGGAGTGGTCGATCAGAGAAAGAGTGACCGACTCTGCGCCGAGGCCTTGCCGGACCAGCCCCGGCAGAGCCTCGATCAGCTCGGCAACCTTGTCGGTTTGCAGAAGCTCGCGGCTGAGCCTGAGCAGCACTTCAGTTTCCGCCTGGCGGGTGCGTGCTTGTTCGGCTTCGTAGCGGGCCTTTTGCGCGAGCCTGCTGCCGAGCACGCCCGTGGCGAGAAAGACGAACAAGGCCAGCCAGTTCTGCGGGTCGGCGATGGTGAGGGTGCCGACCGGCGGCAGAAAATACAAGTTGTAACAAAGGGTGGCGGCGATTGAGGCCGCGACGGCATAGCGTAGGCGCAGGTAAGCAGCGAGAACCAGGATGTAAAGCAGCAGGGTGAGGGCAACCGTGGTGGCGTTGACCGGGAGCCAGCGATGGTAGGTAAGTACAATCCCAGCAAGCGCACTGAAGGTGACGGCCCATTGCACCGCTCCGGAGCTGCGCGGAGAAAGCATGGGCGGATTGTACGCCGGGAGGCCGCTTGCACAGGATTTTGGTAGTGGACGACGAACGGCAGATTACGCGGATGCTGCGAGCCTCGCTCCAAAGCAGCGGCTATGCGGTGGTGACAGCCGCGAATGGCCTGGAGGGGTTTGAGAAGTTCGAGGCGGATCGTCCGGATCTGATCATCACCGATTTGGCCATGCCGGAGATGAACGGGCTGGAGCTGACCGGGGCAGTGCGGCGAGTGGCCCCAACGCCCATTATCGTGCTGAGCGTACGCGATACCGAAGCGATGAAGGTGCAGGCGCTGGATGAAGGCGCGGACGATTACCTGACCAAACCTTTCAGCATGCCGGAGCTGCTGGCGCGGGTACGAGCACAGCTGCGCCGGGTACCGGGAGATGAGACTGCAGGGGAACGCTTGTCCGTGGGGGATTTTATGCTTGACCCGGCAGCGCATACGGTTGAGCTGCGCGGTGCCGAGCTGCACCTGACACCCAAGGAGTTCGAGCTGCTGACGGTGCTGCTGCGCAACGCGGACCGCGTGATGACCCACAAAGCGCTGCTCAAAGCAGTGTGGGGGCCTGCGGGTGCGGATCAGCCGGAGTATTTACGGGTACTGATCGGACAGCTGAGAAAGAAGCTGGAGCGCGGGGAAGGGCTGCGCTATATCGAGAGCGAACCCTGGATCGGCTACCGGCTGCGGCCCGGTGGGGAAGGGGATTGAACTTACGGATTCTTTACGGGTTTTCTACGGACTTCCTATGGCGTTCGGCTTTCTCCTGATGAACGGAGGATGTACCCGTGAAGCGCTCTGCCTTATCGCTTTTGTTTTTGATTTGCTGCACTGTGGGATTTGGGCAAACGCACGCGCCGGAAAGGCAAGCCCCGCCTGTTGAGCCGGCGGGAGCCGACGCGAACAAGCCTTTTTTCGAACGGCTGGCTGATGCCTACAAAGCCGACTGGCACCCGGCACCGAGCGTGGCGGACGCGCCTCCGGTGCAGAATACCGTGGGCTACGATGCCCCGGTGAGTTCGCCGCCGTTTCCTTTCGCGTATTGGCCGTATGGCGGCAGCCCGACGATCGGAGCGCCGGATACGAATACCTATCCGTTAATGCAGGCTATTGACGAAAATAAGTCGCGTATCAAGTTCTATGGATGGTTCGATCCCAGCTTCACTGTCGGTACCTCCAATGCGGGTAAGTACGCGAACGCGCCTGAAGCTTACAACGTGATCCCCAATTCAGTCCAGCTGGACCAAGCGGTTTTATACATCGAGCGGCTGCCGAACGAGGCACAAAAAGATCATTTCGATTGGGGCTTCCGATTTGCGAACCTATACGGACTTGATTATCGCTACACAACCGCAAAGGGCATTCTGAGCCAGCAGCTGATCGCACGCAACAATACCTACGGCTACGATCCCGTCATGGCCTATGTCGACCTTTGGTTCCCGCATGTGGCACAAGGCATGAACGTCCGCATCGGCCGGTATATCTCGCTGCCTGATATTGAAGCGCAGCTCGCGCCCAATAACTATACGTACTCCCACTCACTCACTTATACGTACGACTGTTATACGCAGACCGGTGCGGTAGCAACAATCAAGCTGAGCCAGAAATGGCTGGTGCAGGCCGGGATTTCCGGAAGCTGCGAGGCCGCGCCCTGGGTGTCGGACGCAAAGGCGACGGGCACGGCGTGCGTGGCTTATACATTTGAAGCCGGAAACGACAATTTTTACCTGTGCGCCAATGCGATCAATGACGGCAAATACGCATATAACAATTTGCAGGGATATTACCTGACCTATTACCACCGATTCGGCCACAGCAGCTGGCATACCGCCACCGAAGGCTACTACCAGTACGAACGACAAGTGCCGAATGTCGCTGGAAATGTAGCCAACCCGATTGCGCCGGAAGCGGGCGCGAACGGCGCGGTTTGTCAGGCCGGGCAGACCCAGTGCTTTGCACCTTCGACGGCATTGTTGAATTACACGGAGCTGGATTACAACCATCACCACGACTCGCTCAACATCCGCAATGAGGTGTTCGACGACGTTCGTGGGCAGCGTACCGGGTATAAAACTATCTATTCGGAGCATGCGGTGGGCATCGATCACTGGATTGGTTCGACCGTTACTTTTCGCCCCGAGGTGCGGCTGGAGCACTCCTATTTCGCACCGTCGTTTGATCTGGGCAGGAAGACAACCCAGTTCACTGCCTCCGCCGATTTGATCTATCACTTCTAAACCAAGGGGAACACAGTGCGGGATGGTATTTCGGTAGTGGCGGTTGCCGTGCTGATCGGCCTGGCACGGTGGTTTGTAGCCGGCTGCGGCAGGCTGAAAGGGGAGCACGCATGATTTTAAATTCCATGCTGCTTTTCGTGGCGGTTTTGTTGATGGGCTATCTGGTGTACGCACTCTTGCGCCCGGAAAGGTTTTAACCATGAACCTGAACGGGTGGCTCCAGATTGTTCTATTTATCGCAGCGGTGCTGCTGCTCGCGAAACCGATGGGCACTTACATGACTAAGGTTTTCGAGCGGCGTGACACAATTCTCGATCCCGTGCTTGTGCCGTGTGAAAAATTGTTGTATCGGCTGACAGGCGTCGATGCAGATGCCGAGATGCCCTGGGGCGAGTACGCGGTTTCCATGCTTGTTTTCACCGCGGCTACGCTCGTACTCACGTATTTGGTCGAGCGGGTGCAGGGGGTGCTGCCTTTCAATCCGCAGCACCTACCCGGCGTAGAGCCCGCGCTGGCGTTCAACACGGCGGTTTCCTTCACGACCAATACCAACTGGCAGGCCTATGTGCCCGAAAGCACCATGAGCTATCTGACACAGATGCTCGGGCTGGCCACGCATAACTTCTGGTCCGCCGCGGTCGGGCTTGCGCTGGCGATCGCTCTTATCCGTGGCATCGCCCGGCGTGAGGCGAAAACGCTGGGTAACTTCTGGGTGGACCTGACGCGGGCTTCGTTGTGGATCCTGCTGCCGATCTCGCTTGTGTTCTCGCTTGTGCTGGTTTCGCAGGGAGTGGTACAGAACCTGAAGAGTTATGACACAGTCAAGCTCGTCGAACCGCAGCAGGTGACCGGCACGGACGGCAAAACCACGACCGTGACGACCCAAACCATC
>CAXTKZ010000022.1:0-27529 GCA_964244985.1 uncultured Acidobacteriaceae bacterium
CCGCAGCGGCCTGCTCCGGTTGAGATCCGCCTCGCCCCGCATTTCGTGTTTCTACCAAAAGCTCCCGCCCCGCTTCCTTTGGTGCAACCGGTGCGGGAACAAGCCGCTGGAGGGCGCAGCGCATGGCTGTAGTTGCCGTCCCGCTTCCAACGACTGGCGTGCCCGCGCGGGCTGCCCGCTTTTACCGGCCCGAGCTCGACGCCCTGCGCTTGCTTGCGTTCTTGATGGTGTGGCTCGCGCACGCCGTTTTATCATTTGGATCATTTCTGCCGCCCTGGCTGCTCACGGCTGTTGGAGGCGCGGGAAGCTGCGGCGTCCCGGTGTTTTTCTTTTTATCCGCCTACCTGATTACAGAGCTGCTCCGGCGCGAGCAAATCGCAACCGGAACCGTTCACCTCCGGTCGTTTTATATTCGGCGCATCCTCCGAATTTGGCCGCTGTATTTCGGAGTGCTCGCGGCTTACGGCGTGTTGGGGCTGCGCTTTCATGGCTTCCGCATCGAGACCGGACGGCTTGCCTTGTCCCTGCTGCTCGCGGGCAATTGGTACATCGCGCTGCACCCAGCAATCACGACGCCCATGCGCGCCCTGTGGAGCATCTCGGTTGAGGAACAGTGGTATGTGCTGTGGCCGCTGCTGCGCCGCTCATTCTCGACGCGCGCTTTGTTGATCGTTTGCGCGGCTACGATCGTCTTCGCGCACCTGCTGCTTTTTCTAATGGCGCGGTTCGGGGATCCCACGTTGCTGCACGTCACGGCATGGGTCAACAGCGGCGTGCAATTCCAGTACTTTGCCCTCGGCGCTGGGGCCGCCTTGTTGCTGCGGGGGCGCGTTCCGGTTCTAGGGGGCTGGTCCCGTGTCGGGCTGCTCGCCCTGGGGTTTGCGGCTTTCTGCATCGCGGGCGGCGTGTGCCGGATCAAGGAAGCGGGCGGGGTACATACGCCCTTATCGCTGAGCATGGGGTACGGCTTGGCCGTCTTGGGAACAGCGGCCGTGTTTTTCGCGTTTCTCGGCGTTTCGGGCAGCGTGTGTCCACGGGTTCTGGTGCGGCTGGGCCAGCTTTCCTTCGGGCTGTATGTGTTTCACGAAACCGGCTTTTTCCTGGCAAACGCCTTCACCCGAGCCGCAGGTTTTTCCGTGACGCTCCCCATGCTCGCCGCTGAAAAAGTGGCTGGGCTCCTGCTGACAGTAGGCCTTGCATTTGTGAGCTGGCATATATGGGAGCTGCCGTTTCTGCGCTGGAAGCAGCGATGGACATTGATCCGTTCGCGCGAGGCGGCATGACGGGGAGTGTGCTGATCTATCGAAGCGACCTCCTGCCGCCCTCGGAGACATTTATCGTGCAGCAAGCGGCGGCGCTGCGGGAGTTTCGTCCGGTTTTTGCCGGTTTGCGCCGGGTGCCGGGTTCGCTGCCGTCAGCTTTTGAGGATGCGGTGATGCCGCGCGGCCGGGGGGAGCGGCTGCTTTTTCAGCACGTGGGGTATGCGCCCAGCTTCCAGGCAGCAGCGAAGCAAGCCGACCCAGTGCTCCTTCACGCGCATTTCGCGCCCGATGCAGCGGAGGCGCTTCCGTTGGTGCGCCGCCTCGGGGTACCTTTGATCGCTACGCTGCATGGTTACGACGTAATGTGCGCGGATGCGGTCCACGCCAGGACCCGGCGCGGGCGTTTGTACCTTGCGCGGCGCAAGGAGCTTTGGGCGGGGGCGGCTGCCTTTTTCTGTGTTTCGGAGGCGATCCGGCAAAAGGCGCTCACAGTCGGCTTCCCCGGTGAAAAACTGCTGGTGCTGCCGATCGGCGTGGACACCGATGAGCTGACAATCGTCGGAGACTTGCCGAGCGAGCCGACCATCCTCTTTGTGGGCCGGCTGGTACCGAAAAAGGGCTGCGATGTTCTGCTGCGCGCCATGAGGACGGTGCAGAGCGCGGTGCCGGAAGCTCGCCTCATTATCGCCGGGGACGGTCCAGAGCGAGCCGCCTTGGAAAGCTTTGCCGCGGAGCACACGCGCGGCACCCGCTTCCTGGGGGTGCAAACGCCGGCGCAGGTACGGGAGTTGATGCGGACATCGCGGTGCCTGGCTGCGCCGTCGGTGACTGCCCTCGACGGAGATGCCGAAGGGCTTCCCACTGTGTTGTGCGAGGCGCTAGCGCTCGGTTTACCTGTCGCGAGCACGTTCCACTCCGGCATTCCCGAGCTGATCACGCATGGAGAGCATGGGCTGCTGACGTCCGAGGGAGACGCGGATGGACTGGCACAGAATCTGCTCGCATTGTGTACCGACGACCGCGCGGCACTTCTCTTTCGTTCCGGGGGGCGGCGGCGGGTCGAGCGGTTCTACAATCTCTCCCACCAGACCGCCTTGCTGGAAGCACACTACCGGGAACTGACAACGCCCGCGCCGAAACGGGCCGTGGTGCGGGAGCTGCCAGTGCGGCGGGAACCGCCGCGTGTCGACGGGCAAGGCCGACCGGGATCTTTGCGCAGACAAACCGCGTGGCTGCTTTCCGGCAATGGTGCGGCGCTCGGGTTCCAGGCGCTGTATTTCCTCCTGATCGGACGCATGCTGGGTGCCAGCGAGTATGGCGCTTTCGTGGGAGTCGTCGCACTCATCAATGTCATGAGCCAGTTTTCCTCGCTGGGCATGGAAATGGTTCTGCTGCGCACCGTGTCGCGGGACCGCACGGCGTTTGCAGCCGCCTGGGGCAGGGCGCTCGTGGTTTCACTCGCCGGCTTCTGCGTGCTTTTTTGCACCGCGCTGGTGTATGGGCGCTTGTTTCTTTCGCCCACGCTGCGGGTTCTGCTCCCGTATCTTGCCGTTTCCGACGCGCTGTTCGGCAAGGTGGTGCAGCTCAGCAGCCGCGCGCTGCAGGGGGCGGGCCTCGTGCGCTGGAGTGCCAAACTGCAGGCGCTCACCAATGCCGCGAGAGCCGCGGCTGCCGCGGGGCTTTTTCTATGGTCGGTTCGGGGCGGGGGACAGGTTTCCGTGCTTCTGTGGGCGCGTGTCTACTGCGCCGCCTCGCTTGCAGTCGCCGTTGCCGGTTTTCTGGCGGCGTCGCGTTTGCTGGGGCGTCCGCAATGGACGCGCGTGCGGCGTGCGCACCTCGCGGAAGGGCTGTCGTTTTCACTTTCAAGCTCCGCGATCTCCGTTTACAACGACATCGATAAAGCCGTGCTCGCCTCGGAAGGAATGCTGCGGGAAGCGGGTGTGTACGGGGCCGCCTATCGGGTCATCGACGTGCTTTCAACGCCGTTGTACAGCCTTTTTGCGGCGGCCTCACCCGGGCTGTTCCGCGAGGGCGCGGCCAAGGGGCCGCCTGCCGCCATGCGCAGCGCACAGGGGCTTTTGCGTTGGGCTGTCCCCTTTGGATTTCTTGCGGCGGCGGCGCTATTTTTATGTGCGCCGCTGCTGCCCAAAATGTTTGGCCCTTCCTTCGCCGGTTCGGTAAGCGTTCTGCGGTTTTTGTGTCTGCTGCCGTTGCTGCGGGGGCTTCACTATGCCTGGGGAACCGCGATTACCGCCTGTGCCAGCCAGTGGCTCCGCACAGGGGCGCAGGCAGGTGTGGCAGCCGTCAATCTCCTGCTCAATCTCGTGCTGATTCCGCGATGGGGCTGGCACGGGGCAGCCGCCGCGAGCCTCCTGACGGACGGCTCGCTCGCGCTTTTGACATTTCTGATTCTGCGCTTCCTTGCAAAACGCTCAGCTGGGGCGCTCTCAAAACCGGGGAAGGCCGGAGGCGGCGCGCTCCAGTGCGCGAAGTGAGAAAAACAGGGTGCCGCACAACTCCCGGAGAGCGGACGGCTGGTCTTCCATGCCTTCCAGTGCCTCTTGCGCGGCGGCCACGGCCGCCCGGAGTTCCGCGCTTTCCCCGGGCCATCCGACCTTTACGGGATGGCTCACCAAGGCGGCAAGAGTGCGGAAGGCAGTCCCGACCCGTTTAAGAAACAACTCTGCCGCCGAAGTGTCTTTGTAGGGATTCGGCAGCAAGCCCGCTTCCCAGATCGTGATTGCAAGGAGAAACAAGGAGCGCATGGGCGGCTGCATGGCGCGCATTCTTTCGCGCTCGCGCAGCTGCCGGGCGCGGTCGGGCCCATATTCGAAATGCACCGCGTCCGCTTCGCCGTTCATGGTGCTCAGGTCGTTGTTGAGTTTGTCGCGCAGCGTTTCGCAGCGCAGCGCCCCTCTGCCGCTCTCCTTGCCGGATAGTTCCCCGACCGCGTCCATGAGCTCACCAAGCCCGGTCAGCGTGCCGAGGAGGAGCAGCTTCATCTGGCCCGAAGCCCGTACCGGCGCGATGCGGTCGAAAACAAGCCACATGGCGACCAACCCGAGCAGGACGCCGACAACGCGATCCCGCGCCACAGCCAGAGAGATCTGTCGGTAAGGCTCCTGCGTGTTGATCAAGTCGAAGGCGAGCGCGATCTGCACACCGCAGTAGGCAAGCCGTTGACTCCCAGTCGCGACCCAGGCTGCGAATGCGGTGACAAGGACGAAGAACAGCAGGAACGCGGAGATGGAATCCATGCGCGGCAAAAGAAGCGCTTGTGCGGGCAGCGAGATGAGCAAGCCGCCGATGACCGCACCCGCGATGCGGAGAGCCTGCTTTTGCCGGGATGCCCCGACGCTGCCGAGCGCCGTAATGACGCAGGTGACAAACGACGTACTGATACCGGGCCATGCAAGGCTGTTGTAGATGAGGTAGCAAAGGGAGGCTGCCAGGCAGCCCCGCAGTGCGAACAGGAAGTTGACGGGCTTGTACGCATCGGGTGTGAGCAGCCCCCACAGCTTGCCCTGCGGTGGCCTTGGAATCTTCACGACCGCCGTCTTGCGGCTTTCCCGTGCTTGAAGAAAAGCATTGGGAATGACGCTGAGCAAACGCGCGCTCCGTTCCATTTCCCCGAGCGCGAACAAGCCGGACGGTTCTTCGGCCTTTGAGTCGAAAGCAGGCAAGGCCGCCTCGCCCATGCGTCCGGCCTTGGTCAACGCCCGGATCGCGGCAGCCTGGTATCGGATATGCGCCGACAAAAGCCGAAGCCGTTCGCGATCGCGCCCTGTGGAAACTTCCCGTTCGCGCAGAGTCACGGCACACAACTCGACCAGGCGGCTCGTCATGGAAACGACGGCACCGGCGCGCGCGCGCACCGCGGGGGATGGGCCTGACCGAATGAGCTGCTGCCGCAGTGTGCTCGACCCGACAAAGGCGTATTGCAGCACGCGAGCCCGGGTGCCTGCATGGAGGCGGCGGTTTTCGCCGAGGGCGGCCAGGGCCCGTGCCACGGCTCCGAGTCGGTCCGCAACCCCGGCAACGATCAGGTCCTGGCTGGGAAAGGCGCGGTACACGCACTCCACGGCAACCGTGCAGCCCATGCCGATGAAGATGCTGAGCAGGATGTGCAGCGCGCCCGCGACTTTGAGGTTTTCGCTGCCGGGCAGGTCCCATAACGGCAACGCGCTCGCGACCATAAAGATAAAGCCCGCGGCCGCTCCGTAGTTCGACGTTGTTGCCGCGATAAAGAACAACAGATACGCCGTGGCCACCACGAAAAAGAAGTGCGTGACCGGGGAGGCGGACAGGGTGGCCATCCCGCCGACGATGTAAACAGCGCCGAGGAGAAAGCTGAGGACGGCGAACAAACTTTGCCGGAGGGTACTGCGGAGGCTGTCGCGCGGTATTTGAAGGGTAAAAAAAACGCCGATGGCCTCCCCGGTCAGTTGAAATGCATTCGCGAGGAGAACGGTGAGCGCGCCCGCAAGAACCATGCGAGCGACCAACGGGACACGTCCGGGGTAAGGGGCCAGCTCGCGACGGAGAAACAACGCGAGCCAGGGTTTGCGCTGTGGGGAAGCGGACGCGCGTGTTCCGCGCGGAACCGCCGTGCTCGTCACCAGCGATCCCAGCCGCGCACCACGGCAACAGCGGACTCCGCGATGCGGAGCTGGTTCGGCTCGGGGTCGAGAATGCGGATGCGCACGGGGTAGCGCGACGCCAGGTGGACCCAGGAGAGTGTACGCTGCGCGTCAGGCAGGCCCTGCTGAAGCGTGCCCACCGTGTTCGCGTCGGGAACCACCCCGTAGCTTGCGCTTTCAACCACGCCCCGGTACATATGCCGGGGATCGCTCATCAGGTACACGCCCACGTGCATGCCGGGCAGGATCCGCCGCAGCTGTGTTTCCCGGAAGTTGGCAATGACCCACCACACCCGCGTGTCGATCAGCGTAAATACCTGCTGGCCAGTGCGGGCGTAGGCACCTTCCGACAGCGTCAAGTTGGTCACGCGGGCGTCGAAGGGTGCCCGCACGGTGCAGTTGTCGAGGTTGTATTCGGCATCCTGCACGGCGGAAGACCGGGCTCCGCGCTGGGCTGTATAAGGCGCAAGCGTTGTGACGGCATGCTGTGCCTGCTGATGTTGTGCCGAAGATTGCAGAACTCCCGCCTGGGAGACGGTGAGCGCGGCAAGGCTCGACTGCAAGCGCGCTTTGGAAACCTGCAGCTGCGCTTCGGCCTGGCGCACGGCCAACTCCCGGTCGACGGTGCCGGTGCGCAGCTGGTCCACCTGGTCGACCGTGACGAATTGCTTGGCAAGGAGAGGCTCAACGCGGCGCAGGTTGTTTTGCGAATACTGCGCTTCGGCCTGGGCGCGGGCCAACGCGGCTTCGGCGTTTGTGATGTCGAGCCGGGCCTGGTCCACTGCCGCTGTTGCTTCCCCCACGGATGCTTCCGCCGAGCGGGTGCCGGCACCGGCGGCAACCGCCGCGCTTTCGAGCGAACGGACGCGCCGCGCTTCATCCTCGATTTGCCCTTCAAGCGCCGCCCGGTCCGAGACCGCGCGCTCCAACGTGTAGCGGTAAGGCCGGTCGTCGATGCGGAACAGGACCTCGCCCGCGCGTACCTGCTGGTTGTCGCGAACGTGGATTTCCGTGATGGGCCCGTTGACGAGCGGGGCGAGGCCGATAAAGTTGGCGAACACTTCCGCGTCGTCTGTGCGGGGATCGCGATCGGTTCGGGCAATGACGAGGGCAAGCGCGAAAAGGGCAAGCAGAACAAGAGCAGCGGACACGAGGCGGCCCCCAAGTGTTTGCTGTGGCGGCTCGTCGTACTCGTCTTCAGGCGCGGGCGGGTCGCTGGGTGGCGGCGTTTTGTCGATTTCCTCGTGAACCGCGGTATGTTCCGCCATGGAGAACTCCTTTTGTTCAGGATCGCATTGTGTCGGGACTGCGGTGCGTCAGCTGAAAAGCGCCAGCCACAGCGTAACTGTAATCACCGTGGCAATGGCCGGGTACACCAGCAGCGCCGGGGCCAGCTGGTGTGCGAGCCGCAGCCGGTGCAGCAAAGAGTACACGCCGAACGTCAGCACGATCCCGGCAATGGCGCAGGGCAGCCACGCAGGGAAAAACGAGCCCAGGATGCCGATCTGCGGAGCGCGTCCGCAGCCTGCGTTCAGCAGGATGAGTGCGCCGATGGCCGCTTTGCTGCGTGGGGAAAGCATTGCTTCAGTTTCCTCCATCCGGCGGTTTGCCGGGCAGCGCGGGGGGCGGCTGCCCGTTGGTGGGGGCGGGCAGGACCGCGGGACCCTTGTGTGAGCGCAGCAGCTCGCCGGTGCGGAACAAAAGTGTGGTGGCCTGTGTGAACAGATTGGCGCGGGCGGAAACCTCGGCCGAGCGCGCCTGCGCCAGGGTTTGTTGTGCACTGATCAGGTTGATGACGGTTTGGACGCCGGCACCGAAAGCTTCGTTCGCGGCGTCGAAGGAGGTTTGCGCTGCCCCGAGCAGCTGCTCGGCGGCCTGCTGCTGATGGAACGCAGTCTGCGTGTCGGTGTACGCGGTCCAAACCTGCTGCTCCAATCGGTCGCGCAAGGCATCCAGGCGCGCTTGCGCGGCAGCTTGCGCGGCGAGGGCGCGGGCAACATCGCTTGCGCGGCGACCGCCGTCGAACAGCGTCCAGTTCAGATTGGCCTGCACGTTCCACACACCAGCGGCGGCGTAGGTGGGGCGGAGGAGGTCCTGTTGCCCGTACGCACGCACAATGCGGCCCCAGTTGCCGGAAAACGTGACCCGTGGGTAGTAGGCGGTGCGCGCCTGCCGAATACGCTCACCGGCAGCAGCAACGCGGGCTTCCCCTTCGAGCAGGTCGGGCCGGTTTTCCAGCGCCCGGGCAATGGCGTCCGCCGCGGTTTCGCTCAGGATTTCCGGCAGGGCAAGCCGGTCGATGGGCACCACGGGCAGCGGGGTTGCGGGCGGCAGCTCAAGCGCGGCGGACAGGGCAGCTTGCGCGTTGGACTGTGCCCCCTGAAGGCTGATGAGTTGGAAATGCGCCTGCGCCGCGGCGGCGCGGGCCTGAAGCGCGTCGGGCAAGGTGGCGAGGCCTTGTGCCAGCCGGGCGTCGACCGCGGCGGCGACAGCCTGGGCGTTCTGGAGATTGATGTCGGCGGCCGCGACCTGGCCCTGGTTGTTCAACAAAGCGAAGTAGCCGGTCGCGACGGTCTCCATTACCGCGAGATGCGTGTTATTGAAGGCGAAATCGCTGGCGAAGAGGTCGAGGCGGGCGGCGCGCAGTGCGTCGAGGCGGCCATTGAAGTCGAACAGGGTGTAATCGAGCTCGAGCGCCGGCTCGTACAGGGCAATGGTTTGGCGGACAAACGTGTTGCCGAGCAGGACGCCGTTGCGGGTTGTTTGGCTCAGGACCAAACCCGTGAGAGTGGGGAACAGTGCCGACCGGGCGATCCCTTTTTCGGCGGCGGCTTGCCTGGCAGCATCCCAGGCGGCGCGGGTGTTCGGGTTGCGGTGTTCCGCGATGTCAATCAGCGCGGATAAGGTAAGCGGGTGCGCGGCATCGATGCCGGGCGCGTCTTCGGCAAGCGTCCGTTCGCGTGAGGGTGTGGGCAGGTGCAGCGAGCGGGGCTGCTGCCAGGGCACAGCCGGAGCGGACGGCAGATCCTGCGCATGCGCCAAAAAAGGAAGCAAAAACAGCGCAGGCAGCGTGCGGCGGAGCGAGACGAGGCCTGAGCAGCGCCGTGGCCGGAAGCCTGCGGGAAGTTGGGTGAGGAGTTCCCGGCGCTTGTGCGGGCCAACGGCGGAGATGCGGCACGGCATACTTTCTTATTCTGCAGGAAATCCCCTGCAGCGGTTAGCATGGGGGCGTGGGAACAGCAAAGAAGGTAGCAATTCTGGGTTTCGGCACCGTGGGTTCGTCGGTCGGGCGCATTCTGTTGGAAGGTCCGGCGGCTGGCGAACTGGAGTTGGTATGCGTGTACAACCGCAATGTCGCGCGCAAGCGGGCGGCCTGGGTGCGGCCGGAGGTGCGCTGGACGGAGTCGGTCGATGAGGTCCTGAGCTCAGACGCCGAGATGATCGTCGAGCTGGTGGGCGGCCTCGACCCGGCGGGCGCGTGGGTGCGACGGGCGCTTGCCGCCGGCAAAAGCGTCGTGACGGCCAACAAAAAGCTGATCGCCGCGCATGGGATCGAGCTCCAGGCACTGGCTAAGGCGAATGGCGCGGTTCTGGCCTATGGCGCGGCGGTCGCGGGCGGTATTCCCGTTATTCCCGGCTTGCAGCAGGGGCTCGCGGGCGAGCGGGTCGAGCGCTTGCTGGGCATCCTGAACGGCACCTGCAACTACATTCTGAGCGGCATGGAAGAAGGCCATGAGTATGGGCCGATGCTGGCCGAGGCGCAGGCGCGCGGCTACGCAGAGGGTGACCCGACCGAGGATGTGGGTGGGTTCGACGCGCGGGCGAAGCTGGTCATCCTATCGCGGCTGGCGCTACGGGCCGATGTGCCTGTCGATGCGGTGCGCTGCCGTGCGATCACCCGGTTGACGGCGGTCGACTTCGCCTACGCACGGCTGCTGGGCTGCACGATCCGGCAGATTTCGCGCGCGCAGCGGGCAGCGGATGGAACAGTGACCGCGCTGGTCGGGCCCATGCTGGTGCCCGAGCGCTCGCCGCTGGCGTGGTCGCGCGGGACGGAAAATATGGTGCTGGTGGGCGGGGCTTTCGGGGGCGATGTGGTGTTTTCAGGCCACGGCGCGGGCGGACACCCGACGGCGGTCGCGGTTGTGTCGGATCTGCTTGCGATCGCGCATGGTTCGGGCGCGGTGGAGCTCGCGAGCGCGCCGGCTTCGGTCACAAGCGACCTCCATGGCCGGCACGCGGTGCGATTCCTGGTGAAAGACCGTCCGGGTATTGTGGCCGGCATCGCTTCGGCGCTCGCGCGGGAAGGCATCAACATCGACGCACTGTTGCAAAAGCCGGGCTATAGCAAGCAGAGCATGCCGTTCGTGGTGACGGTGGAACCGTGTTCGGGCTCCGCGCTGCGCCGTGCGCTGGGCGAGGTGGAGCAGATGGATTGCCTGCTGGAGCCGCCGTTGGAAATGGAGATATTGGAGGGTGAATAAAAGATGAAATACTTGGTTCGCTTTACTGTCAAACTGGAACGATCTACTCCGAGCGTAGTAAGGACACAGCTACCACGATTTCCGTATGGTCACTTGGAGCATTGCCTTCTCCTAGAGTTCCTTCGACCGTCACCATCTTGCCGGTCAGCTTGCGTGCTTCCTCCCTTTTGAGTGCAGGATAAATAAACAGCTGCATCTTTGTAAGGTGAGCATGAGTTTGCAAGCAGCTGCTTTTGTTTGGGTCTACGTTGCGTAACGGAACGACCATAATTGGCTTCTCTAATGTAAGCAGCAGTTGTTTTTCTTGCGCATCTTTCGCGGGAGTCTCGCCGAAGCCGGGCGGCCCGTAGAACGTCCCCTCATCCAATCGCCCGTGTAACCGCACGCCGTTGGTATCGCAACTTACATGCTGCTCGCGTATGACCACGTTATTTGCAAATCCGGACAAAGATGCAAAACAGCTCAACGTAATAAGCAGCCAAACCCTACTCATCCGATTTAGATTGGTCCGAGTCAGAGCCCGGATGCCAATCCCAAGGATTGTGAAGCGGCTCCGGGTGGCTGTCGATCGCGGCTCTAAGGTTTTCCGAGAACGTCGGGTCCAGAGTTGTTCTCAGGTCGCGCTCCTCAGCCATGCGTAGAACCTCCGATACTCGGCGTCTTACTTCCAAGGCCGGCTGCAGTATGACAGGCGGCCTCGTCTCTTTGTCGATGACGATCTCGCTGCCCGCGTCCAGCTTTGCCAGTACGCCGGCGAAATCGTGCACGGCTTCTGCTTCCGAGATATGAATGGCTGTCATGATTCGGTCTCCCTCCAGCCCAGCATAAACCCCGCACCGTGCATCCAAAACCCATCATGCCCAGACCTACTTCCCGCCCGGTCCCCGAAGCGGTCGCGCTGCCTGAACCCGTCACCGACCCGGTCGAGTCCGCGAAAGCGGCCGGGCTGCGCTATGTCCATGACACACAGCCGGGCATCCGGCGCAAGAAGCATGGGAAGCACTTCCGCTACACCGACGATAAAAGCGGCCCCATCAAGGATGAGGAAACGCTCAAGCGCATCAAGTCGCTGGTGATCCCTCCGGCTTGGACGGATGTATGGATTTCGGCACGTGAAAACGGCCACCTGCAGGCTACAGGACGTGATGCAAAAGGCCGCAAGCAAAGCCGCTACCACCCCAAGTGGCGCGCCACCCGCGATGAAACCAAGTACGAACGCATGATGCACTTCGCGGTGGCCCTACCGCGCATCCGCGCGCGTGTGGAGCACGACCTGAGCCTGCCCGGGCTGCCGCGCCATAAGGTGCTCGCCACCATCGTCAAGCTAATGGAAGAAACGCACATCCGCGTCGGCAACCAGGAGTACGCGCGCGACAACAAGAGCTACGGGCTGACCACCATGCGGACCAAGCATGTGGAGGTCGAAGGGTCAAAGATCACTTTCGATTTTCAGGGAAAGAGCCGCGTTCATCACACGATCAACCTCCAGGATCGGCGGCTCGCGGCCATTCTCAAGCGCTGCGCGGATATCCCCGGCTACGAGCTTTTTCAGTATCTGGACCGCGACGGGGCGCGGCACTCGATCGACTCGGCCGACGTGAATGAGTATCTCCATGAGGTTTCAGGCGAGCACTTTACCGCGAAGGACTTCCGCACCTGGGCTGGGTCAGTGCTGTGTTGTGCGATGCTGGCCGAGTTGGACCCGTTCTCGACCGCGACGGAGGCCAAGCGCAATGTGGTGGGGGCGATCAAACAGGTCGCCCAGCGGCTGGGGAACACGCCGTCTGTGTGCCGGAAATGTTACGTGCACCCGGTGGTGCTTGAAGCGTATATCGGCACCAAGACTGTGGAGAACGTCGAGCGCGAGGTGAAAAAAGAAGTGGAACGGGAGTTAGACGCGACGGGTGCCGACAAGACTCTGCGCAGGGAAGAGCAGGCGCTGGTCGATCTTCTGCAAAAACATCTGCTGGAGCAGGTCGGGGGCTGAGGGAACCGAGTCTCTTTCGATTAGCGTGCGCGGGCCTGTTACTTCCGTGCTCGGCACCGTTCAACAGGCCTTAAGAATGCCCGATCCGACCCCCGCCGCATCTACACTACTGTTATGGCGACCACGGCCCACAATCCCTCCACTCTCCTGCCGTCCACGCACCCGCAATCCGGGGAAAGCCTGCCCGAATGCACCATCCTCGTCAACGGCACGCCCAGTTATGCCCTAGAAGGCGAGCTGCTGATCGACGCGCTCAAGCGTACGCTGGACGGCACCACAAGCGAGGTGCCGCATGTGTGCTACCTTCCGCAGCTGGGGCCGATCCAGACCTGCGATACCTGCTTCGTCGAGGTGAATGGTGAGCTGGTGCGGGCCTGCGCCGAGCACGTGAGTGCCGACTCAAAAGTGGTGACGGAAAGCGCCCGTGCCCGGAACGCGCAAAAAGAAGGCTTCGACCGGATCCTCGGCAACCACCTGCTGTATTGCACGGTGTGCGACAACAACAACGGCAACTGCACGGTGCATAACACCACCGCGCTGCTCGAAGTGGAACACCAGGCCCACCCCTACCTTCCCAAACCTTATGGCAAGGACGAGAGCAATCCGTTTTACCGCTACGACCCGGACCAGTGCATCCTGTGCGGGCGCTGCGTGCAGGCCTGCCAGAACTACCAGGTAAACGAAACGCTGTCGATCAATTGGGAAGACCCGCACCCGCGCGTGCAGTGGGACGGCGGCCACGAGATTGCTGGCTCTTCCTGTGTCAGCTGCGGCCACTGCATTACAGTGTGCCCATGCAACGCATTGATGGAAAAAGGGATGGTCGGCGAAGCCGGTTACATGACGAACTGGCCCGCGAAGCCGCTTGAGCAGATGATCGACCTGGTCAAGGCTATCGAGCCGGAGCTGGGCTATGGGCCAATCTTGAAAGTGTCGGAAACAGAAGCGGCCATGCGCAAGGTGCGCAATAAAGTCACAAAAACTGTGTGCACCTACTGCGGCGTAGGCTGTTCATTCGACATTTGGACGCGGCCCGAAGACCGGCACATCCTTAAAGTAGAGCCGTACCAGGGCGCGACCAACGATATTTCCACCTGCGTCAAGGGCAAGTTCGGCTGGGATTATGTGAACTCGCCCGAGCGCCTGACCAAACCCCTGATCCGCAACGCGGACGGGCAAACCTTTCGCGAGGCGAGCTGGGAAGAAGCGTTGGCCCTGATTGGGCAGAAGTTTTCGGCCATCAAGGGGGAGCACGGGCCCGATGCACTTGGCTTTATTGCGTCCTCGAAGACGACCAATGAGGAAGCCTACCTGATGCAGAAGCTGGCCCGCGCGGTGGTCGGCACCAACAATGTCGATAACTGTTCACGCTATTGCCAGTCGCCCGCGACGGTTGGGCTTTTCCGCACGGTCGGCTATGGCGGCGACTCGGGCTCCATCCACGATATGGGGAAGGCATCGCTGATCCTGATCGTCGGCAGCAACACATCCGAAAGCCATCCGGTGTGGGCAACGCGCGTCAAGCAAGCGCACAAAAATCATGGTCAAAAGCTGATCGTCGCCGACATCCGCGAGCACGAAATGGCACGACGCGCCGATATCTTCTTCAGCCCGCGGCCGGGCACGGACATCGTTTGGCTTTCCGCCATGACCAAGTACATCATCGATGAAGGTCTGGCAAAGATGGACTTTATCGACCAATGGGTGAATGGGTTCGAGAAGTATCGCGAAAGCATCCGGTGGGCGACCATGGATGTGGCCGAGCGCGAGACGGGTATTCCTTCCACGCGCCTGAAGGAGATTGCCGAGGAGATCGCCAAAGCCGAAGGTGTGTGCGCGCTGTGGGCCATGGGGGTCACGCAGCATGTGATGGGGTCCGATACCTCGACCGCTATCTCAAACCTGCTGCTCGCGACCGGCAACTACATGCGGCCCGGCACGGGCGCGTACCCCCTGCGCGGCCACAATAACGTGCAGGGCGCGAGCGACTGGGGCTGCATGCCCAATATGTTCCCCGGCTATGAGTCGATTGCCGATGAGGAAGCACATGGCCGCTACGAAGCTGGCTGGGGCGCGCCTCTTTCGAAAGTACGCGGGCTCGACAACCACGAGATGATCGATGCGGTGTACGACGGCAAGCTGCGCGGCGTGTACCTGTTCGGCGAGGATATGTACTCCGCGGACTCAAACGCGAACCATGTAGCAGGCGGCTTTGAGCGGCTTGAGTTCTTTGTGGTGCAGGACATCTTCTTCTCGGAAACCTGCCGCTTCGCCGATGTTGTGCTGCCGGCCAGTCCTTCCCTTGAGAAGGAAGGCACCTTCACGAACACGGAGCGGCGCATTCAGCGCATTTATGAAGTGTTCGAGCCGCTGGGTGAGTCCAAGCCCGACTGGCGCATCATTCAGGATGTTGCAAACCGTTTGGGCGCGAACTGGAAATACACACACCCGAGTGAGATCATGCACGAGTCGGCTTCACTCGCACCCATCTTCGCGGGCGTGACCTATGAGCGACTGGAGGGTTACAAAACCCTGCAATGGCCCGTAGCGATCGACGGCACCGACCAGCCGCTTCTCTATGTGAACGGGTTCCCTCTCCCGGACAACAAAGCGACGTTTTACCCGCTGGAGCATAGGGTACCGTCCGAGGTAGAAGACGCAGAGTTCAACCTTCACTTGAATAACGGACGCCTGATGGAGCACTTCCACGAAGGCAACATGACCCTCCGGGTACCGGGCATTCAGCAAACCACGCCCGAGCGCTGGGTCGAGGTGTCGCCGGAGCTCGCGAAAGAGCAGGGCGTGGTTTCTGGTCAGTGGGTCGATATCACCTCGCGCCGCGATACGCTGCGGCTTCGGGCGCTGGTGACCGACCGCGTGAAAGGAAACCAGCTGTACATTCCATTGAACACGGAAACGCCGACGATGCCGATGAACAAGCTCACGTCGGGCAGTGTGGACAATGACACACACACGCCTGCTTACAAGGAGCTTGCAGTCAAGATGACGGTGCTGCCGCATCGGGGGGAAAGCCCTTTACGGACAATCAACTTCCGCAACGGCCACCCCACCCCGCAGCACGGCGTGGAAGTGGAGCGCAAGTGGAAGCGGCTGGACTACCGGCAGCCGGGGCTGTCGCCGGCGTTGGTGCAGATCGACCTGCGCACCAATGGGCACACGACCAAGAAAGTCCGCGTAAAGGAGAACCATGGCCAAGGCCGTTGAAATCCGCCCCAGTCCGCGTCCGGCAACAGAGGCGATCCAGCAGAAGCTCGACGCTGCACCTCTGCAACACGCGGAAGCCGTACTAAACGCTTACCGGACACTCCAAACCCTGCATGAAACGAAAGCGCTCGATTTTGTGCGCGGGCTGCTAGGGGCGGGCGACCAGGTATTGACGGAAGTGGTGAGCGTTGCGACCTCCGCGCAGTCGACGCGCGCCATCCGCAATCTGCTGGTCCTCACCGACCTGCTGGGTCAATTGAGCCCGGAAGTGCTGCACCGGATTTCCGCCGGAGTGATGCCCGTGCTTCAGGAGCAGCACACGACCGAGCCGCCTTCACTTCTGGCGACGAGCTGGAAGTTTGCAACCTCGAAAGACGTGCGCCGGGCGTTGGCTGTGGGGGTTGCGGTGCTGGTGGCTGTTGGCGCGGCGCTTGGCCCGGGAGAAAAGATTAAAGGTGGGCTGGGGGGCTAGAGGCTGTTCCGCTATTCAATAAGTGGCGCATCGTGAGCGGGTGCAAAAGTTCACGAATCAATGACGGGTCATCCTGAACGGAGTGAAGGACCTGCTTTTTATACGCTTCGTTAGAAGCAGGTCCTTCACTCCGTTCAGGATGACCTCTCTTTTTGGACTGCCCGCCCTTGCTCCCAGGCTTTTGCGTATTTCCAGCTTACATAGCATGAATGGTAAAGGTGGATTAGAAAGCCTTCGCGCCCATCGAGAAAGCCTCCGCGCAGAATGTAGTTATACGCAAAAGTAGCGAGTGGGTTCAGCAGGATGTTCCATACGAAAGCCGGTAGGGAACCGCTTCGCTTGCCCCTGCGAAGTAACAGCGGCACACTTGTCGAGCTATAGCGGTTCATGTGCTCGATATATAAGGTTAAGGTGGGGTACGCGTCGTGAAGAAGGTCGCCCGGCAGTGGTGCAATTGTCCCGTCCGTGCACATGGATTCGTGTACGGGCCGATCCTCAAAGCGGGCGGTACCTCGTCGAAATAAACGCAATTTTCGATCGGGGTACATCCCACCATGAAGCAAGGCGCGACCGAGGAAGAAATTGCGCCGTGCGATGGTGAACCCGGAGTTCCCATGTGCCGCGGAGATGGCCGGAAGGATGGCCGCTGCAAGCTCAGGGGAAAGCGCCTCATCCGCATCGAGCGACAGCACCCAATCGCTTGTGCATTGTGAGATCGCAAAGTTTTTTTGCGGGCCGAAGCCTAACCACTCCCGATGCAGTACCCTAGCCCCGAAAGTTTGGGCAACCGCTACCGTCCCGTCGGTAGATCCGGAGTCGACGACTACAATCTCATCCGCGAGCGGAGCAACGGTCGGCAGAGTCCGGCGAAGGTTCGCTTCCTCGTCTTTCGCGATAATCGCGATTGAAAGCGTGGGGCGCATCAACTTCCAAAATGTTGTTGAATCAGCCGCGCCATGAGAGGTTGGAGCGACTCGCCGGTTTTTACTAAGACGAACTGCGCCGTCGCCTCGCTCCAATCGAGCTTGAACGAGGTGGACAGCGCGGAAATCCAAACCTGGCGAATGGGGGTGTTCGGGGTAATGACGAATTTGCCCGTGGGCTCTTCAAACACCACGTTGAGCACGCCATTATTTTCTTCCACTTCAAAACCCCCCTCGGCCTCCTCGGCAATCAGGGCCTGCTTGAGTGCTTCGATAGCGTGGTCGGCATGACGGCGGAACTGTTCTTCATCGAGCATAAGGGCTAGTATAGCGACCGATTTACTGCAGATCGTGAATTGCCTGGCGGATGTGATTGCGGGCTTCTTCCTTCAGATCCAGGTGATGCACTTCTTTCGCATGGTCCTCAATTTCCGGCACCATCTCCTCAGCCGAGTTGCCTTCGAGCTTCCAGTCGCACTCTGAGTAGCCGACGTTTGCGCAGCGAAATTCCTTGGTTGCCATGTGTTCTCCTCGTCAGGGAGTTGGATGTAGGAAACGGAAGGGAAGCCGCTTCAGCCCGGTACTTGCTTTCCTGAGTACCAAAGTGCTATTGCCTGTGTGCTTCATCCCTGTCACGCTTGGGCAACCTATCCCAAAAGTTGTTCCAGGCCAACGCTCTTCCAGGACAAACATGCGCCGCTTTCTTCTTGCTTCTGCCTTGCTTGCCATGCCCTCAGCGCTCCATGCATGGGTGCCGCCCACCCCGGAGGAGCTGCACATGAAAGCGCCGGTCGAGGACCCCGGCGCGCACGCGGTGTACCTGTCCTGGGACGAGCTGGATTCGGACGAGCTCAACGATCACAACATCACCGTGCGGCTGAAAGTGCTTACCCCGGAGGGCGTGAAGCGCTACGCCGATGTGGAGATCGGCACCCCGGAGCGCCGCTTCGCGATCGAGGCCGTGGAGGCGCGCACGATTCACGAGGATGGTACGGTGATTCCGTTCACGGGCAAGCCGTTTGTGAAAACACTCCGGCGCAGGGGTGAAGGCTACAAAGCGACTGTGTTCAGCATGCCGGATGTGCAGCCGGGCAGCATCCTTGAATACCATTATCGAATTGCCTACGACGACCGCCTGCTGATTCCGGCGCACTGGTATGTGCAGCAGGAAGCGTATGTGCTGCATGCGCATTATGTGTTTCGGCCGTTCAAGCCCACGGGCTCGCACTTTGTCACGACGGACCACGGACAGATAAGCCGCGGGCTGTTCTACATCAGCAACCTGCCCAAGGACGCTGCGATCGCGCCCGATAACGGCAGCGGCCATGCGTACTACGAGCTGACAGTGAACAAAGTCCCGGGACTGCCGGACGAGGAAGCGCTGCCGCCGATCCGCTCCTTCAGCTACCGCATGCTGTTCTATTACGCGGCACAGTTGAACCAAAACGAGTACTGGGCGACTGAGGGCAAGTTCATGAGCCATGACATGAATGCCTTCGCAACGGCCGGCCCCAAGCTGAAAGCGGAGGTTGCAGCCTTAACCGCGCCCACGGACACGCCGGAGGTGAAAGCCCGCAAGCTGTATGCAGCCGTGATGAAGCTTGAAAACACTGACTATACCCGCTCCCGGAGCCGCGGCGAGGAAACCGCGGAAGGCCTGCGCCCGGTAAAAACGGCGGAAGACGTTTGGGTGCGGGCGCGGGGTACGGGCGAGGAGCTGGCGCTGGTCTACCTGGCGATACTGCGCACCGCGGGCTTGCAGGCTTACGGCATGCGGGTGACGAACCGCGACCGCAATCTCTTTGTGCCTGAGTACATCGACGTATCGCAGCTCGACGACACCGTCGTGATCGCGAACCTGAACGGGAAGGAGGTTTACCTCGACCCCGGCGCACGGTTTTGTCCGTTTGGGCAGTTGGCGTGGCGGCATAGCTTTGCCGCGGGTGTCCGGCAAACCGAGAAAGGTACCGCCATTGCCGATGCGGGACCGCTCGACTACCGGGACTCCGCCGTGAAGCGGATTGCGGTTCTGGGCATCAAGGACGACGGCACGGGTGCCGGTACCCTGACATTGAGCTACACCGGCCAGGAAGCGATGCTGCTGCGCCAAAGGGAAACCGGCGAGGACGCGGCGGATACCAAGCAGCGCTTTGAGGACCAGGCGCGGCGGATGCTGCCCGGCGGCATGAATCTCCATGTGATCTCGATTAAAAACCTGGACGACGGCGAAAAGCCGTTGGAGATTGTTTTCGGCGTAAACGGGGCGATCGCCACCGCGAGCGGGCACAGGCTGCTCCTTTCCGAGTCCCTGCTCCGGGGCAATGCGGAAGAGCGGTTTACCGCGCCGACCCGCAAAAACGGGGTGTATTTTCATTACCCCTATGCGGAAACGGATGTGGTCCAGTTGCAGCTACCGAACAGCCTGAAGCTGGAGGCTGTACCGGCGGACCAGAAAGGCTCTGCCATGGGCGTGCTTGCGTATACCCTCCAGGTAAAGAACACGGGCAACATCGTACAGATGACGCGGACCATGGCGGAGGGGGCTGTGCTTGTTCCTGCCACGGATTACTCGAAGCTGCGGGAATTTTTCGGCAGCCTGCGGGCCGCGGATGAGAACCAGCTTTTGCTCCAGCGGACGGAAGGTACGACCAGTGCCGCGGCTCATTAACCCGATGCTGGTCTGCCTGCTCCTGCTATGCACGCAGGCTGCACGCGGCAGCAAGCAAGTTGTGCTGCCGGACTGGGTGCGGCAAGCCGCCCATGCCCCGATGCCGCAGCTGCGGCCGCATGACGCGGCGGTGCTTCTTCACGACGAAACAGAGGTCACGGTCGACCCGCAAGGGCGCGCCGTGGTGCATCAGCGCGAAGTGTACAAGCTGCTGACGGCCGCCGGGCGCCCCTACGCCCGCAAGCTGTTGTATTACGAGGCAGGCGCAAAGGTGCATTACCTCCACAGCTGGACGCTCGGCGCGGACGACCGCACTTACCAGTTGGACGACAAAGATGTCGTGGATGCGTCCGCCGTACCTGAGTTCGCGGTGTTCGACTCCGCGCGGGTGCGTGTGGCTGAAGCGCTCGCGGCGGAGCCCGGAGCCATAGTCGCGTTTGAAAGCGAGTACACCGAAGCGCCTTTTCTCACCTCCTGGCAATACGGGCTGGATCACGCGATCCCCAGTGCGGGGCAGACCATCAGCCTGACGCTGCCGGCGGGGTTTACGCACAGCGAAGCGTGGGCTCATGCCGACCCTGTCCAACCTATGGAAAGTGCGCCGGGAAGGTGGCATTGGGAGATCGACCCGCGGATGTCCATCGATGACGAGCCGGGCGCACCCGAATGGGGCGAGCTGGCCGCGCGCATGCTGCTGGCGTATGCGGGCGGGCATGTTGCACCGTCGGACGGCAGTTGGCAAACCGTGGGTGGGTGGTATGAAGGTTTGTTTCAGCCGCAAGCCGTAGGAAGTCCGGAGATAAAGGCGAAGGTCGCGGCTTTGACAGCCGGCAAGACTGCCTGGGAGGACAAGCTGCTCGCCGTGACCGGCTTCATGCAGGATGAGATCCGCTATGTCGCGGTGGAGATGGGCATCGGCGGCTGGCAGCCACACCCGGCGCGCGATGTGTTCCGCAACCGCTATGGCGACTGCAAGGACAAAGCGACTCTGCTGGTAACAATGCTGCGCGAGGCGGGCATCACGGCGTATCCGCTCATGGTGGACTTCGACCACCGGATCGACCCGGGTATGCCGACTCACTTTGCCGATCACATGATCGTGGCTGTAGAGGTTCCCGACGCGGTGCGCGATCCGGCGCTTGGGGCAGTGGTCGAGTCCGGCGGGAAGCGCCTGCTCATCTTCGACCCGACTAACCCTGTCGCGCCCGCGGGCTCGCTCGAGCCGGAGCTGCAAGGGACGTACGGGCTTTTGATGGCGGGCGGGGCAAGTCGGATCATCGAGCTGCCGGTGCTTACGCCGGAGCACAACCTGCTTGAGCGGAAAGGCAGCTTCGTGCTGGCGGCGGATGGGACGCTTACCGGCGACCTCCAGGAGGACCGCCGAGGAAACACAGCCGACAGCCTGCGAGGCTTGTCACTCAACGGGGACACACGCAAGTTGGAGGAGCGGGAAGAGCATGCGGTACGGGCTTCCCTCGCGAACTCCACCATTACGGGCCTTGAAACCCGGCAGGCCAGGAACCGGAGCGCGCCGCTTGATGTCCGGTATCATCTGCTCGCAAACGGCTACAGCAAACACGCGGGGCAACTCCTGCTGGTACGTCCGGCGGTGCTGGGGTTGTACATGCCTGGAAGTGGTGATCCGGCCCGGCGTCGCTTGTACCCTGTGGCGCTGGGAGCCGAGGAAGCCGTGCGGGAAGAGTACACAATCCAGCTGCCGGCGGGCTTGGTTGCAGACGACCTACCCGACCCCGTGAAGATCGAGAGCCCATTTGCAACGTTTGAGAATGCGGTCACACTCAAGGACGGCGCGCTCCACTATCGGCGCGAGCTGGTCATCCGCAAGCTGGAAGTGCCGGCAAGCCAATACACCGAGTACCTGGAGTTTTTCAGCAAAGTCGGCAATGCGGAACGGGCCGAGGCAGTGCTGAAGCCGGGGACCTGAGCCATGGTGGGAGTTGGCTCAGTGTTTCGATCTGAACTCATCTTGATTTAGAAAGTGTGAGAGGTTTCGCACAATGAAAAGATGGGTGATCCTGAGCCGTGGGCGAAGGACCAGCTTCACGCTGTTACGGGCGAAAAGGGCAAAGCAGGTCCTTCACTACGTTCAGGATGACCCACTCCTGCCTGGATTCCAAATCTTGTACGACTTCAAACCGCGCTAGAACGGGATGTCGTCGTCCGTGATTTCGGCGTGAGCGTAGTCGTCCTGCGGGGCATTGTTGGAAGACCGCTGGTCGAAGGATGCCGTGGCGCGGGCACCTGCGTTGCCCCGTTGGTAGCTGCCGCCTTCGGATCCGAAACTGTCACCGGCGCTTTCCCCGCGGCCGGACAGGAGCACCAGTTCATTGACGACGATCTCGGTCCGGTACACCTTTTTGCCGGACTCCTTGTCGTCCCAGGAGCGCGTGGTCAAGCGGCCTTCGATATAAAGTTTGTTGCCCTTTTTCACGTAGTCGCGCACGATCTCGGCCGTTCGCCCATAGGCGGTCACGTTGTGCCACTCCGTGCGTTCCTGCCAGTCGTTGGTGGCTTTATCTTTAATCCGGTCGGTGGTCGCAATGCCGAAATTGGCGACAGCCTGCCCGCTGGGGAGGAACTTGACTTCCGGATCCTTGCCGAGATTGCCGAGCAGGGTGACCTTGTTGATGGTTTTCGCCATGTGTATGCCTCACTCCCATTTTACAAGCGCCAGCATACAAGCCCAGCTAGAGGAAAACCGGTCCCCGTGACCTCGATCGCGTTACTTGCGTGCCCGTTAGTAGCTGGGCCCGACCGCCGCATGAAGCATCAGGTACACGATCACTCCGGTGACAGATACGTAGAGCCACAGGGGGAAGGTCCAGCGGGCAAGCTTTTTGTGCTGCTGGAAGCGCCCGGACAGCGACAGGAAGAAGGTAATCAACACAGTGGGAAGAGCCACGACGGACAGGAGAATATGGCTCGCGAGAATGCCGAGGTAGAGCGTCCGGGTTGTGTTGTGGACCGGGTAGAGCGTGTCGCCGTGAATGGCGTGGTTGGCGATGTAGGACACAAGAAAGATCGACGAAAATACGAAGGCGGTAATCATCGAAGCGCGATGGCGCACAATCTCGCCGCGTCGGATGAAGATAAAACCCATGGTGAGTGCGAGCGCGCTGAGGCCGTTCAGCAACGCGTTGAGCGCGGGCAGAAAGCGGAAGCGCCCGTGGAACTCAGCCGGGGCGTGATGAACATACAAGAGCCACAGCAAAAACGCGGTTGCGAGGGCGGAGAGCGCAAGGATGCCGGTGATTCCAAGGGTCGCCGGGCGATTGTCGAGGGATGCGGTTTGGGCCATGTTTGGAGTTCTCCGGCTTGGATTTGCGGGCGGGAAGCAGGTGTTCCGCTGCGCTCGGGACGGCAGTGCCTGTCGATTACGCCGCGGGCTTATGCGTCCGGCGATTTACCGCGGCCCAGCTCGCTGCGAAGCACAATGCGCAAAATCCAACCGTTACGGCGAGGTTTACTCCAAGCCCAGCGTCCGTCGGCTGCAAGGGGAAAAGGAGGTTGCGCAGCGCATCGACTCCATAGGTGAGCGGGTTGGCGCGCATCAGCGCATGAAGCCATGGCGACGCACCGGAAGCTGGGAAAAGCGAACCGGACAGCATCCAAAGCGGGATCAGCAGCAGGTTCACGATGGCATGGAAGGCCTGGGGTGAGTCCAATGGCCACGCAATGGTGAAGCCGAGTGCGGTCAGTTCAAAGGAAAGCAGCGCGATAACGAACATACCCAGCAAAACCGCGCCGAGGCCGACATGCACGCCGACAAGCGGCGCGAATAGAAGAAACACAAATCCCTGTAAAGCCGCGAGCGTCGCGCCGCCCAGCACCTTGCCGAGCACAATGGCCGAACGCGAAACCGGAGCTGCCAAAACTGAAAGTAGAAAACCCTCGTTGCGGTCCTGGATCAGCGACATCATCGAAAAGATGGAGGTGAACAGCACAATCATCGCGACCGAGCCGGGAAAGAAGTAGCCCAGATAGTGGCTGTTGCCGCTGCCTGCCGCATGGAATGAGTTCGCAAAGCCCGAGCCCAACACCAGCCAGAACAGGAGTGGGGATGCGATGACGCCGACGACGCGGGCTTTCTGACGGTAAAAGCGGACAAGCTCGCGCCGCCACAGCGAATAAGCAGCGATCGCGGTAGACGGCTGCCTCGCGGCAGAAATGCGGCGCGGCGTGGTGATCGAGGATGCTTGCGTAAGAGTAGTTGCCATGGTTTCAATCCTGAAACTGCATTACAGAGGGTCTTTCCAGCCCTCATGGTTTTCCTGGGCGCGGGTTTGCGCGTCGGGCTCGGCTTCTGGGCCGCGTTCCTCAAAGAAGCGGTGCCCGGTGCGTTGGATAAAAACATCTTCCAGCGACGGTTTCTGTACCCCCATACCCTCAATCAAGCCCGGAAATGCGTCCATTGCCGCCGCAGCGAACCGGTTGCCGTCGCCATGCTCAAGCCGCACGCTCGCGCCCATGGCGGCGGGCTCGACGCTGTACCGCTTGCGCAACAGGGTGGCCAGTTCCTGGGCCTGATGGGGACCCCGAGTGCTGAAAGTGACAACCACACCGCCGATCTGCTCGCGCAGCTCCGAAGGTGCGCCGAGCGCCACGAGCCTGCCCGCGTTCAGGATGGCAAGCCGGTCGCAATGCTCGGCTTCTTCCATCAGGTGCGTGGTCACGAGCACGGCAACGCCGTCTTCATCGCGCAGGGTGCGGAGGTATTGCCATAAATCGCGGCGCGCTCCGGGATCGAGGCCGGTCGAGGGTTCGTCGAGCAACAACACGGATGGAGAATGCAGTAAGCCTTTCGCGAGCTCCACCCGGCGCTGCATACCGCCGGAAAGGGTCTCGACAAAATCCTTCTTGCGGTCGCGCAAACGCACCCGCTCCAGCACGGCGTCGATGCGCTGCGCCAACTCTTTACCGCGCAGCCCGTACAGGTGCCCCGCGTGCATCAGGTTTTCGCCAACCGTGAGCTTCAAGTCGATGGAGCGCGCCTGGAAGACGATGCCGATCTCGCGGCGCACTTCGCGAGGCTCTTTAGCAACGCTCCACCCGGCAATGCGGGCTTCACCACCGGTGGGTGACATCAGCGTGGACAGAATGCGGAACAGCGTCGTTTTGCCCGAACCGTTCGGACCCAGGAGGCCGAAAATCTCGCGCGGCTCGACTGAAAAGCTTAGCCCGTCCAACGCGCGACGTGTGCCGTAGTCGTGCGAAAGCGCATGGAGCTCGATAGGGGCGGGCGAAGAAGCGACGTGTTCAGAAAGTACGGGTTGCAGGGCGGCCATGGCGTCGGTTACCCCCTTCTTGCGCTCAGCATCAGCGCAAGAAGCAGGACTGGCAAATAGATGACGCTCACCTTCAGCAGGTCGCGCGCATATGATCTGCTTTCAATGGAAGAACGCGCGTTTACGATACGGCGGAAACGGACCGTGTAAGCAAGATAAATAAGTGACAGCGGCAGCGCTGCCGCTGCATACCACCAGCCCGTGATGTGGAGAAAGGCAGGAAGAAGGCTGACCGGGAGCATGAGGATTGCATATTGAAGCGCTTGTGCGGCCGTGGAAGCGCCGTCCGGTTCAAGTACCGGCAGCATGCGGATGTCGGCGCGCCCGTAGTCTTCGCGGTAGAGCCAGGCTATCGCCATGAAATGCGGAAACTGCCACACAAACAGAATGGCAAATAACGCAACCGCCGGCCACTCGATACGCCCGCGCGCCGCGATCCAGCCCAGTAGGGGCGGCATGGCTCCCGGAAACGCGCCGATAAACGTGGCCAGAGTGGTCACCCGTTTCAGCGGGGTGTACACCAGCACATATGCCCCCGCCGTCGCGAGCGTCAGGGCAGCGGTAAGCGCGTTGCTTTCAAGCAGCAGCAGAGCTCCTCCACCAAGCGAGGCAGCCAAACCCAGCGCCGTGCCATGGACGAGGCCGATGCGCCCAGTGGCCATGGGGCGGCGCGCGGTGCGGTGCATGCGGGCATCCGTCCCGCGTTCCCAAGCTTCGTTCAATGCAGCCGCGCCCGCGCTTACCAGGCCGATGCCGAGCAGAACGGCAACCAAACCGGGCTGCATGCTGCTGACGCCCGAGCGCAAGGATCCCAGGTAGAAGCCGGCCCATGCGGTAAGCACGATCATGGCGGTCACGCGCGATTTGAACAGCTCAAGATAATCGGCGATGCGGGACGCAGTTTCGCCGCCGCGCAGCTTCGGTTGGGCGGTGGGAATCAACTTGGAAATGGGCTTTGGGGTGGTGGCGGATGAGCTCACAGAGAGCAAACCCCTGCCAGGCAAGCACCGAAGAGCCGAACAATCAATGAAAGCGCGTCGGCGTTCAAGGCGCGGGGCATAGCTGCTATCGTAGCAGGGCCGTTCGTTGGATGAGAATGCGGTGTTGGCTCGATCAATCTCCGTCGCGCACCCTATCGGCAATGGTCTGGGCAAGGGCCTCCGGCGCGGAATGATCGGCCGAAAGCGTGAGGGCGGCAGTCTCATACAACGGTAGCCGAGCGAGAAACCGCCGCTCCACCCCTTCGCGCGTGGTAAGTACGGGTCGCGTGGCTCCCCTCTCTGAAGAGCAGCGCTGCAGCGAAACAGCAAGCGAAGTTTGGAGATACACAAGCAGGGTTGCTGGATCGCGCGTGAGCAGTTGATGGGTTTCTTCGCGCTCCAGCGCTCCACCCCCTAATGCAATCACAGCATACTCGCGATGGAGCGCTTCGGCGATACGGAGGGCCTCCCAATCGCGAAAAGAGGATTCACCATGACGCGAGAACAGCTCCGCGATGGTGCCGCCGTGGTGCTGTACGAGACTTTCGTCGATGTCGAGAAAATTCCATCCGAGCAAAGGAGCGAGTATGCGCCCGACGGTGGTCTTGCCGGCTCCCATGAAGCCGGTCAATACCACCCGCACTCTGCGCAAGCCGGGTTACCGCTGCTTATGCCCGTGAAGCGGCTCGGCGGAACCAAGCGCGGTCTTTATATTGTTCCAGACCGCCGGTGAGGGGTCGTGGATGGGCATCAGCAGTTTGGCCTGCTGGGCAATGTACTGGAGGTCGCGCACCAATTCCGCGCAGTTCTCGCAGCTTTGGAGGTGGCCCTCCTTGCTCAAATCCGCTTCTTCGCCGAACAACTGCGGCAAACGCGCCTGGAATGCGGCACAATCGGGTGTTTTTTCTGTCATTCTTAAGAGTCCTTCTGCATGCCGAACTTCAGCAGGTCGCGCAATTTCATACGTGCTTTGTGCAGCTGCGATTTGCTGTTGCCGATCGAGCAGTCCAACATGCCCGCGATCTCGTTGTGTTCGTACCCTTCCACATCGTGGAGGACGAAAACCAGCCGATAGCCGGGGGGAAGGTTTTCTACCGCGCGCTCAAGCGTAACGCGGTCGATGGAACCCGACAGCTGCAGATCCCGCGCGCCGATGTCCTTGCGCGGCCCGTCATCGCTCGACGGCTCCAGTGTTTCCTCAAGCGATACCTGCGGCAGCCCTTTTTTACGCAGATGCATAAGGACCACGTTCACGGCCAGGCGGTGCAGCCAGGTGGAGAATGCAGAATCACCGCGGAAGGTGCCTATCTTGCGATAGAGCTGGAGAAAGGCTTCCTGGGTCAGGTCTTCGGCCTCGGCGACGTTGCCCAGCATTCGCAGGCAAAGTGAGTACACCCGGCGTTTGTGAAGGCCGTACAAGGTTTCAAAGGCGCGGCCGTCCCCGCCCTGGGCCGCGGCGATAGCTTCCGCCTCGCCGGCGATGGGCGGATTGCGCCGCATGTGCTGGATTGGATGTTTCGCTTGCTGCGTGGGTCCTGCTGTACTCACGGAACTCCGATTTACTCTTGTTTGTACTGAGAAC
>CAXTKZ010000022.1:27629-33944 GCA_964244985.1 uncultured Acidobacteriaceae bacterium
CGGCGGGCCAGGGCCGGGAAGTCGACCGCGCGGCGGTGCTCGTGGATTTGGACCGAATTGCGTCCGCACAGCGTAATGTGAGGGCGGCCCTCACCGCGCAGGTGGACAAAGTCGCGCGCCGGCCCGCAAACCCGGCAGTCGGGACGGGGATGGGCGGCCATGCCCAGCTCCGAGCGTTCGTTGGTCCACAGATCGTGCGACAAAAAAGTACGGCGCATGGCCGCGCGGGCACCGGTCAGCAGTTTGAGTGCTTCGGCTGCCTGCACGGAAGCCGCGAAGTTGACCGCCATCCCAAGGATGCCTGCCGTGTCGCAGGTTTCCGCGGGTCCTGTCGGCAGAGCGGGAAAGAGGCAGGCCAGGCAGGCGGTTTCGCCGGGCAGGATATTCATGGAGGCGGCATGCGCGCCGACGGCACCGGCATAGATCCAGGGCTTGCGCTGCTCCACCGCATAATCGTTCAGCAGATAGCGGGTTTCAAAGTTGTCCGTGGCATCCAGCACGAGATCCGAGCCGGCGAGCAGTTCGTGAATATTCGCGGGAACCAGGTCGGCAATGTGCGCCTGCACCTCCACCTCGCTGTTGAAGCGGGCGACCTGCCGCCGCGCGGCTTCCGCCTTGGGCAAGGCGTCCAGGGCATCGGCTTCGTCGAACAACACCTGCCGCTGCAGGTTGCTCCCCTCCACATAGTCGCGATCGATCAGGGTGAGTCGACCGACCCCGGCGCGCGCCAAAAGGCTTGTGGCGGCAGCCCCGGTTGCCCCCACGCCGACAATGGCGACCCGCGCTTCCCCTAATTTTTGCTGGCCGGCGCAACCGATCGGCGCGAACAGGGTTTGACGGGAATATCGGTCGGAAAAGCGCTCCGACCGCGTTGGAGCGTCTGGAATGATGCGCACGGAAGCTCCTCGCCAGTAGTATAGGACTGCCGTACCACGATGGGGGCTGCCACCGAAGTAACCCCCGCGCCCCGATTGCTGCTGGCGTTTGCTGTCCCGCAGCCTGCATTCTTTAAAAGCGAACACGCCAAACAGGTTCATGCTGCAAATACGACACCGAACTCCGCTCCACTCGACCCGTCCCATACGCCTTTTTCGCGCGCCGGCGGCCGCGCTGCTTCTTTTCGTGGCCGGGGCGGCCCCTTTGTGTTGGGCGCAAGGGGCAATTACACCCACCACTCAGTCGCCCGCGCAGGGAACGCAGCCTGGAAGTGCTTCTCCCGGCGGGCAGCAGGTACCCAATGCGGCCAAGCTGCCCGCATACGATGAAGGCCATCCCCTGAGCAGCGCGCCGCCGCCCACCGAGGTGAACACAGGCACGGAACATCTGCGGGCCTGGCGCGGGTTGGTGGTGTCCGACATCGAGTTTCGCGGGGTTCCGCCGGAGCGTCTTCAACCGCTGCAAAAGGAGCTGGCGCTGCAGGTAGGCCAGCGGCTGGACCCGGCCAATGTCCGGGCGAGCCTGCGGCGGTTGTACGCGACGGGGCTCTACGGCAGCATCGATGTGGAAGGTGTGCGCACCAACGATCAGGTGCGGGTTATCTTCGACGGCGAACCGCAGCTGTTTATCGGGCGGGTGAACGTAAACGGAATTAGCGACGAAACCCTGACGAGCCTGCTGATCGGCGCGACCAAGTTAAGCCCGGGCACACCCTACTCACAAGCGAAGCTCGACCGTGGACTGCACCTGATTGAGGGCTTGCTGGTAACCAACGGCTACTACCAGGCCACGGCAGCTGAAGGGCATGCGCTCGATGCGAAGAACCAGCAGATGAATGTGAGCTATGTGGTGACGCTGGGGCCGCGGGCACGGGTGGGCAATGTGGGGGTCCACGGCAACACCGGGCTGAATCCGGACAAGTTCAGAAAAATGGCAAAGCTGAAGCGGGAATCCCGCGTGACCCGCGACACCGTAAACACAGCACTGGGCAAGCTGCGCGCGCACTACCAAAAAGAGCAGCTGCTTGCGTCCAAGGTGACTCTGGACAAAAAAGAATACGACCAGCCGACCAACCACCTGAACTATACCTTTAGCGTGGAGCAGGGCAACAAGGTCGTGGTGGTTGTCAACGGCGTCAAAATGAGCCAGGGAAGCATCCGCAACTTAGTGCCCGTGTACCAGGAAGGCACGGTGGATGAAGACCTGCTGAATGAGGGCAACCGCCGCATCCGCGACTTATATCAACGCAAGGGTTACTTCGACATACAGGTAACCCACGCCAGCGCCCGGCAGCCGAACGGGGAAACGCTGATTACTTACAATGTCGACCTGGGCAAAGTACACGACGTCGATGCAGTCACCATCATCGGCAACAAGTATTTCGCATCCGATCTGATTGCGCCTCGATTGAATGTCAAGCCGAACGGCATCTTCGACCCTCGCGGAACGTACAGCGCCGCGCTGGTGGCGGGCGATGTTTCCACCATTAAAGCGATTTACGAGGGCAGCGGCTTTTCCAAGATCGCTGTTACGCCCGTGGTGAAGGATGCGGACACTGACAAACGGGGGCGCCCGTCGAAGATCGCGCATATCCGCGTCAGCTACCGGATCGATGAGGGCGTACAGCAGCGTTTCGGGTCCTACAAGCTGGTGGGCAATGTCAAGGTACCCACCGACACGCTGCTGCCCTTGTTGAATACACAGGTGGGCCAGCCTTATAACTCAAACAACCTGACCGGGGACCGCGACGCGGTGCTGACTTATTATCTGGCGCACGGCTACGACCAGGCCCAGGCAGATCTGAAACAGGCTCCGGACCCACACGACCCCAACCTGATCGACGTCACGCTTGAGATCACCGAGGGCGAACAGATCTTCATCAACAACGTCCTGGTCAGCGGACTCCATTACACGCGCCATAAGACCGTGGATCCGCATATCCTGTTTCACTCGGGAGAGGTGCTGAACCAAAGCGCGTTGATCGACACGCAGCGGCAACTTTATGATTTGACGCTCTTCAACGGCGTAAATACCGCGGTGCAGAACCCCAACGGAGACCAACTGCGCAAGGATGTGCTGCTGCAATTTACCGAGGCCAAGCGCTGGGATGTCACCTACGGCTTTGGCTTTCAGGTGCAGACAGGCAATCCCCGATCGACCAATGTTTTGCAGAATATCCAGAACGGCGTTAATCCTTATGCGAACCCAAACGGCAGCTTTGGAGCGAGCGCGTTGGTCACCGTCAATGTTTCGCGCATCAACCTGCGCGGCACGGATAACAGCGTGTCCCTGCGGACAACTTATGGGTCGCTTGAAAAGATAGCAACCCTGACTTTCACCGACCCTCATCCCTTTGGCAAGCGCAACTTCACCGCGGCGATTGACGGCGGTTACACCAATGTGCAGGATGTGACGACTTTTGCCGCATCCCGCTTGTTCGCGAACCTTCGATTGACGCAGCGCGTAGGCAGACCGACAACCTGGATTTACTCCTACCAGTTCCGCCGCGTGAACGTAAACGCAAATACTTTGCAGATCACGCCGGACCAGATCCCGCTCGCATCGCAGCCGGTGACAGTCGGCGGTCCCGGCGTCACCTATATCCGCGACACCCGGCGGCCTTCAGCGCTGAATGCTTCAGGCGGCACTTGGAATACCGTTCAGGAGTTTTACTCCGACGGACGGTTCGGTTCGCTGTCCAACTTCAACCGGCTCGACGGATCCAACTCAAGCTATTACCCGTTCGGCAACGTCCATACGTATGTGCTTGCCCGGCTGACGCGTTTAGCGTACGAGCGCTCTTACGGCAGCGGCACCCAGCTACTGATTCCTTTACCGGAACGTATTTTCGGGGGCGGCGCGCAGTCGCATCGGGGATTCGGCATCAACGCCGCCGGGCCACGCGACAACACAACCGGCTTTCCCATCGGGGGCGCGGCGGCGTTTATCAACAGCTTCGAGCTGCGGCTGCCGCCGCCGACCCTGCCCGTAGTCGGCAACAGCGTCAGCTTTGTGGTCTTCCATGACATGGGCAATGTGTTTGTGCGGGGCCAGGACATCTGGCCGAGTTTTCTGCGCTTCCGCCAGCCGAACCGGGCAGGCTGCCGCGACCTGAACCTTGCGGATCAACAGGCTCCCTCAACCGAACCGAACAGTATCGGGCTTACCGGGCGCTGCTCGTACAACTACTTTTCCCACGCCCTGGGACTGGGCGCACGTTACGGCACGCCGATCGGGCCGATCCGCGTGGATGGATCCTATAATCTCGATCCGCCCATCTTTCCGCAGATTCAGAATTATCAGTTGACAACAAGCACAACACCGCTGCCGCCGCGCGTCGGCCAGGCAGGCCACTTCAACTTCTTCTTCAGCATCGGGCAGGCATTCTGATGCGGGGACACTTTTTCGCAGCAATTTTCCTGCTGGCCGCCATTCCGGCGCTGGGGCAAAATCAAGCTCCCGTAAGCGCGGACACAGGGATCAACACGACGCCCGCGCAGCGGGCGAAAGCCGCCACCGATGCGCAGAAAGCGGCCGCAACGGCGCGGTCGGGAGAAGCGCCGGAGGGCAAGCCGATCGTGCTGGACAGCGTCGTCGCGATCGTCAACGGCGATGTGCTTTTACAGAGTGATGTGGAAGAAGAGCGGCGATTTGAGTCGCTCCAGCTGCTGCCCGCGAATGAAAACAACGACGAGCGCGCGGCCGAGCACCTGATCACCCGAACGTTGATCCTGCAGCAGATGAAGGAGCAGGACCAGAACCCACCCGCGGTTGCGCCCCAGGCGCTGGCGAAGTCGATTGCCGAGCTGAAGAAGCAGCTGCCCGGCTGTCAGGGACGCTGTGAAACACCGGACGGATGGGCCAGTTTCCTCTCCGAGCGCGGCCTTACGCCCACCGCGGTGGAGGCGCGCTGGCGGCAGCGCCTGGTCATTTTCGACTTCCTCAATCAGCGTTTTCGGAGCGGCGTGCGCGTACCCGAAGACCAGGTCGAGAGCTACTATAACCGGCAGCTGGTGCCGCAGTTCCAGGCCAAGCACGAGAAAGCGCCGCCACTCAAAACCCTGCAGCCGCGCATTGAAGAAATTCTGCTGCAGGAGCAGGTGACCAAGCAGATCGATGACTGGGAAGCGACTCTGCGGCAAGAGGGCAGCGTGCGGATCCTTGTGCCTGCCTATGGGCAAAGCAGCAGCCACGCCGAGGATGCAGACGATTCATCGGGAGGCCCCGCATGAGCACCACACCGAGTTCTTTGTTCAGCCGCAGGGTATCCGCGGGCGAGCAGCCACGCCCGAAGCGGCACCTGTTTTTGAAAGTGCTGTTGTCCATCCTTGTTCTGCTGGCATTCGTGGTCGCCGGGCTCAGCTGGTATGCCTCCACGCCCGGCTTTGCCAACAAAGTCAGAGCCAAGCTCATCGCCATACTCGAGGATGCGACCGGCGGCCGCGTAGACCTGGGCGTGTTCCGCTGGCGCCTGCTGCACCTGGAAGTTGAAGCCGACAACCTGACGATCCATGGGCTGGAAGGCCCGGGGGAAGTGCCCTACGCGCATGTGGACCGCTTGTTTGTGCGCGCGAAAATTATCTCGCTATTCCGGGCAAAGATCGGCCTCAACTATCTCGGCATCGGTAAGCCGACCGTCCACATCATTGTCTATAAGGACGGCACGACCAACCAACCCGTGCCCAAAGAGAAAAGCGCGCCGCTCGACCTGAACAAAACTATTAACGAAATTTTCGATCTGCAGGCAGACCGCGCTGAGATCAGCGACGGCACGGCACTCTTCAACCAGCAGGCGGTCCCGTTTGCACTCGCAGCGAACGACCTTAGGGTAAACGTCAACTATCTGCTGCCGACCGACCAGTACCGTGCGACGGTTTCCATTGCGGACCTCACGGCGCGTCGCGCCATCACCGCACCCATCCACTCCAAGCTGACGCTCGATGCCCTCATGGGCCGCAATGCATTCAGTCTGCGCGACCTTCAGTTTTCCGCGGGGGCGTCCACGCTGGCCGCGCACGCCCAGGTGAGCAGCTACACCGACCCGCATTGGCAGCTTGACGCCAAGGGCACCGTGGACCTGCGTGAGGTGGAGGCCTTGGCGGCGATCCCCGGTGTGGACCGCGGCGTGGTTGCGCTTGACTTGCACGGCAAGGGCACAAAGGCACTTTTTAACGTGGACGGAACCACAAAAGTCGCGGGTGCCGCGTACAAAACCTCCAGTGTTGCTCTCAGTGGAATCGATGCATCGACGCAGGTCCACATCACGCAGGACGTGCTCGCGCTCGACGATCTCCATGCCCGGCTCGCAACCGGCGGCTCCGTGGTCGGCGATGCCCATATCGACCACTGGCTGGCTCCCACGACTCCTCCGGCGGGCGC
>CAXTKZ010000023.1:0-1813 GCA_964244985.1 uncultured Acidobacteriaceae bacterium
CACCCGGCGCAAACGACCCCGCCGCGTAGCTCACGGAAACGTTCCGCAGCAGCGACCCCATCTGGTGCGAGCCTGAACCCTCACCCAGCAGAATTCCTTCAGCCGTTGTATCGTTCACGTTCACTGTGTCCATCAGCATCCCGCGCGCCCACTGGAACTCAAATCCGTGCGTCGCGTTCTTGCCCGCCAGTACATTCAAATCCTTAAACGTGCACCCTTCCGTCAACGTCGTGTTGCCCAGAAAGAACACATCCCCATTCAGGTTGCTCGGCACCGTTAGCGTCGTTGCCGTCGTCCCGATATTGGCTCCGATCGTCGTTCCCGCCGAGCCGACCACGCTCACACAAACCCCGTTCGTCGGCTCAACCAGCGTCGCCGTCACTGGATAACTCCCCGGTCCCAGCCAAATCGTCTGGTTCTTCCCCGTCGAGGTCGCCGCTCCCAAGGCCGCCGTCCACGCCGCGTTCAACGATCCATACGTTGCTCCGTCCACCGTGATCGTTCCGTTCACGCTCGCCGCCGTCAGCGCACCTCCCACCTTCGCCGCCCCAGCCGCCGTCAGCGCCCCCGTCACAGCCACTGTGCTGCCGAACTGCGCCGGCACCGCTGCATTCAGCGTCCCACTCCCGTTCTGTCCGGCTACTTTAAAGAGCGGCACCCAATTCGACCCGCTCCAGTTGTCGTACTCAATACTCGCCCCGTATCCTGCCCCGGAGCCGCCCGTATTCCCCGGACCGCCGCCCTGGCAGAACCGGTTCTGAATATGCCCTCCGTCCGCCGTCGGCGTATCGAACGTGCAGTACAGGTTCTGGTACTGCAGCCCGCTCATAAACGTCCCATACTGCTGGTAGCGCCCAAACACCGACGTTTGCTTCTGGAAAACGCCGCGAAACGTATCCCAGGCCTCCTGCCCATCCGGTGCGGTCAGCATCACAGCCGCCGCCGTTCCGTTCGCGTACATCGGCGCAAACAACATGCTCCCGCCCGTCGCGCCGGAAATGCTCGCCTGCATGCCCGACGCTTGATAAGCCGTCGCAGCTTGCCCTTCCACCTGCTCCGGACTCGTTGGGCCGTCCACATTCACCACCGCCCGATGTTCGGCCACCACCATGCCCGCCGCCGGATTGCTTGCGTCTGAAAACATCTCCATGTGCCGCATTTTCAGGTACGCCGTCGCCGCTCCGACAGGGTCATAGGGATCGCCCAGAGGCGTAAAAAAACCAACTTGATTGGTCGCCGGGTTCGCCGTCGGCGCCTGCACATCCGGCGCATATCCCACCATGATCTCGCCGCATGCATTTGCATTCGTCTGGTTGCATCCGGCTTGCCAGCCGCCCGCCGTCTGCGGCCCCTGCACTTGGTTGACGTGCACCCCGTCCAACTCAACCGACGCCCCACCGGCCGAGTACTCCTCCACCACCGTTCCTGCCGGCCACTGCACCCCTGCGGGCGCATTGCCGAAAACATGCCGACCGCCCGGCTGGATGTGCAGCATGCCGTCCGCTGAGAAGCCTTCCGCGTTCACCGCTTCATACTGGTTCCGGTTCACCCCGCTCACATACGCCGACGGAGCGGAACTCGTCCGGTCATAGTCCTGCGGCATCAGTATGTAGGGATAGTAGTCCCCATCGTTGACCTGAAGGTCGGCCGTGTCTCCAAAATACTGCGGCATCCACGACACATCGTTCACCACAGCCTGCAAACCTGTCCCGCTCAGCGACCCCGTCAGGTATGTCTTTTCACCCACACCCCCAACCATGTACGCCCGGTTGGTAGCCAATACGTTTCCGCCACCGTAGTACGGGTCCTCGTG
>CAXTKZ010000023.1:1913-33926 GCA_964244985.1 uncultured Acidobacteriaceae bacterium
TCGTTCGTGTCCCCGCCCAGCACCAGCGGCCACCGCACCTGGTAAAACGACAGGTCGTAGCTCATCACCCGCTCCGTCCCACCATTCATCTGCACCCCGCGGCCGCCATGGTTGAAAAAGTGCAGGTTCCTCAACGTCATAAAGCCGTTGTTCATCTCCAGCAGGGTTCCACCGGTCGCCTTGCCGCTGCCCTCAAGCGTCAGGTTCTCCACACCCCCGTAGCACACATAGGTTGCGCACGACCCACCCGGATAAATCGTCAGCAGCGACGCTGTCGCATTTGTCTCTTGCAGCACCGCCCTCGACTTTCCATCCCCTGTCAGCAGCAGCTGCGACGGTATCCGCAGCGTCCCGTTCACCTTGTAATGTCCCGGCGCAAAATACACCGACGGATACAGCCCCTCATTCCCCGTCCCGTTCGCCAATGCGAACGCAATAGCCGCCTGAATTGCCGTCGCCGAGTCCCGCACCCCCGTCGGGTCCGCCCCACCTGCAAAATCCGAATTCCGCACATCGACCCGTGGCAGCTTGGTCGTCACATCCGCCAGGGCAACTTTTCCTGTCACAGTTCCGCCCGTCAATGGCAGCGTCCCCGATACTGCCGAGTCCACATAGTGCTTCGTCGCTGCCTGCCCCATCGCCTGCGGATCCCCGCCAAGCACCAGCGGTCCCGTCAGTGAACCGCCGGACAATGACAAGTAGTTCTGCGTCGTCGGCGTTGTCTGCCCAAACAATTGATCCACATACGCCTTTGTCGCGCCCTGCGTCGCCACCATCGCCGGCTGTAATTGCGCCCGCACTCCTGCGATGGTCGCCGTCGGGCTCGCCGGTACCGTCCAATACTCCCGGCTCACTGTCCCATCGCTTAGGTGATACACAACGGTGTAGTAACTCCCCGCCGGCATCGCCCCCGCGTTCGGGGCAAGTCCCACCGACGCAAACCCATCCGACCCCACCACTACCTGCAGTGTCCCCGCCGCCACCGCTTGGTTCTTTGCCGTCTGAAACGCCGGCCAACTCACCGCCAATGACCCTGACGCCGGTGTCCCGTCCGCTCGGTATACCGTCCCCTGCACCGTCGTCAGCGCCACCTGCGCCCACGCCCCATACCCTGCCGGCAGCACCATCAAGGCCACCACCATTCGCCAGAAAAATTTCATAGCCCTCATCCGCTCTCCCCCAAGCACTTTCGGTTCGCACGTAGACCCAAGAACCAAGCTGGCGCGGCTCCTCCGTCACGAAAAGCCATAGGGCGCTCTCATGGGAACGGACAACAATCAAACCGAAAACGCTTTAAAGCCCGCTGGTCCAACCACTCCTACAAAAAGGGCCGACGTAGCTCGAAGAGCTTCCCCCGAACCGCCGGCCCAAACTCCCACAATTTCCTGACTAAGTCTGCACCTGGTCGCATGGGCGCATGGGTGCCGACTTACTCACGCGACTAGGGCAGCTCCCCCAGCAACAACTCCGCCAGGCTCGCCCGAGCCTTCTCCGCCGCCGGACCTTTTTTCTTCAGCCCTTCCTGCGCCTGCTCCCACAACCATTTCGCATGACTCAGGCTGCCCTTCTTCGCCTGATCCACCTGCGCCTTTACCACCAACTGCAGCGCTTCCGCCAGCTGCATCCGTACCTCGCCCGGCATCGTCCGTCCGTGGCAGCGCGTCCGCACCTGCGTCCCACGGCTTTTCGCCGGAGCCGCCGTCCGCGTACCCCGCAGCCGTTCCGCTCTTACTTTTTCTTCTGTCTTCACCTTCACCGCCCAAGGAACAAAAGGAACTACAAATCGGCTTCAACAGAAAAGGGGTACCCCTCACGGAGCACCCCTTCACCATTAATACCTATTTCCAATCCTACCCGCCGCCCCCAAAACCCTACGCCATACTCGCATGGCGATCGGCTCATCCTGGACGAAGGGGAGGCGCTTCGTACCAACAGGCTTGCCTTGCTCCGCTGAAAGCGAAGCGTAAAACTGCCTGCTCCTGTTCGGGACTTTCGGCCTCGGCATGGATGCGAAACACCGCCGATCGTCAGTCCGGTCGTGAGGTTCGCCTTTAGAAATTGATTAAAGGCGTAAAAAAGTTGCAGCTGTGTTCCTGGGATACAGTCGTATCCCTCAGCCAAGACAGAAAAGGTGCGTTCTCTGAAAGATAGAACGATCTCTGCGGCTTGCTTGCATCGTAGCGGGGCCAAGGAAAGGTGCCGAGGCCGTTAGGATCTCCTGTTCTTACAAAATTGGTCCAATAAGCAACCAACTCATTAGATAAGACTTTCTGCTCAGCGTTTAAAGGACGAGCAACGCCTGTGCTTCCGTGAAACAGCGGAAACAGGTATTGGAGATCACCGGTGTGATAAGCACGCGATTGGAACTGGGGCAGAGGAGGATAGTAGAACGGTGCTGTTTGGTCGTTGAATTCATAGGCGTAAAAGGGAACCTGCGTTGAAATGGTTTTATTGATGTTGAACTGCGGACAAAGAAAGAATGGCGTGCCGATCGCATCTTGCGCAAGCTGCGGCGTGGGATAAGAGGAGGGTGGGAAAGCAGCCAGCACTTTCGGAGCGTTTGCGCCGTAAGAAACCTCTGCGTAGTTCGTCACATCGCTATTGGAGATCGGCTGGCCGCTGAAGTACACCTGCGGCGCATCGAAGAAGTTTTCCTCGTCATGCGTGAAGCCGCTGATGATCGGCATGTGATTGAAATTGCCGCTCTGAAACGCACTGTACACGCCGTCCGCCGGAATGATCGTTCCGTCGGAGATCGTCAAGGGGGTCTCCAGCGGACCGTTCGCCTCTGGTGTGCCCTGTACCTTCAAAATCTGCTGTACCGGTCTGCTGCGGAGACAGGCAGCAGCCGCTGGCGTCGCGGCTGCACCGCACCCCAGAGCCTCCGAAACTCCCGTCCCGATCTGCTCGGCTGTCGAGAGCGGCAGCGAATCGAACAAGACACTCTCAAAAATCGCGCGATTGAAGAGCCCGGCGGCAAGAGGCGACACAACATTCGACGCACTGTCGTAAGAACCGGACGACTGGCCGGTGAGGGCCACCGTGTTCGGGTCGCCGCCGAAGGCTGCAATGTTCTGCTTCACCCATTTCAGCGCGAGCTGCTGGTCCAGCAAACCGTAATTTGCAAACGGATGCCCCTCACTGTCCAAGGCTGGAACCGCCAGAAACCCTAGAAAGCCGACACGGTAATTCAGCGTAACCACAACAACATTACCCTGGTTGACGAGCTTGGTTGCATCGTAGTCGTTGCTTTCACCGTCGTAGTTGCCGCCGCCATGCAACCAAACCATCACAGGCATCGGCTTCAAAGGGTGCGGGTTTCGTGTGAATACATTGAGGAAAAGGCAATTTTCATTGACGCTCGGGCTCGCAAATACGCCTGTCGTGGTGATCTGCGCACAGGTTCCACCGAATCGTGATGCATCCCGCACCCCGGACCACGCTGGATGCGGTTGCGGCGGACGCCAGCGCAAAGTTCCGACGGGCGGCTCAGCATACGGAATGCCGAGGTACTCATCGACACGTCCATTTTCAATGCCCGTAACGGCACCCGTAGGCGCATTCACCACGGGCGATGGAGGCAATCCGGGTGAAGGCTGCTGTTGAGCTTCCATGGCCTGCTGACCTGCAAAGGTCACGAGTAGTGCGGCGAAAAGGCCGGACTTAAATCGATACGTAACACCCTGTTTTGAAACCGTTGTCTTACTGTAGAAGCTGTTTACCAATTGTTTTCTCCATAGTCATGGTTCTGGTCTAGGTAGATGAGTGGAAACCTATAGGTGCGGTGTCACATCGAGCAGGAAATGCTTTCCAAAGCTCGCGACCTACTGCACGTTGCAGGATTTTTGCATCGTGCTGGCGGCAGATAAACCTGTATCGCTTGCTGCCACTAAGACCTGTATCATCGATTTGCAAGTGCGCCAAGGCTTTATGCATGGTAACCATGGATAAATGGCGGTAAGTAATTTTCAGGACCGGAAAATCGGCTTACAAAAGTTTCTGCATGCTGTGGCGAGCGCTCGTTCCTCGCCCCGCCCTGCGGTATCGTAGCGCATGCGTCCTTTCCGCTTCCCTCTTCGCTGCGCCCGCATCCTGCTTCCTTTTCTAATGGCAGCCCCCATCATTGCGCAGAACCATAAGGACGCGACCGCTCCACCCAAAACCACTGCCCCTGACACCAACCCCGACGCTCTCCCGCCGCTGCCCCCTGACGCCTCCGTCGCGCAAACCGCCGTCATCGCCGGCAAAACTCTCCACTACACCGCCGCGATCACTACCATCCCCGTCTACAACCGCACCGACCCCGCCAAACCCGAGGTCGAAACCGGTGAAGTGGTGATCACCTCCTACACACTCGACGGCGCGAGCCCGGACCGCCCCGTCACCTTCGCCATGAACGGCGGACCCGGCGCATCTTCGGTCTACCTCAACCTCGGCGCGATCGGCCCTAAACACATCGCCTTCGCCGGTCAGGGCGACTCCCCGTCCGACCCCGCGCATCCGGTCGATAATCCCGGCTCTTGGCTGCCTTTTTCCGATCTCGTCTTCATCGACCCCATCGGCACAGGCTTCTCCCGCTCCCTCGTCGACGGAGGGACGACCAAAAAGCTTTTCTACTCCACAAATCCCGACATCGAGTACCTGTCGCGCGTTATCTATGATTGGCTCGTTAAAAACAGCCGCCTTCAATCCCGTAAATACCTCATCGGTGAAAGCTATGGAGGCTACCGTGGCCCCCGCATCACGCATTATCTTCAGTCACAGCTCGGTGTCGCCATGAACGGCGTCGTGCTGGTTTCCCCCTACCTCAATCCATGGATCGAGAGCAACGGCGATATCTCACCATTGCCCTGGATGATGAGCCTCCCTTCCATCACCGCCGCCCACCTCGAGCGCGAGCGCCAGCTCGATGCCGAGCACATGGCCGCCGTGGTCGCCTACACCCGCGGCGAGTACGCCACCGACCTTCTCGCCGGCCGCTCCAACCCCGAAGCCACCCCGCGCCTGATCAGGAAAGTCACAGATATGACCGGCCTCGATCCCGCGTTCGTAAAGCACTCCGGCGGCCGCCTCGACATCGCCGCCTACCTGCGCGAGGTGCACCGCGAACAAGGTGAAATCGGCTCCGTGTACGACTCAAATGTCACCGCGCCCGACCCCTTCCCCTTTGCCTCTCGCCAACAAGGCAGCGACCCGATCCTCGAAGCCATCATCGCCCCGACTACCACCGCCATGGTCGACTGGATCACGCGTACCGTGGGCTGGAAAACAACCGCCCGCTACTATGCGCTCAACTACGAGGTAAACGGTGAGTGGGACCGCGACAAGTCGCTCGAACGGGGCGCGACCGCCGACCTGCGCGAAGCCGTCTCTGCCGACCCCAAAATGCGCGTCCTCATCGCCCATGGCTGGGACGACCTAAGCTGCCCCTTTATGAGCTCCGTGCTGACGGTGGACGAAATGCCGCTCCCGGGTGACCTGGGGCGTGTAGCCGTCCACGAGTACCCCGGTGGCCACATGTTCTACACCCGCGGCACAAGCCAGGCCGCCTTCGTCAAGGATGTCGAGGCCATGGTCGCCGCCCATTGAGTAGGCGTACCATGATGTGCAGAAGCGGGAGGGATCATGGCCGCAATCGCAACCGGCATTAGCCTTGAAGAGTACCTGGCGCAGTACAGCAACTCGCGGAATGTCGAGTACGTCGACGGTGAACTCAAGGAGAAGCCTATGACCGGATATAAGCACGGTACCGTGCAGGGGATTCTATTTAACTGGTTTCGCAAACACCGGAAAGACTGGGGCATCCTCGTCTCCGTGGAAACGCATACGCTGGTCGCACCCACCCGCTTCCGCCTTCCCGACGTGGTCGTCCTGCGGAAGGGCGACGAACCGCGCGGCAGCCTGACCAAACCGCCGCTGATCGCCATTGAAATCCTCTCCCCCTCCGACAGCTACACAGACCTGAAGGAGCGCGCTGCGGATCTGCGCACCATGGGCACCCAGAACATCTGGCTGCTCGATGAACAACGTCGCACAGCCGAAATATGGACCGGCACCAACTGGCAGCTCTCCCCGGAACAACAACTCAAGGCCGTGGACTCGCCCGCTTACCTCGATCTCGAATGGCTTTGGGCCGAAGTTGATGATGAATAGTTCTTCTGAGCCATACGCGCTTCGATTTCGCGAGGGAAAAGCGTGAGTATTGCCGTAGTAAGCGTCAGCCTCGAACAATATCTAGCAGCAAGCTACCGCCCCGATGTTGGATACGTAGCAGGACAGCTCAAGAAAAAACCCATACCGACTCTCCTGCATGGGTTTGTACAAGCGTTAATCGCAAGTTGGTTCCTTTCCTATATCGATGAGTGGAATATCATTGCCGCCACGGAAACAAGAACGCAGATAGACGAAAACCGTGTGCGTTTGCCCGATGTAGTTGTTGTCGGCTGGAGTGAGTTCGTGGAGGGTGCACTTATCAGTCCTCCGCTAATTGCCATTGAAATTCTTTCTCCCACGAATGCTTATGCCGACTTACAGGAACGCGCTGCGGATCTGAGTGCCATGGGAGTAGGAAATATCTGGTTGATCAACCCTCAATGGCGCACTGCGGAAACCTGGAATGGCAAGAATTGGCAATTCTTTGAAGGCAATCGCCTTACAGCCGTAAATGCCCCAATCTACCTCGATCTCGAGTGGCTTTGGGCGAAAGTGGATAAGAAGAAACTTCTGCAAAGATAGCCCGGCTCAGGATAGTAGCCAGCTCCCAAGCGCGAAAAATTCCTATACACCCGGTACCCGAACGGCGACCAATACCAACCGGGGCCTTCAGTTACCACCGACCTTGCCCTAAACTCGAACAGTAAGTCGCTTTACAGTACCCTCCACCCCTCACCCTGAAACAACCGGATCCCCGCAACTCCAGCTGCCCCGGCCTCGACACACGCGCGTGCATTGGCCGCGGTCACCCCACCCAGCGCAAATACGGAAACCGGATGCACCCGCTCGCAGGCCGCCCGGAGCAATGGGAGGCCACTGCCCGGCGCAACCGGCTCACCATGCACGGTCTTCCCAAACACAGGAGCCCAAAGTATCGCGCTGGCCTCATGAGCCGGGGCAAGCTCCCCCAGCGCATGGCAGCTCACTGTCACAAGGCCGCCCAACGCACGCGCTTCCGCAATTTGCTGAGCATCTGCAGCCCCGGGCAGGTGTACCCCATCCACCCCGCATTCCTTCACCATCGCGGCCGGCAGTCCATTCACAAGCAGCTTGGTCCTACCACGCGGAATCACTGCCAGACGACGAGCCAAACTCGCAAGCTCTTCCAGCGGAAGGTCCTTTTCCCGCAGCTGCACCCACTCCACACCGGCCGCCATCCAAGCCGCAACCTGTCGACACAACGCATCCTGCCGGTCCCTGCCGGGCAGCAGCGCCCGATCGGTAATCGCGTACCGCTCCAATTACCGGTACGACCGCTGGTAGGTCCGCGTCATGCGGTCATGCCAGCCCAGCTTGTCCTCGTCCAGCAGCGCCCACAGCACGCCCAGGCCCAAGGGCAGCAGAGCCAGTGCCGTCGCCGGTATACGATTCTGCAGTTCGCGCCGTCCCGGATTCTCGTCGTCGAATGTGCACAGTGCAATGCGCGCATAGCGCATCCCCGGCGTACCGCCGCCGCCGAAACTCATAAACAGCCAGCCGTAAAATACCGCAAGAACGCCTAGCGCCAACCCCGCCCCTGCCAAGGCCGCCTTGCCCTCTGGTGCGTGAGGTACGCACTTCAGAAAGACCAGCACAGCTGACAAAAAAACTGCGAAAACCACTCCACCGTCCACCAGCGCCGACATAAACCGATCGCTTACCGACGCCAGCCCTTGGAGGCTGGGACCGGCCTGCTGCGGTATCTCCACAGCCGAAGCCTGCGGGTGCTCTCCCAGTTTGATCGTGCTCCACCCGTTCGGCAGCGGAACAAAACCCTCACGGCGCAATGAGGTAAGCTCCCCGGGCTGCCCCTGCTGACTCATGGTGGTGCGCGCGCTTTTTCCTGTGCCATCCCCGACCTCGAAGATGCGCAGCGCGGGCTCATGCAGCAGGGGGCCTTCCGCCAGGCGCGGCCGCTGCTTTCGGGAGGCGATCAGCTCGCGCGGAAACTCAATCAGCTTGGCGGGAAGGCTTTGCGCCGCAGGCACCATGGCTTCGGCAAATGCATCCACAAGCCCGCGTGTCCGGCTCCCCGCAGGCGTGCGCTCCGGGATGATAAGGCGCGGCGGCAAAGGCGTGGGATGTTCCACACACCCAGCCAACGGCAGCGACGGCACCCAGGTATCCGGCTCTTTCACACTCGCCGGCGACGCAAAAAACGGATCCGCAAATACATCCGCATGCGCCGCCTGCGAAAAACTCTCGAGCGCTGCCTGAGCAGCCGCTTTCGCTTCCAAAGCTGCTTGCACTGCGGTTTCTGCGGCAGCCGCGCTCACCTGCAAAAGGTGCTGGTACGAAGGCGCATCCTTATAACGCTCCGCTACGCGCGCCGCTACGCTGTTCTGGCCCGTTGTGCGCCGACTTCCCCCCTTCGGAGGAGGAACAGGCATGCCCCGCCGCTGCCGATGCTCCCGTAAACGCTCCTGCAGCTCTTCCCGCCACTCGGACGTCGGCGGCATACCATTGAGGGCAGCAGAGGACGGAAACGGAGTAGCAGTCGTGCTCACGAAAATCGAACCCTCCAAAAGAACGCCGCGTTGAAGCAGCCGACAAAGCGCCCTTTGCTATTCTTAGGCAGCCGGCGCAATGAAAACCCGCACAACTTGGTGTATCACGCTGTTTTTACTGTGTCACTCCATCGGTCATGCCCGTGGGGTATCGAACCAGCTACCCCAGATACAAACCCAGATACAAACCCAGGCCGACCCGCGGCAGCAAGCTACCCCCGCCCCACCTAACGCGGCAACTGGCGGACCGCTCGCGCCTTCCGCCGACCCCGCTTTCACCCCCGCACTCCCCGCCGACCCCTCGCCGCGGCCCGACCCGCCCGCGCCTTTAAACGAGCAGCCCCCGGCAGCCCCACCCGAACCCGACCTCGCCGACACCGGCATAGCCATCCCCATCGACGCGCCCCCGGCAGGAACGCCGGTCCACCTCGAAGCGAACTCTCAAAAGAAGCTGGGTGACGTGTACACGCTCGCGGGCGATGTTCTGCTCGTATACCGGACTTACCATATTCAGGCCGACCATATCGTTTATAACCAGGCCAACAGCACTGTGGAGGCTGACGGGCACATCACCGTCGACGGCGGTCCCGCCGATGAACACCTCCTGGCCAACCGCGGCACCCTCAACCTCGACGAGCACACAGGCCACTTCTACAACGTCACCGGCACCCTTGGCGTTCGCTCCGTTTCGCACAACCGTTTTGTCTTCACCGCGCCCAATCCATTCACCCTCACCGGTCAGGAAGTGATTGAGCTCGGCCCCGGGCGCTACCAGGTCCTGCACGGCACCCTTACCAGCTGCCGCCTGCCGCAACCTGATTGGCACCTGCTGGCCCAAAGCATTCTCATCAACGGCAACAGCGCTTCGGCACGCAATACTGTTTTTACGTTCTTCCATGTGCCGCTGTTCTACCTGCCTTATGCCTCACATGCGGTCGAGCAGCAGCACCGACAAACCGGGATCCTGCTGCCGATCTTCGGCAACGACACCCGGCGCGGCCTCATCCTCGGCGAATCGCTCTACGTCACCCTTGGTCGCAGCGCCGACGCCACTGTCGGTTCCGAATACTTTTCCCGGCGCGGTTTTGCCCCGTTCGGCCAGGCGCGATACCGAGGCGCGGGCGAAAACTTCGCTTCCCTCCGCTTCCGAGCACTTTTTGATAGGCTGCCCGGCGCGCTCAACCAGGGCGGCGAGGACATCGTCACCGATGCCCGCCGCGACCTAGACACCCATACCCGTGCCGTTGCCGACATCGAATACCTGTCTTCCTACATCTACCGGCTCGCGTTTGAGGAGAACTACTCCGCCGCCATCAACTCAGAAGTCAAATCCTCCGCTTTTATCACCCGCGAGGTGAACGGCCTCGCGGCCATTGGACGCTTCGAGCGGTACCAAACTTTCCGCAGCACCGGGATCGGCGACGAAATCCGCATCCTCCATACCCCGGAGCTCCGCCTCGAAGCCCTCGATCAGCCTCTCGGCCGCACTCCTCTGTTGTGGGGCGGTGAGGCCTCAGCTGCCTCGCTTTCACGCTCAGAACCCGGCTTCCAAACCAGCCGCCTCACGCCTCGGCTCGACCTTTATCCGCACCTAGCCCTTCCCTTGAGCGGCGGCGGCTTTCACTTGCGGGCGGAGGCTGGCGTACGCAACACCTTCTACGCCCACAGTCAGATTGCCGGCACCCCGGGCGCACTTCCCCACCAGGACGACAGCAGCCTCGACCGAACCGCCTTTACAAGCGAGATCACGGCACATCCGCCCGTCCTCGAGCGCGACTTTACCGTGCACTTCGGGGGCCGCACGACGGAGCTGCGCCACACGATCGAGCCCGAAATCACCTACCAATACGTCACCGGGATCAACCAATTCGCGCGCACTCTGCGCTTTGACACCACCGATATCCTCACCGACACCAACCAGCTTAAATACGGTCTTACGCAGCACCTGTTTCTGCGCAACCTGCATCCCCGTCCCTGCAAAGGCGACCAAGCCCTGGGTCCCAAAAATACCTGCGGCGGCGGTACCGTCGACTGGCTCACCTGGACTCTTGCCCAGCAGCACTACTACAACCCCAGCTTCGGCGGAGCAGTTGTCCCCGGTCAGCGCAATGTATTTGCCGGTACGCTCGACCTGACCGGGGTTGCCTTTCTGCAAGGGCCGCGCACCGCCTCGCCCGTCGTTTCGCGCTTGCGTGTGCGCACCACAAGCGCGACCGACCTCCAATGGGACCTGGACTACGACACCCGCCGCGGCCGGCTCCAATCCTCCAATTTGTTTGCCACCTACCGCGCCGACCAATGGCTGTTCTCGGTCAGCGATGCACGGCTGTTCAATCTCATCCCGCAAACCAGTACCCTGCCCAGTGCGCCCACTCCCAATTCCACAAGCACCCTGGTCAACTTCAATCAGCTCCGCTTGGCTTCTATCTATGGCTCGCCGACAAAACACGGCCTCTCGGCGGGTGCAAACGTCGGCTACGATTTCACTGTCGGCCAAACCCAATACTTCGGCGCGCAAGCCGGTTACAACCGCGACTGCTGCGGCCTTGCCGTCGAGTGGCGCCGCTATTCGCTCGGAAGCGTTCGCGACGACACCCAATACCTGTTCTCGTTCACGCTCGCCGGCGTAGGTTCGGCAGGCTCGCTTCGTCCGGTCACGCGCGTCTTCTAGCCATTTTTCTTTCTAAAAGGGTTTACAGAGCGAGAGCGGGTTCTCTTGGGAGGGTCGAGGTGAAAGCACAGCACACCCCCAAGGGCTCACCCTGAGGAGCGGAAGCGACGAAGAATCTGTTTTTGCCGCCGCGTGGGAAAAGCGGATCTCTCGCTTCGTTCACCAGTACCCATGCGACTTGAAACAGCGACCGGAGCGGCCTTTGATCCATCCTGCTGAGACCAGCGGCAGTTGAGGGCGTTTCAGAAAGCAGGTACGGTTATGGGCAGAAAGGATTCGTTTCTATCCATGAGAAGACTTTTCCCCTCCAGCTTCTATCTGCTCGGACATGCCGCTCTCCCTGTTGCTCTCGTTTGCATGTTCCCCAACGGAGCGCAAGCGCAAACCACCCCCTTTCCCCTTGGCGTCTATGTCGGCAACCCCGACAACAGCAGTGCTTCTAATGAAGCCGCCTTTGAGCAGGACTACAAAAGTTTCAGCGGGCTGATGGGTGTCAGCCCGCGGTTCCTGGTCGGCTACATTAACCAGGGTGATCCGATCAGCCACTGGCCGGATCAGCAGGGCTGGGCCGCTGCTTCGATAAGCCAATCGCCCGCCTACAATGCCATCCCGGTCATCGGTTTCCCCACCGCCTCCATCGCCAGCGGCTCCCCATTGCCCGATCAACAGTTCCGGGCCTTTGCGAACGGCACATACGACAGCACAATTCAGGCCATCGTGCAGAAGTGGCAGGAAAGCGGCTTCAAAGCTGTCTACTGGCGAATCGGCTGGGAGATGAACCTGAACAACGGCCCCACCGCTTACGCCGGAGAAGATGCCGCAACCGAAGCCGATTGGGTCGCGGCTTTCCAGCACATCGCCTCGGTGCTGCGACAGGCGGGCAATGCGGACGGCATCACAACCGGAATTATTTGGAATCCCGGAGCCACGAATTACGACAAAACCAACACCATCAGCAATCTTTACCCGGGCGACGAGTTCGTCGACATCATCGCAGCGGACGTGTATGCAAGCCTTCAGCCTTACGGCATTCCTGGCAACCCCGACCTTACCTGGGACTGGGCTAAAAACGACGGCACAGTCGATACACTGGCGCAGTTCATCGCTGACCCAATCAACCGCACGCATTATTGGACATACCCGGCAGCCACACAATACTCGCTTGACGGCAGCAACGGCCATAACCTGAGCCTGCAGGTGCTGCTCGACTTCGCTAAAACCCACGGTAAACCCTTCGCCGTGCCTGAAACGGGCGCGGGGAAATCCGATGACGGCCGCGATGTTTCCGACGAGGCCGCTTTTCCCGTGTGGCTGGCGCAAACCCTTCACAGCTCCGGAGATCCCATTGCCTTTGTCAACATTTGGTACTCAAATGCTGACGGCAACTACCGCTTTTCAAGCGCGGATGCGGACAAGGCGGATGAAGCTGCGGCATGGACATGGAACTTCGGCGTGCAGGGTGCGGCCCCGGTTTCCACAACTGCCTGGTACACCATTGTGAATGCCAACAGTAAAAGCTGCGTCGATGCCTTCGGCTGGGGCACCGCAAACGGCACTGTCCTCGGCCAATGGACCTGCGGCCAGCAGCCCCAGAATAATCAGGAATGGCAGTTTGTGCCTACTGACAGCGGCTACTACCGCATCGTGAACCGCAATGCGCCCACGGAGGAGATCGACGTTGAATCGCAAGGAACAACGGACGGCTACCACGTGCACCTTTGGCAGAACTACAACAATCCAAATCAGCAGTGGATGCCTGTTTCGCTCGGCGGCGGCTTTTATAAGTTCGTCGGACGAGGCAGCAATCGCTGTCTCGATGTTCCTTATGCCTCTACCAGCAATGGTGTGCAGCTGCAGATTTATGACTGCAACGGCACAGTGGCGCAAACATTTCAGCTGAACGTCCAGCCCTGAACTATATCGGGAACCAGCCATGCGTACGTTGTGGGATCCGCTGCTGAAGCCGATCCCACAAGGCCGGTAAATTCTTAAAAGCCCTTGAGGGCAGCGTATTCGCCGCGCTCGGCTACTTGTTTAAAGAGCAGCTTCCAGCTGCGGTACGAGTGCGATGTGGGCGTTGTGATACAAGCCAAGCAGTCGTCCGCGCATCAAGCAATAAGAAGCAGCGGCTTCTTGTAAATGAAAGGCCGCGCGCACCGATTCACCGCTCCAAAGAAATCCGAAGCGGATGCGACGGATTGCGCGGTGGATACGAAGCGCATCCCGACGCAGCATTTCAGCAACGATCGTTCCTTCCACTCGGTTCCATTGCTCGGCAATCACTGCAAGTTCCAGCATGGACGCCGCATTCGCGCGCATCCGCTTTAGCCCTTCGTCGCCGCCCAACAACTCCCACATCACCGGCGGTTCAATCTCTAACTGATGAGAACTCGGCTGGAGGTACCCGTCTGCGACCAACTCCATCCCTTGCATGTTGATCTGCTCCAGCTGCGAAAGTACTTCCTGCCAGGCACGGGCAGGTTTGCGGCGGACTGCAAAGCGAAGCTGATATGCGGCAATCGTCGCTAAAAACAACAAAAACAACAAGGGAATCATCACTTCTTGGTCACTCCATCGTTCCGCGAAATGCTCCGCGGTCCACCGTACTCTATCGGCAGACCCAGAGTTTTCATGCGCTCCAACATGTCCGATGGTAGGTCAGATTGTGTCTGTTCCGAAATCCAAAAAGCGAGAATCCAGTACGAAAGTACCCCAAGGTAGACGATCATCCTGATGTGCTCGAGCGCCGTAAAACTTTCGGCGGTTCTCCAGTAGGCATGAAGCGTGTCTGTAAAAAAAGCAACCAACACCCAAATCGTCAGTCCGTAGCCCTCACGCATCACATGGCTCCGCCAGGCCAGGCCCAGCTGTTGCGAGGCTGCCATGATGGCCGTAAACAAAAGACAGATAAACACGGTAGTGAACAGGCTGACCCGGGCATCCCACGCATCCAGCCGTGTTTCCGCCGCTGGCTTCATCATGATTGTCATGAGTAGCGCAATTGCGGGTGCCGCGGCGGCCGCTGCTGCAAGGCGGCCTTTCGCCCCCTCGACCCAGCGGCCGCTTCGCCGCAGCACAATTGCCCCAATCTCCAACACAACCGCCGTTTGCAGCAGGAAATCAAGAAAAGCGCCGGACCAATAAACCTCTCTGTAGAGCTGCCTGAAGCCTGCACGAATGGCAAGAAAACAGACAAGGCTATAGAAGATGTAGTAAGCGATCAGGCCGGTAAACCAAGGCACAAGCCTGTATCTTTTCTTGTGAACCAGCACGAACAGCAAGGCGGCATCGAGCATAAAGCTTGCCGCCCACAAAAGTGCTGCCGCGAAGGATAAGTGCATGGTCTGCCTCTACCGACGTTGAACACCGGTGCCCCATTATCTCTTAGTCGGCTACAGACCGAACATCGAGACTACCGCCGCGTAGATGCTTCCGAAGATGCTCTGAGGACGCGGGATGCAGCCGGTCACAGCTTGGGGGCGGGGGATGCAGCCTGTCACAGCAGACGGCCCGGCCACGGATGATTGCGCTGAAGCACTCATGCTGGAAGCAGAAAGGAGGACGAGGGCGGCGAGAGACAAGGCAGATTTCTTCATGGTGATTTCTCCTGGCGCAATGGCGCTGTTCGGAGACTAGCCCACATACTTTGAGGATAGCCTCCAATATTTCTTCTTTGAAACACTGAAATAACCAAAATGGGAAAGCAAAGGTACCGTGTCCGAAAACGGAATGCCTATCCAGCCGCAGCGAACACGCGGCCCCTGCTGGACTGAGGCACCGAACTGAATGCGATAATGGACTTCCGGAGACGCTCTTCTTTGCTTAAGTTTTGCCGAATCGCTGCCCCCGCCATCGTCTGCTTCCTTTCTCTTGCCGGCTGCCGTGCGCAGGCTCCTTTTGCCGCAGTCGCCCCCTCTGAGCAGCGCCGCATCGCCTTGATCGTCCGTTCCCAGCTTGGCGTGCCTGCCAATTGGGAGGTTTCCCCCGGCGCACGCAGCCCAAGCGATACACCCGGCTTCGATGCATTGCCCATTAATTTCTACCCCTCCGACCACCCGGACCAAAAGCAGACCATTGACTTCCTGCTCTCAAAAGATGGCAAAACTCTTGCACGCCTGTCCAAGTACGATTTGGCAAACCTCCCCGGCCTCGACATCCCCACTGCAGGCCGCCCGGTGCGGGGCAAAGAAGATGCCAAGGTTGAAATCGTCAACTTCGACGACCTCGAGTGCCCTTACTGCGCTCGCATGCATGCCGAACTCTTCCCGGAAACCCTCGATCACTACAAGGGTCTTGTCAAGGTGGTCTATAAGGATGACCCTTTGACGGAAATTCACCCTTGGGCTCTCCACGCCGCTGTGGATGCCAATTGTCTGGCCGCGCAGAACGCAAAATCCTACTGGAACTACGTGGATTACCTCCACACTCACGGCGAAGACGTGACCGGTCCCGACCGCGATGCCGGCAAGTCGAACGCGCTGCTGGATAAGCTGGCGCGTGAAGAAGGCGCTCGCGGTGCACTTAAAATGCCCGCACTCGACGCCTGCCTCACCAAGCAGGATGACGCCGGGGTACGCGCCTCCATGAAAGAAGCCGAAGTGCTCAAAGTGGACGGCACCCCTGCCCTCTTCATCGACGGTGAGCGCATCACCGGCGCACAGCCGCTACCGCTGCTGTGGGCAGCCATCGATCGTGCGCTCCGTGCGCAGGGCATCACACCCCCTCCCAATACGATTTCGGTTCCGCCCTCCATGCACGGTGGAGAGGGGCGCTAAAATCAAGCCGGGGTCGCTGTACAGCCGTACCCCGCTCCAAGGAGCTCTGTTGCCAGCAACGATTCTTCCCTATCTGCGCCCGCTCCGGGTCTTGGGCGCTCCCGCCTTGGTTCTGTTTGCGTTCCTCCCCGGCTGCGGGAGCGCGCACAGTGCCGACGTGATGGCCAAGGTCAACGGCAAACCCGTGAACGCAAAAGATGTGGACACGCTCTACCAGAACTCGCTTACAGAAAATCAGCAGCACCCTTCGCGCGAACAGGAAAATATCGTACGTCTCAACATCGTGCGCCAGCTAGTCGATGAGGAAATACTCGCCCAGCGCGCAAGCAAGCTCAACCTGGCGGCAACCGACGAAGAGGTGGATGCCCAGATCAACGAGATGAAGGCACCGTTCACCCAGGAGGAGTTCAATCGCCGCCTGGCCGACAAGCATTTGACACTGGACGACTTGCGCCGCGACATCCGACGTGCCAAAACGACGGAAAAGCTTTTCAACAAAGAAATCAATTCCAAAATCGACATCACGGACGCGGACATCGCGGCCGCCTACAACGCCCATAAAGCCGAGTACAACCTGGTGGAACCCGAGTATCATTTGGCTCAAATCGTCGTCACCAATACCCCCGTACCTGCCGGGCAAAATGGTGTATCGGGTAATCTACAGAACTCCAAGGCCGCCACGGACGCTGAAGCGAAAAAGAAGATCGAAGTACTCCACAACCGGCTTGAAACCGGAGAGGATTTCGGTACGCTCGCAGCCAACTTCTCCGAGCGCCCCGACAATGCTTCGAGCGGCGGCGACATGGGTTTTTTCCAGGAGTCGCAGCTCCGAAGCGATCCGGCGGTGTTCTCCGCTGTTTCCCGGCTCAAACCCGGGCAAGTCACCGATGTGCTGCCGCTCCTCGATCCCAACACCCGCAAGCCGATCGGTTATGCCATCTATCGCCTCATGGACCGAGAAGCCGCTGGGCAGCGAGACCTGAACGACCCACGCGTTCAACAGCTGATCCGGCAGCAACTCCGGGAGACCCGTTCGCAGCTGCTTAAGAATGCTTATTTGGAAGTTCTCCGCGACCAGGCCCGCGTCGAAAACTACTTCGCTGAAAACATCTTCAAGCACGGTTCGCAATAGGGGAAAGTCATGCGCTTCGGCATTCTAGGTTTCGGGCATCACGCAGCAAAGCGCCTTATACCTGCATTTCAGGGCACCCATACTGCGGCACTTGGCGGTCTGTGGCGGCGCGATCCGATGAAAGCCGCAGATGACGCAGCTCGGTTCGGCATCCCTAAAATATTCGCTTCCGCCGAAGAACTGTGTGCCTCGCCCGAGATCGATGCTGTTTTCGTCGTATCCCCCGACGCACTGCATCGCGAACATGTGCTGCTGGCCTTGGGGCATCGAAAACCGGTTTTGTGCGAAAAGCCGCTTGCCATGAATGCACGCGAGGTTGAGGACATGCTTCGGGCAGCCGAGCAGGCAGGAGTGCTATTCGGCGTGGCGCAAAACATGCGCTATAACCTAGCCATTGACCTCATACGGCGCTGGATTGCTGAAGGCCGTATCGGTGCGCCGCAGTTGGCACACGCGCAGTTCACCTACGAAACCGCAAAAAGTCCACGTACATGGATCAATGATCCATCGCTGGCATTGGGCGGCCCCATCGGCGATGTCGGCATTCATTGCATCGACGCGCTTTGTTATGTCTTGTCCGACAGTGTTGCTGCAATCAGCACCCTTGCTCATCGAGACGCCCACTCGGGAAAGGTCGAGTCCCATGCGGTTCTCGGATTGGAGTTTCGCTCCGGCGCTTTAGGAACTGTCACGCTCACCACGCGAGCAGCCTATCGCTCGTTGATCGAGGTAGTTGGCGAGCGCGGTTCACTCACCTGCGAGGATGCCATGACCGTCGATCATCCAGTCTCGCTTGTGCTGCGTGAAGGCGGCAAAATCATCGCGGAGCAGCCTGTTTCGAATGCCGATGCTTTTTCCCGGATGCTGGACGGCTTTGCGGGAGCGGCTGAAGGCGGTCCAGTTCCCTATCGAGCCCTTGGAGCAGAAGGTCTTACCAATCAGCGTGTGCTCGATGCAGCTTATCGGTCTTGGCGTTCAGGGTTAGTAGAAAAACCACTTTAAGGTAGGGTACTCAAGTCTTCTAAGCAGAAGGCTTCCCTCGGCATACAGCCGACTCTCGGCAGTGAACCTGAAATAACAAAAGCCCCGGCGGATACCGGGGCTTTCTCCTAAGCGGTGCAAATTACTTAGTACTGTCCAAAACAATGCCGCCCGCATTCTTCTTTTCCTTTTCAATCTCGTTCTGCTTACGCGTTCCCATCGCTTTGTCGCGCCATTCATCTGCTTGCGCAATGTCAGCTTTCTGAGCAGCTGGATTGCCGCAATCGAGATCTGCCTTCCGACGGTACATCAAATTCAGATACGACATTGCATCATCGTAGCTGGGACGCAGATCAACTGCCTTGTGTAAGTAATTGAGGCCTTCATCCACAAAGGGTGCATTGTCAGTCTTGATCTTCGCACATGCCTGCTTCGACATCTTGGCATTGCCCATTCCATCGTCCGTCAATCCGCTGGACGCTAAGGCCTGCACAGCATTCTTGTAAGCAGCCTTCCAATCGATAACGCCGATAGTGTAAGGCGCTTCCGGATCTTTTGGATCAGCCTGCATCACTTTCTGCTGCCACTCTTTTGCCTGATCCGGCTTATTGGTGTTGAAGTAAAGCGAGGCAACGCCCTTCAAGCTGATGACCGAATCCGGATGTCGGACAAGCACCTTCTTGTAGCTGCTGATGGCCAAATCTGCTTTTTTAAGATTATCGGGCGATGCCAGATCGGGCACAACCTGCTGTGCATATGCCGTTGCTAGATAAATCTCGGTCAGCGGATAGGTCGGGTCCAAATTCACCGCATTCTGAAAATGATTGATTGCGTCCTCATACTTGGCCGACTTGTACGCTTGCACACCTTTGTTCAATTGATCGCGGGCCTGGAGGCGTTTGCACCCGGACGAAAACACCAACAGCGACAGGGCAGCCGCGGCGAGCACCGGAACACGTGCGATTCGATTCATTCTGTTTTTCTTCTCCTTCGATCGGCAGGGCGGCCCTGTGTGGTAGCGCAGTGTGAAAGGGAGCAAAATTCCTGCGGTGCGATTGTAAATGCTTTCGGCAACAGCGCAATACTCGCAAACACGCCGTTGCCGACTGGAAAACAAAAAAGTTTACTGCCCCGCTTCAATCTTGGGGGTGATGAGACCGATGTGATCCACGCCGGCTGCCTTGCCGATGTCGACTACTTGCGCGACACTTTGAAAGTTCAGGTTCGGATCACCTTTGACAAACATGATTTTGGTAGCACGCACTGAGTAAATCTGATTCAGTTTTGCGGGCAATTCCTGGATTGCAACCGGATCTTCGTTAATCTTATAGCTTGGCGGGCCGGCTGCACCTCCTTGTACTTGAATCACGATCGTTTTGTCATTTGGCTGATCGTTATGCGTCTTAGGCGGTTGCGGTACCATCGCGTCCAAGCCGTGTGGCGTGACGGGCACAATGACCATGAAAATAATCAACAGCACCAAAAGCACATCGATCAGCGGGGTTACATTGATGTCGGAGGTCAGCCCTCCCGGGCCGCCGGATGCGAAAGCCATAGTGTTCCCTCAATTCCTAAACTGCTATTTAAAGCGCGCCCGCTCCTGGAGCACCAGCAGGGCCATGTTGGTCGGTCAGTAGCCCGACTTGCTCTACCCCTGCCGTCCGAACTGCATCGATTGCATCTTCAACCGAGCCATAGTGGGAGCGTTGGTCGGCCCGAAAATAAACAACCTTGTTGGTTTTATCCTGCAGCCGATCCCGCACTGCCCCACCTAATTGGTCGAGCGAGATCTGATTCTGTCCCAGATAAACTTTGCTGTCCCGTGTCACCGCGATGATGACTGCATCTTCCTTGCTTGCGTCTTCCATCGTGATGGCGTTTTTTGAGTTCACCAACGTTACGTTTACCTTGTTAGTAAGCATCGGCGTGATGACCATGAAAATGATCAGCAGCACGAGCATCACATCAACCATCGGGGTCACATTGATGTTGGAGTTGACTTTTCTGCCTTCGTCCCTAGTTACGAGTGCCATAAAATCCGTTCTTCCCGGGTCCGCTCCCGCCGGCGCTGTCAGAGCGCCGGCGGTGTACGTCACCTTCTGAGGATAAGCCGCGGGTTAGCGGCGGTTCTGCTTAAGGAAGTAATCCACCAGCTCCGACGAGGAGTTATCCATTTCAACGTCGAACGCCTCAACCTTGTTGGTGAAGTAGTTGAAGCACATCACGGCGGGGATTGCGACCAGCAAGCCGAAAGCCGTGGTCACCAGTGCTTCCGAAATACCGGAAGCCACTGCACCGATACCTGGTGTCTTCTGGACTGCAATTTCCTGGAAGGCCTTCAAAATACCGGCTACCGTACCGAACAGGCCCACGAACGGAGCTGTCGAACCGATTGTTGCCAAACCACCCAAGCCGCGCTTCAGCTTCGCATGAACGATCGCTTCAGAACGCTCTAGTGCACGCTTCGACGACTCAACCTGCTCCACTGTTACCTGCCCGCCGCCGTAGTTGCGGAACTCCTGCAGGCCGGCTGTGACCACTTCCGCCAGATGCGACTTCTTGTTGCGATCGGCAACCTTGATGGCTTCATCGAGCTTGTTCTCGCGCAGAGCACCGGCGACACGGGGTGCAAAGTCGCGCGACTGCTTGCGGGCTGCCGCGAAATATAGATAACGATCGATGATGACCGCGAGCGACCAGATGGACATGATGAACAAGACGCCGACAACGCCGCGAGCCAGCCAGCCCATATTGTTCCAAAGATCAAGGGGCGAAAAACCGACTGTGGGTGCTGCCTGTTCCTGAAACCATAGGCCGAGCGCTGCTGGATTGGCCGCCATCTGCGAAAGGTGAGCGAGAATCACTGTGGGTGTCCCTCCTGGGGAAAGTGCTGCTGGGTTACTCAATCTTCGAAGTTATACAGGAATCCGCGTCGAGCTGGGCTTCCTGTCTATTGATTCGCTGCGCGGCCTTCCCAAAATGGGACAGGCCGCGCGAAGCTGGAACTATTCACCCAGGGTGAAGTTGACGTTAACCTGGGTTTGTACCTCAACTGGCTCGCCGTTCAGCAAATACGGCTTATAGCGCCATTGCCGTACCGCATCGAGTGCCGCTTGCGCCAACATCTGCGGGCCGCTCACCACAGTCAGATTCTCGATGGTGCCACTCTTCGAGATGGTCGCCGACAACACGACCGTACCTTGAATGCGTGCAGCCTTAGCAATCGCTGGGTACGTCGGCTGGGTCTTGGTCAGCAAATTACCAGCCGCGACACCCTGCGAGATAGCAATTTTCTTCGGCGCTGCTGCTTTGACTACGACCGGCGCACCGGTCCCGCTGCCAAACAAACCGGCTGGGCCGTTCGCATCAGAGCCCACTGCACCCATATTGATAGCCTGCGAGGGCGGCGGAGCATCCGGGGCCACCACAACTTTTTTCGGGATCTTCGGCGGTGCCTGCATCTCATCGATCTGCTGAATCTTAACCACGTGCACCACCTGGGGCGGCGGTGGTGGGGGTGGCGGAGGCGGCGGGGGCGGCGCGACCAGAGTTGTGGTCAGCGTAGCATTGGGCAGCGCCTCGGGGTACAGCAGCGGAATCAGGACCAAAGCCGCGAGTATGGAGCCATTCAGTATTACACCGACAATAGTGTAGTACTTGCTCTTGGTCTTGATCCTGCCGCCCGACTCCATCATTGCATCTTCGAACATGGCGAACCTCGGGGAAAGCAGAGCTTTGTTTTATGGATAGACACCGAAGGCGGCTGTTTTTGTTCCCAACTTTTTTGAAGACCGCATTTCAGCCTTTTCCTGAGTGTGGTTGTTTGTACCACATCCTGGATACGGCTGAAAATATGGAAGGCTGCTCATAATAAGCAGCCTTCCCCTGAGTCCCATCTACACCTTGACTCGGCGCGCCGCCGGCAGTGCCACTGTCTTTGCGGAACCCGCACGGCGCTCTTGCCAGGCCACCAACATCGGTGCGGCTACCGCAATCGAGGAATACGTCCCGATCAGGATGCCGACCACCAGTGCAAAGGCAAACCCATGCAGCACCTCGCCGCCGAACAGGAAGATCGATAGAACAGCCAGAAACGTCAATCCCGAGGTCAACACCGTTCGGCTTAGCGTCTGGTTGATGGACCGATTCACTACATCGGCCAGCGGCTCACGCCGCGCCTGCCGCAAATTTTCGCGGATGCGATCGAACACCACGATCGTGTCGTTCATCGAATAACCGATCAACGTGAGAAGTGCCGCAATTACGGTGAGCGAAATCTCGTAATTCATCAAAGAGAATGCACCGACAGTGATGAGCGTGTCATGGAACACCGCAACCACCGCAGCCACACCATAGATCAGTTCAAAGCGGAACCACAGGTAAACCAGCATACCGACAAGCGAATATACCGTCGCGAGCAGGGCTTGCTTTTTGAGCTGCGCGCCCACCTGTGGCCCCACAATCTCAACGTTCCGCACCGCAAAGCCTGACAAGTACGCATCCTGCTCGAGCGCCGTCGCCACAGGGGCTTCAGCTACGCCGCGCAGGCTTGCGAGCGATGGGAGTAAGCCGCCGTGCGCGACATCGCGAAAGCTCAACACCGCTTCTGCCTGCTGCAGATACTTGGCATTTGCCTCGTCTGCGTTGGGAATATGCTCTGGATTCGCTTGCTGCAGAAAAGCAAGCAAAGTAGCCCTGCCCGCAGTGTCCAGGTCAAGCTTGCCTGCACCGAACGAAGCTCCCGCCCCTGCGGCATAGTGGCGTTCAATCGCCTGGACGATCGCTGCACGGCCCTGATCGAGTGCCGCTTCACGCGTTTGTGCCGCGGGCAGCGTAATCAGCACTTCATGATTCGCCGCCGCACCATAGCTCTGTACGCGCACATCATGGAGGCCCGACTGGTCGGCAGCAGCCCGCAGGCGGCTCAGGTCCGGCACGTCCGCAAATTTGACGCGCACCACCGTGCCGCCCTTGAAATCTACATCGAGCGGCAGGTGGTGCCAGAACAGCAGCGACAGCAAACCGGCCGTGCTGAATACAAGTGAGAAGGCGAGGAAATACCACTTCTTCCCCAGCCAATCGACCTTCGGATTGCGAAACAATTCCAAATCAGGAGTCCTGCTCTAACGGAATGAGGGCTAGGCCTTAAGGTGGGCCTGCGCCGTTTCAATGACGTACTTTTCAACCACGAACGAAACGGCCGATAGTGCCATGCCGCCCACGAATGCCAGAATACCCCGGGCGATGAAGGGATGCATACCGCCTGTTTTTTTACTCATATCGAAATTGCCTCTCCCCGCGCACGGCGGTTCACATTAGCGTCAAAGATGGTCCGCGACACAAACACCGCGGTGAAGATATTAGCGAAAAGCCCAAAGGTCAGCGTAATTGCAAATCCTTTCACCGGGCCCGAGCCGAAGATGAACAGGATTGCCGCCGACACAATCGTCGTAACGTGTGTATCGACAATTGTGGTCCAAGCATGAGCGAACCCTTGATCTACAGATGCAGCTGCGCTCTTCCCTGCACGCATTTCCTCTCGAATACGCTCGAAAATCAACACATTTGAGTCCACGCCCATGCCGATCGTTAGGATTACGCCCGCAATTCCCGGGAGTGTTAGCACTGCATGCGTAAAGCCCATAAAGCCAAGCAGGATCACCAGATTCAGGATCAGCGCCAAGTCCGCGTTGATGCCCGCGCCGCGATAATAGACCAGCATGAACGCCATAACCGCGAGCATCCCAACCACCGATGCCAGCACACCCTGACGGATCGAGTCTGCCCCCAACGACGGACCGACCGAGCTTTCCTGCAGATAGTGAATGGAAGCCGGCAGCGCGCCCGTCCGCAACAGCATCGACAGGTCCTGCGCGCCCTGGTTGCTCATGGAGCCACCCGAGATCGTACCCGTGTCGCGGATCTGGTCATGGATGTTCGCAACCTCGCGGATCTTGTTATCGAGGAATACCGCCAGGCCCTTCCCTTTATTCTGCTGCGTAAAGTCGGCGAAGTGGTTGCCGGCCGCCGTGGTGAGATAGAACGTCACCTGCGGCTCGTTCGTGTTTTGGTTTGTCCCCGCGCTGGCATCCCGGATATCCGTACCCGCAACCTCCGCCGTTTTCTTCAGCAGGTAAACCTGGTCACCCGAACTGGCCGACGAGGCTCCCGGCGACGCATGCACCATCTCCTGGTCGAACGGAACCGTGCCGCCGAGCGAGTTCCGCGCTTCGGCTTCGTTTGCGAACGGGCCGCCCTCAACCAAATGGATCTCCAGCCGCGCGGTCGACTGGATCACATCCTTCACGCGCGCCGGGTCGTCGATGCCCGGCAGCTCCACCAAAATCTGGTTGGACCCGACGTTGTACTCCTGAATAATCGGCTCCGCCACCCCCAGCGTGTCCACGCGCTGGCGAATGACATCAACCGCCTGTTGCAGCGTGTTCGCCTTCAGCTCGGCCACGGCGCTCGGCTTCATCGTCGCCGTAAATAGACCGCCGTTCTGCCCGAACTCATACTGCGCTCCGTACCGGTTTGCGAGCACTGTTCGCGCATCGCCGGTCTTCGCTGCTGGAATCCCGGCAAACTGCAACAAGGCGGGCTGCGCGGCATCCGGCTTTGCACCGGTCGCCTCCACCCCGGCGGAGGCAAGATCGGTTTGCATGCGGATCAGGTCGGCATCAGTGGCCGCGCTGACTGCTTCATCGACCATCACCTGCAGGATCAGGTGTGTGCCGCCGCGCAGGTCCAGGCCCAGGTTGATGCGGTCACGCAGTGCCTGCTTCCACGCAGCCCCGGAGACCCCATGCGGGATGCCCACAATGCCGAACAGAAATACGAGCAGCGTCACAAGAATGAGTGCAAGGCGAGTGCCGGGCCGGCTGCGCATGAGGTTACTTCTTCTCCTCATCCGTCGTGACGGACGCAATCGCGTTGCGGGCGATCTCGAGCTTGACCCCATCGGGGGCTACGCGGATGTGCAGTGAATCTTCCCGCATGGCCAGCACCGTTCCGCGAATGCCGCCCGTAGTCGTAATCCGATCACCCGGCTTCAGGTTCGCGAGCATCTGGCTCCACTGCTGCTGCTTTTTTTGATTCGGACGCATGAGCAGGAAATAAAACACGACCGGAATCAGGATCAGCGGAAGAATCGAGTTCAGGCCTGGAGGCAATGCAAGCGCAAAAGCGGAAACGGGGATCAAAGCAATTCCTTTTCGAATATCCAACCCGGAGCAGAAGACACTGGGTATAGAAGGCGATACGCCGGTTGCCCGGCAATACCTAGAAGTTAAGCATCGCTGAGGCGGCCTAGGGTGTCAAGAAAAGCTCCCCAGCAAAACGCCGCCCATGAACAGGCGCATTCCCAAACGGGTACTTGTTCCAAAATGGGAAAACAATGCATTCAGAGCACTTTATTCGCCTTTTGTTCTCCTAAGAATGCTATACCCATGATGAGGTCGTCCCATGGATTTGCATTTTCTGGACTGTGCGGTCACACAATCGCTGTTTTTGCCATCGTTCGAGGGTTGCGTGCCCGCCGGGTTTCCCACCCCGGCAGAAGATCATATGGAAAGCCCGCTTGACCTTGCCGACTTTCTCATCGGCAATAAAGCTTCCACTTTTCTCATGCGGGTTGATGGCGAAAGTATGCGCGACGCCGGTATCCTCCACGGCGACCTGCTGGTCGTGGATCGGGCGGCGACCCCGGTCCACGGCAGCGTTGTGGCTGTCGCTGTCAACGGCGAATACACCTGCAAGCGTTTGCGCCGTGCTCCCGACTGCATTTGGCTCGATCCGGCCGACCCCAGCTTCCAGCCCCTGCGCGTTTCCGCTGAAGCCGAGCTGCATGTCTTCGGCGTCGTCAAGCACGCAATCCACACCATGCGGTGAGCCATGGATAAAGTTTTTGGGTTGATCGACTGCAACAACTTCTATGCCTCGTGCGAGCGGCTATTCCGGCCCGACCTTGAACGTGCGCCCATCGTCGTGCTTTCCAATAACGATGGCGGCGTCATTGCCCGCTCAAACGAAGCGAAAGCTTTGAGCATCGAGATGGGCTGCCCGGGTTTCATGCTGCGCGAACGGATCGCGCGGGAGGGCATCCAGGTTTTCAGCTCAAATTACACCTTGTACGGCGACTTGAGCCGGCGCGTGCGCGACACCCTTCTTTCCATGGTCCAGGATGTGGAAACCTACTCCATCGACGAGCATTTCCTCGATCTGACCGGGTATGGCGAAGCTGCGGCACTTGCGCATGCGTTGCGGGCGCGTGTACGGCAGTGGACGGGCATTCCAACCTGTGTGGGTATCGGCCCGACGAAAACTCTGGCGAAACTTGCAAACTTCCTTGCCAAAAAGCGCCCGGCGTTGGGAGGCATCTGCGATCTGCAATCCCCTCATATACGCGCGGAACTTTTACCCACTGTGCCGGTCGGCGAAGTTTGGGGTGTCGGCACGAGATCGGCTGCGAAGCTGGTGCGGGAAGGTGTCGCCACCGCGGCCGCCCTGGCAGCACTCGAACCAAGCCGCGCCCGCAAGCTGCTCACCGTAACTGGAGGTCGTATCGCGTACGAACTGCGCGGAGTCTCCTGTCTGCCGCTGGAGCTGGTGGAGCCTCCACGCAAAGGTTTGATGGTCACACGCGGCTTCGGCCAGGCCGTTCTCACATGGCAGGGCATGAGCGAAGCGTTGGCGAGCTACGCCTCGCGTGCTGCGAAAAAAATGCGGCGTCACCAAGTCGCGGCAGCCCACCTGTCTGTGTACATGCACACCAACGCGCACAACGGCGACCCTTGGTATTCCAACGCCGCCACGGCGCATTTCCCCAAGCCGACCAATGGTACCGGCGAGCTCCTATCCATGGCTCTGCGCCTGGGCGAGCGCATCTAGTGCGACGGCTACCGCTACGCCAAGGCAGGCGTCCTGACCTCGGAGCTGCTGCCCATGGGGACGCGGCAAATGACGGTCTGGGGCAGCCGCAATCCCGTCACGCAAGAGAAAGCTTGGCAGGTGGTGGACCGCATCAATGCCGACCTGGGCCGCGGCACGGTACGCGTCGGCAGCGCCGGCCCGAAGATTGCTGCCTGGAACCTGCGTTCGCACTACCGCTCTCCCCGCGCGACGACCTGCTGGGAGGAGTTAGCGATCGTGCGAGGGTAATCCATTAACATCCGTCACAACACAGCAGACGGCTATCGCTCCAAGCCAGGCATACTTTCTTCTCCTAGCACATTCACCATGCCGATACTGCGTTCCACTACCGTTGCAGCATCGCGTCTTTCTCCACTAGCATGTACAGCTTGCGCTTTTTAGCAGCTCTAGGCAGACGTTGTCGATACGATGCAGCCTGTCGCATATGCCCATTCGCGGCACCCCGCATTTTTAAAACCTTGCAATATGCCCTTAAATGCTGCCCAGTTTAAGGCGATACCCCTGAACTTCGAGCGTCGCCAAGCAGGATACAGTCAGGGCAGGCGATTACGTTCGATCCGTATTACCTAGACTTGCATTTACAGTCGATCAAGTTGGGCGAGCGGCCAAACCACTTCTTCAATTACACCTCCGAAGTCAACGCGAACTGTCTGGTATTCACCTTTCTGCGAGGGAAGCGGCTTTCGCTGTGAATCCACAACGACAATTCCAGTGCGGGACCGTCGATCGCGCACGCACTCGCCTTTTCGAAAGGCTGGCTTAAACACTACTTCTACCTCTTCTCTTACCGCGACAGGCTGCGTTCGCAGAAGTGCAGAAAGCGCTTCTGCTTCGGCGGCGAGCGAATTCGTCTTATGAAGACCGGAAACAAACAGCCGCATCTTTGCGCGAGTTGCTGCTACGTAAAAGGCGGCACGGCTTTCTACATCTAAGCCAAAAAGGTCTACCCCAATCAGCACCACAACAGGACAGTCATAGCCCTTGGCCGATTGCACCGAGGTCAGAGTAAGCGTCCCATTTTGGAAGATAAGCCTTTCCTTTTCAGTTCTGTTTTTCCCATACGGTTTATTCAGACGCGCCATTTGTGGGAAATAGTGCCTAATCTCTTGTTCTAAGTACCATTCAAACTCACTTGGTCTTTGGGCTACAAGCAGAATTTCTTCTGCCTGCACACCTTGTTCTTCTATAAGCCATTTAAGGTGCGCTGCTAACCATTTAACTTCTTTTAAACGCGTAGCAAATAATTTTACGGGCGGCACCTCGCCATCGGCGCGGGCAGCGAAATGCACCAGCCACCGATCAGGCAGCTCCTCCACGAGCCCGTTGTCTTTGAGAAACTTTGCATCGGCAAATTCGCGTGTCGATACACGCATCTCCGCAGCCGCACCAAGCAGCAAGTTAAAGGCAAACTCCATGATCTGCTTCGGATTTCGGTAACAGGTCTTCATCACGGACGCACGTCCGATCACCTGAATGCCTAGGTCAGACCAAGTCGGCCTCGGACGACCATACAGATTCTGAGCATCGTCATAGAAGACAACGATATTTTTCCTGTCTGTTTCTTTGTCGCCGCGCAAAAGGCGCATCAGCAGCTCATACTCTTCGCTGAACAAATCCTGCCCTTCGTCGACATAAATCGTACTATATTGAAGCTTGTTAAAGGACGCACGCTGATCGTCCGCAAACGCATCGATCTGCCTGCAGTAATTGGCCGCTATTTCCCTTCCTTTCTCCTCGCCCGGCCAGGTTGTATAAGAAAGGTATTTGAGCAATCCTCCAGAGCGCCGGCACATGTCATATTCCAGACTGGCTACATGAAAAACATCGACAAAAACCGGCAGGCTGGTATGCATCAACTCCCTGCATGCTGCTTCCAGCATCTGCCGCAGAAGCGGAACCAAGGTCTGATTGAAGCACACAACCAATACCCGCTCGACCGGGTTTTCTTCGCCAAGCCGCTGCTGCGTTCCGTGCAGTTTACGATCCAGCATGTTTGCCAAATTCTTTACAAGCACCGCGGATTTGCCGCTTCCTGCAACGCCGCGAATAATTTGAGACCTTCCGTCGAACTCTCTTTCCGCCAAGTCGCGCTGCTCCGGCGAAAACCGTTTTCCACCCAGTTCCGCCGCATCAATAAGAGCTCCCAGCGTACTCGGCGATATCGGTGCATGTCGATTATGTTTCTTGAAAATCTCTGAACTTCCGAGTGCTTCGCGTACGCAACCCAGCGCATCGGGCGAGGAAGGCAAGCGTCGTCCGGCTTTGATTTTCATTCGCGCAAGCAGCTTGGCACGAAGCTTCTCTGGGCTAGATAAATCCTCACCAAAAAGGATTTCTTCTGGGTGGTGAGTGCCGGCGAAACCGCGGGTTTCCCACGCCGTTTTGCTGACATTTGCAAATGCCACCATGCAATCGAAATAAGGTTCCAGCGTACTGCTCAATCCGCGTTGCACATGTACTTTCCGTACAGCTGCCTGCAGCTGCGAGCAAGCGTTTGCTGCCTGCATCCAGGGATCCTTGGCTTCATCCTGCCCGTTCACCCACCTATGCACCGTTCCGGCATTCACATGCGTGATGGTCTCAAGTGTCCAACCCTTTACCTCAACAAACAACACGCCCACACGTGGGTGGATGATCAGCACATCTGCCGGCCGCGCATTCTGGTGCAGGCTCCGATCCGGGGTTCGCGCTTCGGCAAAAATGGAGCATTCAGGATCATGCCCAAAGGCATGCAGGAACGCCGTCAAGGTGCGACCATGCGCCTCGTTCGTTACAACGTCCAGCGCGCCGTCCCAGCAGATTGCCTTACGCGCGGCATGGAGAAGGTCAGACCGCCAAGTGCTCATTTGCTTACTCCGGTTATGGTGAAAACACATCAAGCGTAGTGCTTCCCGAAGAGCCCTGCAAGCCGTTCGTCACCATGACAAATCGCACTGCCGTGCACACCACAAGATATCCGTTGAGTTTCAGCCGAGCCGCTGCATGCGCGCGAAAGACTCCTACGAGAACTCAGTCTTTGGTACGTTGCCGATTGCGGCAGGGCTGTCTTTTTGGAGCTCCGCCCGCACCCGCCGCATGGTTTCCAGGTAAAACGCCAAATTGTGAACCGAGTTCAGCTGCCCGCCGAGCGGCTCCCCGCTCGCAGCCAAGTGGCGCAGGTATGCCCGGCTGTAGCGCGCGCAGACAGGGCAGCCGCATTCGGGATCCGCAGGCCCTTGATCTTCCGCAAAACGGCGATTTTTGATATTCAAGCGCCCTTCCGACGTAAACAGAAGGCCATGCCGCCCGGCGCGCGTCGGGATCACGCAGTCCATCATATCCACGCCCATCCGCGCATAGGTGCGAATCTCCTCCGGGTAGCCGACGCCCATCACGTAGCGCGGTTTGTCCGCGGGCAGGTATTGGAGAGTCGCGGCGATCACCTCGAGGGTCCGTTCGCGCGGCTCGCCTACCGCCAGGCCGCCGATCGCATAGCCAGGGAAATTCATGGCGGCCATGCGCTCGGCGGCTTCGCGGCGCAGCTCGGGATACATGCCCCCCTGCACAATCCCGAACAGGCTGGGCCGGGCCTCTGGTGCAACCGCCGCGACAGACCACTGCTGTCCACTCGTCTCGCGCCACGGCGCCTCATGCTTGTGCGCTTCCCAGTACCGCAGCGAGCGCTCCGCCCAGCGCATCGTCAGCTCCAGCGAAGCCCGGGCCCGCGCCTCCTCTGCCGGGTACTCCAGGCATTCATCGAACGCCATCGCGATGTCCGACCCGAGCGCCAGCTGCACAGCCATTGAGTGCTCGGGGCTGAACAGGTGTTTCGACCCATCGAGGTGCGACCGAAACTCAACCCCTTCTTCCGTGATCCGGCGCAAATGCGCGAGTGAAAACACCTGGTACCCGCCCGAATCGGTCAGAATGGGCCGGTTCCAGCTCATAAAACGGTGCAGCCCGCCCATGCGCCGAATGGCCTCGTGCCCCGGCCGTAAATACAAATGGTAGGTATTGCCGAGGATGATGTGCGCCCCCGGCTGCTCGCCCGCTTGCGCCGCTTCCAACCCACCAAGGGTTTCAAGCGTTTCCTGCGGCACAGCTTTTACCGTCGCTGCCGTCCCTACTGGCATAAATACGGGCGTTTCGACCACGCCATGCGGCAAATGCATCCGGCCTCGTCGGCCCCCCGCGGTGCTTTCCGCTGATACTTCAAAGCTGAAACTCATTTGACGAGTGTACCCAGCCCCTTGCGCGGCCTCCCCGCAGCTCTGCTACACTGAAGTTCGTTCCGAGCCGCCTTGCCAGGAGGCGCGCCTATCCACGGAACCACTACGTCGGGGAGTGGCTCAGCCTGGTAGAGCACCTGGTTCGGGACCAGGGGGTCGGAGGTTCAAATCCTCTCTCCCCGACCATCTTTCTCCTTTCCTTACTTACGCACCTATCGCGGGCGTCCTCGCCACCGCCGGTTTCAGTACATTCGGTACAACCAGAGGCAGTTCGAAGCCGAAACCGCATTATTCCGCAGCTTCTTTTCGGAATGCCACATCCTCTTTGATTTTGTCGTAGAGGTCGGACATGGTCTCTCCAGCATGATCCATCCAAAACTTCCGGACGCCTTCAGGGCGAGCGCGTCCAGCGCAACATGGGTAAACCCAACAACCATCTCGCCCAGCCGCAGGGTAAATTTCCAATCACCTGGCTTGAAGGCCTAGATTGTTGTTTCGCACGAAGCCACTTGCAAGCTCACTCCATCCGCAGCACCGAGGCTGGATCGGCATGCGCCGCTTTACGCACCGCGGGCCAAGCCGCCAGCAGTACCGCGATCGGCAGCGCAACCAACGC
>CAXTKZ010000024.1:0-33869 GCA_964244985.1 uncultured Acidobacteriaceae bacterium
GCCGCTATTGCACTACCAATTTCACGGCAGCCGTACGCTGCACGCCGGGGTAGGCCGCGTTCACAGTCAGCGTGTAGGTACCGACCGGAGTTTGGCCCGGTTGGGTTCCGCCTACGCTGTTTTTGGCTCCACTGGCATGGACGCCGCAGCCGATGGGTGCGGAGATAAGCAACACCGCCGCCGCAATCGTCAGCAATCGTCGGCGCGCTTTACCGCGAACCAGCAGGAGCGGGCACAGCAAAGCGAGCGCTGCTCCCCCCGTCCACCAACGGCTCCCGGGCTGCGCGAGCAGCGCACTCCCTGCCGGGGCGTTGGTAGTCACCGTCACCGTCACAAAACCGGATGCGCCGCCGGCGATGTTCACCGTGGTTGGGTTCGCGGAGCACCCCGAGTTCGCCGGAGCGCCCGCGCAGCTCATGGCCACACTGCCGGCGGAAAGCCCGTTAGGCGTGACACTGAAGTTGTAGGTTGCCGTCTGCCCATTCGTAATGACCTGCGTGTCGGAGCCGATGAGAGTCAGCTGGTAGTCCTCACCCGAGCCCGAAAGCGAAGTCACGAGCTTTTCGTGGACGCCCGCAAAATCACCGACCAGCGAAAGTGTTCCCTGCTGATTGCCGATCGTGCCGGGGGTAAAGATCACGCCGATCTGGCAACTCCCTCCAGGCGCAAGCACATCGCCGCAGGTTGCCGAGCTTACGGTAAAGTTGGCGTCCGAGGTCGACCATGCCAGGTTCTCAATGGCGACCTGACTTGGATTGGTGAACGTCACGGATCGCGGTGTCGTGGCGACCTGATAGGCGTACGGGCCGAAGTCGATGTTGAGCGGCGCGTTGTAAGGAAACGGCGGCGCGCTGCCCTGCCCTGAAAGCGCGACAGTTTGCGTGTGGAGCGCCCCATTCACAAAATCGGTAAGGGTCAGCATACCTGCCGCATTCCCTACGTTTTGCGGCTTGAACTGCACGGCGACAGGGCAGGAAGCCTGGCCCGCAAGCTGTGCACCGCAGCCGTTTGTCACGGAAAAAGGCCCGGTCACCTGCATGGTGATTTGCGTCAGAGTGCCATCGCCGGAGTTGGTGATCGTAAGTGCCTGGGCCGGCGAGGCGGATCCATACTGTGTTGTCGGAAAGGTCAGCGATGCTGCGCTCAAGGTATCGGTAGCAGGCAGCAGTCCTGTCCCCACCAGCTGCGTCAAGCCAGTTTCAATTCCATCTGAAACGCTGAGGACGCCGGTGCGCTGCCCGCTTCCATGTGGGCTGAAGCTGAGAAGGACGGAGCAGGACGAGTTGGGCGCGAGCGTCGCTCCGCAGGTAGTGGACACCAGGGCGAAATCGCCGGTGACAGCGAAGGGCTGCAGAGTGATGGACGATTGCCGATCGAGATTGGCAACGCTCACCTGCGTGGGCGAGGTGTAGCTTGCGCCCACCAGCAGCGGCACTTGGAAAACCAGGCTCTCAGGATTCAAGACCAGGGCGACACCTGTACCGATCAAAGCCGCGCGGGTGGCGGGTGTTCCCGTCGTGCCGGCAGTCGCGAGCGATCCTGTCAGGCTTCCCTGGTGTACGGGTTGAAACTCAACGCCGAGAGAGCAGGTCGCGCCGGGAGCCAAGGAGTTTCCACAGATGTTCGTGGCGAGAACGTAATCGCCGGAGACCACAGGCAAGCCAAGGCTGGTACCGACATCGCCGGTGTTCTGCAACACAACGGTTTGGGGCGGGCTGGAACGGGTGTACTCGGCCTCTTTTCCAAACGCAAGCGAACCCGGGGTAAAGCTAAGCTGCGCGGGCGCGAGACCCGTACCGCTGAGCGCCACACGCGCGACCGGGCCGCCGTTCATGCTGCCGGCAAGGGTAAGGGTGCCGCTGCGCGCGCCTCGACCGGCAGGGGTAAAGATGAGGACAACGCTGCATTGCTCACCGGGGCTGAGGCCCGCTCCGCAGGTGGAGTTGACGATGCTGAACTCCGGTGAGGAGAGCTGGAGCGCGGCGAGCGGTACACGGATGCCGCCGGGGTTGGTGAAGCTGACGGACTGCGGCGCGGCATTGCTGCCGATAAGGGTCGGCCCGAACGCGAGAGAGTCCGGCGTGGCTTGCAGGGCTCCGGGCAGCACGCCGGTGCCGTTGAGCGAATCGCTCCAGTTCCCGCTGCCGTCGCTTGATGCGAATGTCAACAAACCCTGTTGCGAACCGGTCGTTGCCGGTGAAAATGAGACCTGCACGGTACAGGACGCTCCCGGTGCCAGCAATCCCGCGCATGCACTGGAAACACCAAAACCGTTTGAAACGGTCGGATTCTGTAGGGAAAGGGCAAAGCCTCCGGTGTTCTGCACGGCAACGGATGCGGAGACCGACGAGCCTGTAACGACCTGCCCGAACTGCACAGGGCTCGGCGAGAACGTAAGTGTGCCGGGCAGCGCGCCCGTGCCGTCGAGTGAAACAGAAGCCGTGCCCCCGGAGCTCCCGGCATCGTGCCAGGCAAGGCTGAGCGAGCCCATGCTTTCGCCGGCCTGCGTCGGCCTGAAAGCAACCTGCAAGGAGCAGCTCGCGCCGGGGTCGAGCGAGCTCCCACAGCCGCTGGAAGGGACACTGTAGCCGCTGCCTGTTGTTGCGGGCGCTTGCAGGCTGACGGCAACCGCGCCTCCGTTGGTGAGTGTCACCGCTTTCTGCGGGGGAGCTGCCGTGTTGACCGCTACTGTGCCGAAGGAAAGCGAGCCGGGTGACATCATGAGATTGCCCGGAGCAACACCATTGCCGCTTAACGGCTCCCCCACGCCTGGGGGTGAGCCGTCATTCATCACCATGAGCGTACCGGTGCGGCTGCCCAGGGCAGTGGGCGTAAACGTGACCGCGATGGTGCACGTTCCATTATTGGCCGCGATCATCGCGCAGCTGCCGGTGGCAGCGGAAAAATCCCCGGACGCGGCGATCGATGAAACCTGCACGGGAGTGCCGCCCGTGTTCGTCATCATGACGGAACTGCTCATGGAGGCATCCGTCGCGACATTGCCGAAAGCCAGCGAGCCGGGTGAAAACACGAGGTGCCCGGGAGTGGTGCCCGTGCCGTCGAGAGTCGCCACCGCCGAGGCTTCCGCGCCATCGCCGGGCACGGTGAGCTGCCCGGGACGGTCGCCCGCCGCCGATGGGGTAAACACCAGGGAAACGGAGCAGTTCGTGCCGGCCGGGAGGCTCGCCCCGCAATTGCTTCCCCCAACCGCGTAGTCGCTTTCCGGCGCAACGCTGATGGTGCCCAACGACACCGGCGAGCCGCCATTGTTGCTGACCGTGAAGCTTTGCGCCGCGCTCGCGGAACCGATCACGCGTGTGCCGAATTGATACGTGGTCGGGGAGATTTGCAGTTCACCCGGCGCCGCTCCTGTTCCGGTCAGGTTGGCCGTTAAGGGACTGCCCAGCATATTCCCCGGAAGCTGAAAGGTAGCGGGGCGCGGCCCAGTCGCGGTGGGATGGAACAGCACCGTAATTGAACAAGTGCTGCCCGGTGCCAGCGAAGCCTGGCAGGTGCTGCTGCTGATCTGGTAGTCGCTGGTGCTGACCGTGGGAGTGCCGAGCTGCACCGCGACGCCGCCGGTGCTGGTGAGAGTGAACGTTTGCGGGGCGGAGGCCGAACCTTGTGCCGTATTTGGGAAGTCGAGGTGGTCCGGGGCGAGTGCGGCGTTCGGCGGCGTTGCGCCCTGGCCGCTCAGGGCAATCGTGGCGGGCGCGTTTGAAAAGTTTCCGCTGAGGGTCATCGAGCCGGAGTAAGCCGCGGTGCCCGGCGGTGTGAACGTGACGCCCAGGGTGCAGCTCGCATTCACCCCCAGCGTTTGCGGCGCGGCAGGGCAGTTATTGGCGGCCAGGTTGAACGGCCCCGTCACTGAAAAGCCGGTGATCTGTGTCGGGCTGCCGCCGATGTTGGTCACCGCGATGTTTTTCACCGCTGAAGTCGCGTTATCCGCGGTTGTCGGGAACGCTATCGAGGACTGGTCGAACTGCAGCAAGCCCTGTGCCGTTCCCGTGCCGGAAAGCTGCGCGGACACGCTCGTACTGCTGTATGGAACCGTGAAGGCCGCCGTGCGCGAGCCTGTTTGGGTCGGACTGAAGGTTACCGTGACCGCGCAGGCCGCGTTTACGGCCAGGGTCGTCCCGCAGCTGTTGGACGCAATGGCAAAGTCGGCGAGCGAGGTGCTGAATGCGCCGAACTGCGCCGGACTGCCTCCGCTGTTGTTGATGTTGATGGTTTGGGCTGCCGATGTTGTGCCCTGCTGCTGCGCTGCGAAAGTAAGTGAGCCGGGCGACAGGGTTACCACAGCCGCGGGAAGTCCGTTGCCGCTCAGCGAGGCCGTGACCTGGCCACCGGGAATGTTCGAAGCCGGCTGCGTGAACAGCCCCGGACGGCTGCCTGTGGTTGTCGGCGCAAACGCGACGTTGATGACGCAATTTGCACCGCCGGCCAGTACCGTGCCGCAGGCATTGGCGGTGATGCGGTAGTCGCTGCTGGAAACCGTTGCCGAGCCGAGCTGCGCCTGGGCCCCACCGGTGTTTTGAATCGTGATGGTTTGCGCGGCTGACAGATTGCCGATGCCCGTGTCCGCGTAGCTCAACGATGTCGGCGAGATCGTCAGGTGCGCCGGGGTGACCGCGGTGCCGCTCAGGTACACGGTTTGGCTGTTGTTTGCGCTTGAGATTTGCAGCTGCGCCGTGCGTGTTCCCGGCTGCGATGGCGTAAAAACCACGGGAATTTGGCAGGTCGCGTTTGCCGCGAGCGAGCTCCCGCACGTGCTCGCGCCCAGGCTGAACTCGCTCGCCTGCGGCCCCGTGATATTGCGCCCGGTGAGCTGGACCGTTGCGCCGCCGGTGTTCTGGATTTGCACATTCAGCGGCTGCGAGCTGGAGCCGGTTGATGTTTGCGGGAATGCCACGGATGTCGGTGTGGCTGTGATCGAACCCGGCGTTAAACCCGTGCCGTCGAGCGGAGCCGTCAGCGTACCGCCCTGTGCGTTCGTCCGCACTGTCAGGGTCCCCGGACGGTCGCCGGTGGTTGTCGGGGTAAACGTGACCGTGATCGTGCAGCTGCCGTTGACAGCTACGGACGAGCCGCAGTTGTTGGTTTGGGCATAGTCGGAAGGCGTCGCTGCGATTCCATTGACCGTCAAGGCGATGGAACCAGTATTGGACAGCGTAAAGGTGCCTGTCGTTGCGCTCTGGGCCCCGGTGCCCGCGGACCCCAGGTTCGCGCTAGCGGGCGAAAGCGTTGCCCGTGCCGGCACCGAAGAGGTGGTCAGCCCGAGCGTCCAAATACCGCGGCCGTAGGTCGCCGCCTCGAGAACCGTGGTCGCGCCCGCGCTGTACACCTTCAGGTCTGTCACGGGTGCGTTCGGCAAATTGGAGCCGAGCTGCGTCCAGCAGTTCTGAAAGCTCGCGCCGGTGGTACTGCAGATGCCGATGTTGTTGGTCGCATACACGCCGAAGTCTCCGGCCACATACACGGAGTTGGCATCGTTCGGATCGACGGCCACCGCGTTGACCGGGGCGATCGGCAGAGAGTTGGTGAGGTTGGCCCAGTGCGCGCCGCCGTCAGTGGTGCTGTACAGCACGCCGTTCTGCCCGGTCGGGAAGCCCGCGATGCTCACGTACACGGTTTGCCCGGTGGTATCGTGCGGGTCGACAGCAATGGATGAGATTGCATACCCGTCGCCGTTGAACTGCTGCGTCATGGACTCGTTCGTCACCGGGTTGCGCCACAGGTCGCTCCATGCCGCTTTGCCGCCGCTTTGGGGCACAACCGCGCCGTACAAATGGCCCGGAACGGAAGCTCCGCCGTCGAGCGGACCGGCCATACCCGCATACATCTGCTCGCCGCCTGTGTTGTAGCTGCCGCCCGCGCCGACGGAGCGCAAATACGCATTTCCGTTGCAAAAAGAGCCCCCGTTGCCGTCGAGCATGCCGCTGAGCAGGTTCGACGAGCTCCAACTGCCGCTCGCCGGACCCAACCACATACGGCAGGTGCCCAGCAGGATGTTTGCCGGGTTGCCGGGGTCAAGAATCCACGGCGCGGGATCGAGGAAGTAGTCGGTATCGTCCTGCACCTGCGCGCGGCCGATCACGGGCGTTGTGCCGAAGTTACTCGTGGTGCAGTTGCCGCCGTTCGGACAGGAGAAAATGCCGATGCCCGGCAGCGCATCCGCGTACCAGTTGGTCGGCGTCGTCGGGTCGATTGCGACATAGCTGCCTTCGCCCGTGAGCAGCTGCAGCCATGCGCCCGTGCCGTTTTGCGCTGCCCCGCTTTCGCTTGCCACAACGCCGAATGCGCTCATACCCGCCAACACCAGTGAGCCGTTGCCGGGACTGACCGCCAGATGCGACACCTCGGCCAGCGAGCCCAGGCCGGAGTTCAGGTTGTCGAAATGCGAAGCATCGCTCGATGCGCAAACGGAGCCGGTCTGCGCCAGCGTATCGGTCGTGCGCCAAAGCCCGCCGTCGTTGGCGAAGTACACAAGCCCGTTCGCGCCGTCGGTGCCGTCGATCGCGTGCGTTGAAGGCGCGACCTGGGCCGCGGCGCAGGTATTGTTGTTTGTGGTGTTGCGCCACTGGCAGCTGTTCGCGAGGGAGCACCGAAACACGTCCTCGGTTCCCGCAAGCAGGATCGTGTCCTGCTGCGAGGCCACGGCTGAAAGCGCCAGGTTGTAATCGGCCTGGGGGATGGTTCCGTCTGAAGCCTGGAGCGGGGTGTCCGTAATAGGCGTGCCGAAGGAGATTGCATTGCTGTTGCATGAGTTCACGGCCAGGCCATTGTTCGAGCAGACGTCCTGATAAAGGCCCTGATCGACATTGTTCAGGTCGGTGGTCAGCGCGAAGGTATCGCCTGTCGCGGGCTGCACGGCCAGCACACCGCGAAAGAGCGGGCAAGCGGGACTGCCTGTTTGCTTGGGGTTCGCCGGGCAGTTGGTCGTGGACAACCCCGCCCCGGGTTGGTTCGCAAGCCGCGTCCAGGTGATGCCGTCCGGGGAGGAGTAGTACCCGTGATAGCGAATGGCCGCCAGAAACAATCCCCGCTGCGGGTTCCATACCACCGATGTCGCCGCGTTGCCGGGCGGATAGGTCCCTGGATTGCTCGACTGAATAATTTCGTTCGTGCCGTCGGTGATGGTCGCCAGATACCAGGTTTTCCCGGCATCCTGCGAGTAGTAAAGCCCGAGCTCGGCCTGCGTTTGGAAGTTGGGATCGACCAGCAGCCCTTCAAGCGACTGCGAGGCCGCCGCAACCACAAGGTTTGTGTTCGCGGAGCTCCAGGCAAAACCTGCAAAGCCCAGACCGCGGAAAAGGTAATTGCCCGCGGCTGCAGTGTCGCTGCTTTGCTTGATAAGCGACCACGTCAGCCCTCGGTCCTGCGAGCGAAGGATTCCGACTCCGTAGTACGAGTCGAGTGCGTCGTTGGGGTCGCCGGTCCCGGCCAGCAGCACATTCGGATTGCCGGGTTCCACGGAAACCGCGCCGATCGAAATGGACGGAATCGACGTGAACGAATTGGCAAAAACCGACAGATCGTCCGTTAAGGGCGTAAAGCTCACGGAGCCGGCATTTCCGGCTGCGTTCGTGCTCTTCCAAACACCCCCGCCGGTCGCGCCCAGGTACACGGTGTTGCCGGTCGTGTCGTTCGGGTCCACGGCAAGCGCGCTTACACGCCCGGTGACCAGTCCATACGCTGCCGTGCTGACCTGCGCGGGCCCCGCGGGCTGCCATGTAGTTGTGCTCGTGTTCAGCCGCGGGCGCGCCCCGCCTTGCACGCGAGCCGCCGTGGGGGATGCTGCCGCGAAAGACTTCTGCTGCGCACGCGCGGCCGCGAGGCGTTCGGGCAATGCACCATTGCCGGGGTTGGCCCCCACGCCCCGCCGCAAAAGAAAGCGCCGGTCCTCCGCCTGCTGCTGCGCCGCGGGCGTTTTTGCCCCCTGCGCACACGTGTGCGGGCCCGCTGTCCAAAACAGGATGACGAGCGCCGCGCATCGCAAAAACAAAGCCACCAAAACCTTTCACACACGCCGCCGCGCGCGCCCAAGCGTTGCGCTTGCCCATTCACGAAAAAGCGGAATCGTGCGCTCATTATGCGGAGCGATTTCATCGCACGATAGATTACTTCCGTCTAGAGGCGACTCTCTCGTAATGCATCCATACGCCTGCATCCCACTTATGGGTTACAGGGAAAGGAAATCCATGAAAGCCGTTGTACTCGAAGAAACGCGCACCATCGCTGTCAAGGAAGTTCCCGATGCTGAAATGCGGGAGCAAACCGACGTACTGATGCGCATCACGTCGACCGCGATCTGCGGCACCGATCTCCACTTCTATGAAGGCCGTATGCGCGGTATCGAGGGTGGTGTTATCGGGCACGAACCGCTGGGCGTCGTCGTGGAGGTCGGCTCGGCTGTCAAGAATGTGCAAAAAGGCGACCGCATCACGGTTCCCACCCACATCTGCTGCGGTTTTTGCGCGATGTGCGTCGAGGGTCATACCTCTGCGTGCCTGATGACCAACCCGCCCGCGGCCGGCGCGGCTTACGGCTATCCCAACAAGGGCGGCTACCAGGGGGCCCAAGCCGAGCTGCTGCGCATTCCTTTTGCCGACGAAAACTGCCTCAAGCTGCCGGGGGAACCAGGCGACCAATGGGAAGACGACTTTGTCCTGCTGGCCGATGCGTGGACCACCGGCTACCATGCCGCGGCCATCACGGACATCGGCCCCGGCGACACGGTCGCTATCTTCGGCGCGGGCTCCGTGGGTTTGCTCGCGGCTTACTCCGCCCGGCTGCGCGGGGCCGCGCGCGTGTATGTTGTCGATGCAGTGAAGGAGCGGCTTGAAAAAGCAGGCGAGCTCGGCGCGGTACCCATTAATTTTCTCTACGGCGACCCCGTCGAGCAAATCAAGGAGCAGCAAAGCAAATGGCGCTCCGGCGGCGCGTTCCGCAACGAAAAGCCCCTTTCCGGCGTGACTTGCGCCATTGACGCCATCGGTTTTCAGGCGCGCTCCAAGCAGGATTACACCAAGGAGGACCCGCTCTGGGTCACTGAAGCCATTGCCGAGTTGATCAATCCGGCCGGACGCATCGGTATCGTCGGTGTGTGGCCGCCCAAAGACCCTAATGGTACCGACCCGACACTGAAGGAAGGCAAGCTTCTCGTCCCCTGGGACAAGCTGTTCGGCAAAAACGTCCGCATCACCATGGGACGCAACGACGACGAGCGCTGGAACGGCAAACTGCGGGACATGATCCTGACCGGAGCCGCCAAACCCAGCCAGATCGTCAGCCATCGCCTGCCGTTCGAAGCAGCCCCGGAAGCCTTCCGCAAGTTCGACGCCCGCGAGGAAGGCTTTATTAAGGTCGTGCTCAAGCCATAATAACGCAGCTGCCCACCGGTCAATCAGCGGGAATGTTCGGGTGACCGGCAGCGTGGACTTGCCCTCTGCCGCGAGCTCGCGGAGAACATCGTAGCGTATGCGCATCTACGATTTCTCATAGGAAGCGGAATATAGATGTAAGTCAGATTGCTAAAATAAGTTGGCGAGCAAAACGCGGCAGGATCGTTGGGAAAAACGCACCCGAAAAGAAGTTGGAGAGCTTGTGAAGGCGCTCACGAAGTGAAGAATCCTATCCCATGATCACAAGAGCAATCCGGCTTAGTACTCAAAGAGAGTTGCTTGCCTACACGGGCCAACGATTGCAAGTCTTCGGGTTCAATCCCAAGGCGAACGGGCAAGACTTTTATAAGAAAGGAGAAAAGGCAAAGTGGGCATTTCATCTCAGCTTTATCCCTCACCCTGAGGACTTCGATATCACCATCCACGTTGCCGTCCGCATCCACGATATCGAAAACTTGGTCAATCAATATGACATGAAAATCCGTCCTTCTGCGAAGAAGAGCAGCATGACGCTTGGGGTTGAACTAGGGAATCTCTCGCAAGGTCGCCCCATACGTTTTACATTAGATGAGGTGGAGGAGATCCCGAAAGTAGGAGATGCGCTGATGGCCCTCTTCGAGAGAGTCGGATGGCCTTTCCTGGAACGACACTCCGACCTCCCATCCACTGCTAAAGTACTTACTGGTGAGGACCGCCGAGATACCCTTCTCGCACCGTTCATGGGTCCCCGGTACATGGCAGCTGTAGCTGCAACCTATCTTCTGGGTGAGTCTCAGAAGCTCTTATCTCTCGTTCCGCTTTACGAGACGAGGTTGCGTGAGAGGAACGATTTATACCTCGATAGCTTCCTTGCGCTCTGTCGTGGCATCGGCGTCATGCCCAGTTAGCGTCAGCTTGGTAATATCCTGCCCCATCCAGGGACCGCGACGGTCGAGATCAAAGGCCTGCTGCCGCACCTCGACAGCAGGCAGTACAACCATGAGTGATTAATCCATAATTCCAAGTTGTATCCTCTGGATTTGACGTTGGTGCCGCTTTTGCTTGTGCGCAGGCGGTACGGGCACGTGCTCCTGCCCCGCGCACGGCAACCGGCTCCCGCTCTGGTGCAAGTGCACTCTCGTGTGACACCTCGCGCCCGAGCGCCCGAGCGAGTGCTTCTCGATTGTTGGTGAAGGTACACGCGTCCAGCGAGACGGCAACGCAAGCCATGCGGTGATTCAGGAGGTGGCGCCCCCGAGCTCCGTGACAATGTCGATCAGCGCGCAGTCCGCGGTCTGATCATGTGCGGAGCGGCTGGTTACAGCGTAGCCGTGATGGAAAATTCAGTGCGGACGCCGAGTTCCTTTGCTGCCGCGAAGTTGCTGATCGTCATAACGCGCTTCGGATCGCCCGCGATCGTCACCAACGCAGGGAGAGCGTCGGCCACCGGTGCAGCATCGAGAACCACGTCGGGCAATCGACAGGCCAGCCCGAGCACTCTTCCTCTATCCCTTCACCATATGCGGTGACGGTAGCCCTGCGCCGCGCAGTAGTTCTTCTAAAAAAGTGCCCCCGGCAGCGGCGATGTACAAGGCAGCCGCGCATGAGCGTGATTTGCGCAGCGGCAAACCCCACTGTGGCATCCGCACCGTTTATCAGCACCGTATGCCCAGCCGCCGCGCCCAAACAAGAGGAGGTGCCGCAAGCGATCAATACAGTCATCGGCAACACGGCGGCTTCGCTTGATCGGGGCGGCCCAAGATGCGCGTTCAACGCTGCCGGATCGCGAGATCCAACGCGCCGGCGCTTGTAGGGCTTACGAACTCCACCGGGCTGAAAACAGCGTCACCAGGCACTACGTCGGTTACACCCTCGCGAGCCGCACTCACCTTCCCGGAAAGCTCCAGCCCGATTTGAGGGGAATGGCGGCAAACAATCCCTGCACAAAGCCCAGTCGGCAGGAAGATGCGGCAACTCTGGCTTGCATGCACCAGGCACCCGCTCATGCCTAGACTCTCGCAAAACTGGCTCATTCAGCAGAGATGTCACGAACGGCATTCGCCCGAGGATTTAGGAAGTTCGTAGGAGAAACGCCAATAAGTTACACGACTTGATGGCATAGTACCTTGGCCGCGAACCGCATTTCGAACAATCGCATCGGTAGCCGCCTTGATTATTGTCACTCGGAAAGTGCCTTTTCGCCGCGTTCGAAAGACAATCGGGCACTTCGCCGAGGCAATACCCTTAACATAAGTAGACCAAAGGCGGTTGATGGAACTCGATCGCGCTATGCCGCCCGGAGCAGTCCGGTTTGGCCGCCGTCGGTTAGCTTTCCTTCATCACAGGCCGCGCCGCGCAGTTCCACGCTGGGAGCGGTTCAAAGCGCTTAAAGCAAAATATGTTCCGCCGTCATCACCCGCGCACTATCGAGCAGGATCGACGCACGCTCCATTGTGTTCCGCAGTTCGCGCACGTTGCCCGGCCATGAGTGTGCGGTAAGCAGGTCGAGCGCCTCGGGCTGCACGTAAACTCCCGGACAATATTTTGCAACGAACGCTTCCACCAAAACGCGGACGTCTCCATCGCGGTCGCGCAGCGGCGGCAGCTGCACCGGAAAGACTGCGAGTCTGTAATAAAGGTCCTCGCGGAACAGCTTTTGCTGTGACAGCATTTTGAGATCCGCGTTCGTGGCGGCAACGACGCGCACGTCGACTTTAAGATTGTCGTTGCCGCCCAGCCGCTGCACTTCGCCCTGCTCAAGGAAGCGCAGGATCTTGCTTTGAAGCGATAAAGGCATATCGCCGATCTCATCTAAGAAGAGCGTGCCGCCATGGGCCGCGTGGATGCGTCCGATCCGCGATTGCATCGCGCCTGTAAACGCGCCTTTTGCGTATCCGAAAAGCTCGGCTTCCAGCAGTGCTTCCGGAATCGCCGCGCAGTTCACAACGGCAAATGGGTGTTTGGCGCGCGGGCTCATCATGTGGATCGCCTGCGCGACAAGGTCTTTGCCTGTGCCGCTTTCTCCGGTAATAAGCACGGTTGTTTCCGAGCGCGCCACCATTTCCGTAAGCCGGTAAACTCGCTGCATCGCAGCCGAGCTGCCGACCATGCCGCGCAGGCCTGTACGGGTTTCACTGCTTCCCCGCCTGTCGAACCCGGCGCGCGCGGGCGGATAAGAAAGCGGCGCATCGGCGACAGCACCTTTATAGATCAGATCCGTAATCTGAGCCGCCAAGGGCGTCGGGGATGCATTGGCCAGGAGCAAGTGTCCTGTTTGTGAGTTGAGTGTGAGAATTTCGATGCTTGGGAAGCGCTGAAGCACGAGCGCACTAAACTCGTTGGCGATAATGTCCGGAAGATGCGGGTCAAGAAGCAACACCTCAGTGCGGGTTTCGGCGAGCTTTTCTAAAGCCTCCGCGCCGCTGCCCGCTTCCTGAAGAGACCATCGGGGTGCGCCGATTTTCCCGCGCAGCTGCTCCCGCAGCCGCGGGTGAGGACTCACCAACAAAAGAGTGACTGGCTGGCGGTCGGCAGCACGCAATGGAGCAAATGGGGGCGCAGTCATTGTCTCTCCTGCCCCCAAAACGCCTGCTCTTCAATCGGCTCGCGATCAAGCACAGGCCAGGGCATAACCCACCCCCCGCACCGTACGGATCAGTTTTTCTTCCCCCTCGAGATCGATCTTGTCGCGGAGATATTTCATATACACATCAACGATATTTGTGTTCGGATCGAACGGCACACGCCATACTTGCTCCATCAGCGTGGCGCGGGAGACAGGTTTAGGAGCGTGTTCCATCAGGAACTCCAATAAAGCAAACTCCCGAGGGCTGAGCTCGATGCGCCGACTACCGCGCTCTACTTTGTATTCTTCGCGATTAAGCCGGAGGCCGGGCTGTGGTTTATGCCGCGCTTCTTCAAGTACGACCGCGCGCCGGCGTAGAAGAGCGCGAATACGTGCAAGCAGTTCAACCAGTGAGAACGGCTTGGCGATGCAGTCATCGGCCCCGCCGTTCAGGCTCATGACAGTGTCTTCCATTCGGCTGCGCCCGGTGACCACGAGCACAGGAAGTTGAGGCTGCTCCGCGTGCATTTTAGAGAGCAGTGTCAATCCATCCATGCCGGGAAGGTTCAGATCGAGCAGCACAAGGTGGTAGGTACCGGCTCCGATTTTTTTAAGAGCCTCCTCCCCGCAATGCGCAGCTTCGCCCGCATAACCCTCCGTTTGTAGCCAGGAGCAAAGCAGGCGCGCCAATGGGACATCATCCTCAATCACGAGGATGCGGCACGCAATCCGCTCTGCCGCAGCCTGCGCGGCAATCTTTGTCGCTGTCGCATGGATAGCATTCTGCACGAGCGCTTCACCGGAGGCGTACTGTGCCGAAGGCTGCCCGTCTTTATTCGGGAGCAGTCCGTTATAATCCATCTCTGTGGGTTCCTGTGGACCGACTATACCCGAGCGCTTCATTCAAAAAGCTGGAAGAATGATAGGGCCACGGTACCAACGTGCTTTTCCGGTTCCATCTTGGGAAAGGCATGAGAACCGTGTCCCAAGTAACACGCTAACCATTGATTGCGGTTGAAACTACTCGCCCGCGCTGGTATGCCCTGCTTTTGAAGGCGTTGCGCCCGGCGCAGGTTTCGACTCCGGTTTTTCGGCAACTTTGACAGGCGGCTGCGAGGCGAGTGCGGACATGGGAAGGTCCTTGCCAATCTCCAGATACTGCACAATGAGCGAGATACGCCGATTGCCGGCTTTCATCGGCTCGTTAGGGTAGCGCAGGCGCTGGTCGGCGAAGCCGCGTACCTGCGCAACCTGGTTGATGCGTACACCGCTCGACTGCATGACACGTCGTGCGACGTTGGCGCGATCGGAGGAAAGCTCCCAATTGCTGTACATCTTGTCGTTGGAGTACGGCTGCGCGTCGGTATGGCCTTCGATCGAAATGCGGTTCGGAAGACCGCCGAGCTGTGTAGACAAGATTTTCAGTATCGAAAGGAGGATGGGGGTGGGCTGCGTTTTTCCCGTTTCGAAAAAGGTGCCTTTCGGGTCTTCCATCAACTCGATGCGGAGACCTTCGGGGGTGATGGTCATCTCGATCTGCTTTTTCAGTGCATCGAGCGGATCGACCTTATGAATTTGCTGCTGAAGAGCTTCCTTCAGCTTGGTCATATCCTGCTTGTTGAGCAGGATATTTTCGCCGCTCCCTTGTTTGTCGGAACCTTTGGTGGCTGCGCTGCCGTTGGGATCGCGGAAATAGCCGGCGATGATCTGCTTCTCTTCTTTGGTGGAGCTGCTCATCAGCCAAAGCACGATGAACAAAGCCATCATGGCGGTTACAAAATCGGCGTAGGCGACTTTCCACGCGCCCCCGTGATGGCCGCCGTGTCCGGACTTTTTCTTGATGACGACGATGGGCGGCTGCGGGGCGGCCATCGTCAGCTCGCTGCTTCTGCCGCTTTGCCGCGGCACACGCCCTCCACCTCATTGAACGAGGGGCGGAGATGCGCGGGGATGGCGCGGCGCGCCATTTCAACCGCGAGAATCGGGGACATTCCCTTGATGAACGAGAGCATGACGACGCGGAGGATGTAGTAGTAGCCATGTTCGTCGCCGACTCGTTTGCTCATGGAGGAAGCAAGGGGGCCAAGGACGCCGTAGCAGAGAAGAATGCCCAAAAAAGTGCCCACCAGCGCGGCCGCAACCTTGTGGCCAATGGCTTCCGGCGGGCCGCCGAGGGCACCCATGGTGATCACAATTCCCAGTACGGCGGCGACGATACCGAGCCCGGGGAGCGCGTCGGCAACGGTGGTGAGAGCGGCTGTGGGCTCCTCGGCGCATTTGTGATGAACTTCCATATCGAGGTCCATCATCTGGTCGACGTCAAAGGTGGAAACGCCGCCGGTGATGGCCATGCGCATGGTGTCGCAGACAAAATCGCGGGCGTGGTGGTCCTTCAGAAACATTGGGTATTTCTGGAAAATAGGGCTTTTATCGGCCTCCTCGACATCCGATTCGATCGCAACCATGCCCTCTTTCCGGGCTTTAGTGAAAAGATCGAACATCATCTTGAGGGTGTCGAGGTAGCGCTGTTTAGGGAACTTTGTGCTGCCTAAAACGCCGATAAGTCCGCTCGAAATCCCTTTAAGAATGTGCATGGGATTGGCCGCGAGGAGCGTGCCGATGGCCGCGCCGCCGATGGTGATGAATTCAGCGGGCTGGATGAGGACGGCGAGGTTTCCTTTTTCCATGAGGAAGCCGCCGATAACTGCGCCGAAAACAACCAGGATGCCGATGATCGAAAACATTGATGCCCTTTCCTGTGTTTTCTTCATATCGGCCCGTGTGCGGAATCCGTTCAGTCTTTTTTGCAGGTTTCATGTGACTTTGGAGTAGGTGTTTTTCGGGCGCTTCCCACACCCTAAAAGCAGGCCTTTTTGGGCTTAAAACGCGTGAAAAGCGTGCTTCTTGTGCGTTGTTTTTTGCTTATTTCGGGGGTTCAGCGGAGGCACTTTGCACTGCTTTCGGTGCGGCGGGCAAGGTTTGTAGGGGATTTAGAGTGCCGGGTTTCGGGATCTCTTTCCGCGCGGCATGACCGGGTGCGGTGACTCGCGTGCGCGAGGAAATGGGCGCGTGAGCAGCGGGCCGCCCGGCGTAGCCGTACGCCGGCTGCCTGACGCAAAAGCAAATCCTTCGTCCGCTGCGCTCCTCAGGATGAACCTTTTATAGGTGGGCAGTCGGTTGAGCTTTGCCACAACATAGTTATGGACATCTGTTCGGGGAAATTTTCGGGAATGGTCGGCGGGGTTCTCGGGTACGCTTCCATCATGTTGAAGCGATTGGTTTGGTTGGCGCTGTCGATCGTGTACGGCGGTGGGGTTTGGGCACAGACACCGGCGCAGGAGCAGGAGCCGGTGGAGCATCTGTTTGCTATTCACAATTTCAGGACGGAGGGCGGTGCCGTGCTGCCGGAAGCCCGGATTGTGTATGGCACCTATGGGAAGCTGAACGCTGCGGGGGACAATGCGGTGCTGCTGCCTTCGCACTACATGGCGGATATGCGGGGGTATGGTTGGCTGGTGCGGTCAGGGAAAGCACCGGGGAGAGCGCTGGATCCCAGCGGATTGTTTTTGATTGCGACGGAGATGTTTGGGAATGGGCGGTCGTCGTCGCCGAGCAATACGCCGGAGCCGCTGCATGGGCCGCGGTTTCCCCCGATAACGATTCGGGACAATGTGGAGGCGGTGCACCGGCTGCTGGTGGAGGAGCTGCATGTGAAGCACCTGCGGGCGGTGATCGGGTTCTCCATGGGGGCGCAGCAGGCGCTGCAATGGGCGGTGAGCTATCCGACCTATATGGACCGGGTGGTGGCGACCTCGGGCACGGCGAAGACGTATGGGCATGGGGCGGTGCGGCTGGAGGGGCAGATCGCGGCGCTGACGGCGGATGCGGCATTCCTGGGCGGCAACTATAAGGAGGAGCCCGCGCGGGGGATCGAGGCGTTCTCGGTGGTATGGACGGGGTGGCTGTACTCGCAGCAGTGGTGGCGGGAGGAGTTGTGGAAGGGAGAGGAGCCGCCGGGAACGACACTCATGCAGGTGATCGAGAAGTATCGGAAGAATTTCATTCCGGGGGCGGATGCGAACAATCTGATTGCGCAGATGCGGACCTGGGAGAGCAACGACGTGGGCGGGACGGCGGGGTTCGGCGGGGATACCGCGGCTGCTTTGCGGTCGATCAACGCGCCGGTGCTGTATATGCCTTCGGCGACGGACTTGTATTTTCCCGTGGAAGACGCACGGTATGAAGCGCAGTTCATCCCGCACTGCACGTTGACGGTGATTCCGTCGCTGTGGGGGCACCCCGCGGGGGCGGGAGCAAGCGCGGCGGATGAGCGGTTTTTGAACGAGCGGATCGGGGCGTTTTTGGCCGGCAAGTGAGGGCGGCGGTATCCGAGTGGGTTCCACGGAACCTGTGCGACGTTACTCCCGTGCGGGAAATTTTGCGGACGGGCTGGAGAAACCGCGCCGGAGGCCGATAAAGGGGGCAACCTGACTTTCCTCCAAGGACACTTTTGTGCCTTTCCGCTTACACGCCCGAGTTGCCGGCCACGGCTCATGTCGCGGACGGATGTGGGTGCTTGGGCTGCTGCTCCTGTGGTGGCCGGGGCGCTGGGCTTTTGGCATGGAGCCTCAAATCGCGACCACGGCACGCGAGGTGCACAGCATGCCGCGGGAAGAAGCGGAGGAGGGGATCCCTGTACATCTGCTCGCGACCGTGACGTACTACCAACCGGAAGAGCGAAACCTTTTTATCGAGGACGAGACGGGTGGAGTGTTTGTGGACGTGCTGGGTCTTGCCCGATTGCCGCTCCGGGTAGGAGATCGGGTGGAGGTGGACGGGGTCACCAGGTCGAGCTTTCGGACGGTTGTGGCACCCGGGTCGCGGATTCGTGTGCTGGGACCTGGAGGGAAGGTCCGTGCGACGCCGGCGAGTTACGGGCAGCTGGTGTCCGGAGAAATGGACTGCCGGAAAGTCAGCATTCGGGGACAGGTGCGGTCGGCGACGCTGGAGCAGCATGAAGCGGGCACGGTAGCGCAGCTGCAGGTGCTTGCGCCGGGCGGCAGCATGCAGGTGTATGTGCAGCACTACAGCGGGTTGGACCTCCCAAGTTTGATTGATGCTCAAGTGGAGCTGACAGGAGTCGCGGGTGCGGATTTCAACCGGACGCTGCAACTGATGCGCCCGAAGCTGTATGTGGACGGTGCGTGGGATGTGCGGGTGCTGCGGGGAGCGCCGGTTGCGCCGCTCGCGCTGCCGATGACCGATATTGAACGTGTGATGGAGTCGCGGTTCATGCTGGACGGGTCTAGTCGGGTGCGGGTGCGCGGCGCCGTAACAGAGTGGGAGCCGGGGAACTCACTGGTTATTCAGGCGGGCGGCCACGGGGTGCTGGCACTGACACGGCAGACAGGGATGCTCACGCTGGGCTCGGTGGTCGATGTGGTTGGGTTCGCCGACGGGCACGCGTATTCGGCGGTGCTTGAGGATGCGCAATTTTTCCCAACCGGCAGGGTGGAACGCATTGTGCCCCAGGCTGTGACTTACGCGGAGGCGATGCAGGGAACGTATTCGGACGCGCTGGTGGCCGTGCGGGGGCGCGTGTTATCGGAGATGCAGGGGGAGGAATCGGACGCGCTGGAGGTGGAGGTGGACCGACATGCAGTAAGAGCGGTGCTGCCGAGAAACGGGCGCGCGGCTCTGCCGGATTTGCAGATGGGAACCTTGGTATCGCTTACCGGGATATGTCGGGTGACACCGACTCCATGGGGCAGACCGATGCTGTTTCGGTTGGACCTGCGAGATGTCGGCGATGTGCGGGTGTTGGCGCGACCGTCATGGTGGACGGCGCGGCACACGATGCAGATGGGCAGCGCGCTGTTAGCTGTCACCTCGGTAGTGCTGTGCTGGGTTGCGGTGCTGCGTAGGAGGGTGGCACAGCAGACCGGGCAGATTGAGCAGGCAATCCGCGTGGAGCGGGAGCGGAGCCGACTGCTGGAATGCATCAATTCGAAAATGCCGCTGGAAGATCTGCTGGAGGAAATTTGCCGGTCGATTGGGTTGCTGGTGCCCGAGGCAAGCTGCTCGTACGTATTGGGTAATGACGAGAACGGCGGGGAGCTGCTGTATCAGGCTGAGTTGAGCGATGGACTGGGGCGACGGGTGGGGGTATTCCGCGTGACAAGCGCGGGGACGTCGGCCCTGTCGGCGGAGCAGCGGAAAACGCTGGCACTGGGGGCGAGTCTGGCAAACCTGGCTGTAAACCAGCGTCAGCTGTACGACGAGTTGAATTACCAGTCGACGCACGATCAATTGACAACCTTGCCGAACCGGCGGCTGGCGGATACGCATTTAGAAGAGGCGTTGACGGCGGGCTCCCGGGTGGGGGTTGCGTATATCGACATCGACCGCTTTAAAGAAGTAAACGATAAGCATGGGCACAAGGTCGGGGACTTGTACCTGCAGCAGATCGCGGGACGGCTGCACCGGGCGGTGCGGGGTTCGGATTTGCTGGCGCGCATCGGGGGAGATGAGTTTCTTCTGGTCGCCTCCACGTTGGGCAGTATGGAGGATGGGGAGGCATACCAGCGGCGGCTTCTGGGATGCTTCGCGGACGACTTCATGCTGGACGGGGTACGTGTGCGCGGTTCGGCAAGCGTGGGAATGGCGATGTTTCCCGACCATGGGACGACGCCGGAGGAGCTGAAGCGGTACGCCGATGCGGCGATGTACGCGGTGAAGCACGGGAAGCGGGATGGAGTGGCCCCCGAGGCGGAAAGCTGGTCGGCTGCGCAGTTGCAGGAGGCGCTTGATGCCCGGCGCTTTCGGCTGCACTACCAGCCGCAATTTTCATCGGAAGGCAAGCTGCGGGGGTTGGAGGCGCTGCTGCGGTTGGAAGATCCCGTGCTGGGCATGGTGCCGCCGAACGCGTTTATCCGGGTAGCGGAACAGAGCGACGTGGTGTTTCCGCTGGGGCGGTGGGTGCTGCATGAAGCGTTGGCTGCCGCAGTACGGTGGAAGTTCGGGAAGGAAGACGAAGTGCGCATGGTGGTGAATGTGTGTGCGCGGCAGATGGAAAAAACCGGGTTTGCCGAGGAGGTGCGGGCGGCGCTGGCGGAGTTCGGGTTGAGAGCAGAGGTTTTGGAGCTTGAGCTTACGGAAAGGACGGCAGTGTCAGAGGCGGCCGGAGAGCAGCTTCAAGCTTTGCGGAGGATGGGTGTGCAGCTCTCAATCGACGACTTCGGGGTGGAACACTCTTCCCTTTCCATGCTGCACAGGCTGCCGGTGGACACGCTGAAGATCGATCGGAGTTTTGTGCGGGCGATGGCCAGTGAGCCGGAGGTGCTGCCGATCGTGGAGGCAATTGTGCAGATGGGGCGGGCGTTGGGCAAGCGGATCGTGGCTGAGGGGGTTGAGCACCCGGGCGATCTCCAGGCGCTGGAGCGGCTGGGTGAGATGGATTACCAGGGGTTCTTGTTCAGCCGGCCTGTGCCGCCGGAGGTGGTTTGGGAGAGGCTGGAAAGCTGGCGCCGGGTCGGCGGCGTGGTGGAGGTACTTACAAAAGGATTTGCAGGATCGGCGGAGCAGGGGTATGCAGGAGTGCTGCGGGCGGCGGCTCCGGCACTGGATCGGGTGTAAAACCAGCTAAAGCTGCATCAATCGATATAACCCACGACGAACTGAAATTTGCCTTTGCAGTATACATTTCAATTCTGAAGATATAACTTCAAAAACATAGTATACAAATGAGATTCCGAACATAGGAGCTGCGCGTGAAATTTGAAGCAGGCTCAGAAGAATCGGCCAGTTTTGAGCGGCTCGCGGAGCGGCGCATATCTTAGGCAATTAAAACGCTGCGGCTGATCGGCAACCTAGCCAATCAGCGCAATTACATCTACAGTGACGAGCAGGCAAAGCAGATTGGGGAGGCGCTTGAGGCTGAGGTTCGGCAGGTGAAGGCGCGGTTTCGGCAGGAAGCTTCGACCGAATGTGTGGGATTTTCATTTCGAAAGTAGAGGGCGAAGATTTCACAGGTTGAATCACAGAAGGATCGATCGACGTATCGGGTGGGCAGTTTGTTCGCCGGCATGGGAGGATTTTGCCTTGCGTTCCGAAAAGAAGGGTTTGAGGTTACCTGGGCGAATGAGAAGGACCGGTTTGCGGTGGAGACGTATCGGCACAACTTCCAAAGCACGACGATGCACCATAAGCCGGTTGAGGAGCTTTCCGTGATCGGCGACGATCTGGAGCCCGTGGATGTGCTGACGGCGGGATTTCCGTGCCAGCCTTTTTCAAAGGCTGGCATCAAGCTGGGCTTTGAGGATGAACGCGGCGGTGCATTTTTTCAAGTTATGCGGCTGCTGCGGGAGTTTGGGGACGAGCGTCCGAAAATTTTGCTGTTTGAAAATGTGCAATACCTGCAAACGCACCACGAGAAGCAGACGTTCGGAAAAATGGTGCATGCGATCAAAGCGGCGGGCTATTGGTTTAGGGAAGGCACCTCGAGAGTGCTGAATACAAAGACGCACACGGAAATCCCGCAGAACAGAGAGCGCCTATACATGGCTGCTGTACGAAGCGACTGCTTTAAAAAGAACGGCTTTGTCTTTCCAGAGCCTGACCCTGCGGTCGTTGCATATCGAACGCTTCTCGACCTGCACGAACAAGCTGATCGGTCTTTCTATTACGAAGAGAGCTCGCAATATAGGGAGATGTTCCAGGCATCCATGGATGCCGGGGGATGACGAGTCCATTTACATGCTGCGCCGCAATTACGTCCGCGAGAACAAAAGCAATACCGTATTTGCATTGATGGCCAACATGGGAGATGGGGGCCATAATGCTCCAGTCATTCGCGATCCTTGGGGCATCCGCAAACTGACACCCGCAGAGTGTCTGCGGCTTCAAGGCTTCTCTGAAGATAGCTTCTCATTCCCGCCCCAACTTTCAAAATTTCAACAATATAAACAGATTGGAAATGCCGTGACGGTGCCGCTGGTGCGCAAGCTGGCCATTGAATGCCGCCGGCTGCTCGATGGAGGGTATAGCGATGTTTGAGAAGCCGGGCTGGTCTTTCCCTTCAAACAGTGACGGCCAAGAAGCCGGGTTGAACGATCCCGGCATTGAAATGTTCAAGAAAGATCCGCTTGAAAGTCTTGCGAGGGAGTGCCTGCAAAACTCCGCTGACGCCGTCGCCGGGAAAAAGCCGGTTGATGTGCGCTTCGAACGCTTCCTTGTGGACAAATCTCAATTTCCCGGCTTTGAGGAATTCGCAAAGACACTTCAGGCTTGCCGCAGGTACGGACATTCTTCGCCGAAAACAGCAGCTTTTTTCGATGAAGCGCTCGCGGTGCTCCGACGGCCCGGCATTCCCGTTCTGAAAATATCAGACCACAACACAACAGGACTCACCATTGGAGGCGAGAACGACCGAACTTCCGATTGGTTCAAGTTGACGAAGTCCGTGGGCATCTCCGATAAGAATGACGGCAAGCTCGGCTCATTCGGCATCGGCAAGCATGCACCCTTCGCCTGTTCGGACCTGCGGACGGTGTTCTACGGCACCAAGGATCAAACCGGGGCGGAAGCATTTCAGGGCGTGGCAAAACTGGTAACCCATATTGGCGAAAAGAAGGCCAGAACGCAAGGAACAGGGTATTGGGGGTGGAAGAAAGGCAATCGACCACTTGCCGGCTTTGAGAAGGTCGACTCAAAATTTGGGCGTAAGAGGATCGGCGCCGACATCTACGTGGCAGGGTTCCACGACTACCCCGATTGGGAAGCAAGGATCGCGAAAGCCGTCATCGAAAGCTTCCTTGTGGCTATTCATGAGGGCAAGCTCACTGTGCGGGTGGGCAGCACAATCCTGAACGCAACGAGCCTTGAAGAGCAGATCAAGAAGCAGTACGCGGAGCGCAAGCCTGAATTTTATGCTGACGCTTACTATAAAGCACTGACCAGCAGCGAGAGTCAGCGGTTCGAAGAGGAGGATTTTTGCGGAAAAGGCAAGCTGACCCTGCATATCGCAGAAAGCAAGGAGTTCAAAACTAAAGTTGCTATCTTTCGCCACAGCGGGATGAAAATTTTCGACAAGAAACATTTCCGCACTCCCCTCAACCTCGCGGGCGTACTCACGATCGGAGGCGACCGGCTGGATGCTCTGCTGAGGACGTTGGAAAATCCGAATCATAATGCGTGGGAAGACGAACGAGGAAACTCGGAAGCTCGGCAGATCAAGGATAAGCTGCTCGATTGGGTAAGAGACAAGATACGGGAGCTGAGCGCGTCAGGCAATCCCGCGGAGGTGGATGCGGAAGGCGTAAGTCAATTCCTGCCCGACAATGCAGTGGAGCGGGGAAAAGAGGAATACGTCGAGCGTCTATCAGAAGAGCCTGCGGAAAAGATCGAGATGTTTGTCCGAAAAACCAAACTCGCCAAGGTGTTATCGACGGCTGTGGATGCGGCCACCCGAGGCGAAGGCGAAGAGGAGGGTGAGGAGGAGTGGCCGGAGCCGGGAGAGGACGGAGGAGGGGGCAGGGCGGCCTTTTCGGTGGTGAGGAGCGCGAGGATGCCGGAGACAGCGACAAAGAGAAAAGCCGCAAGCAGGTTGAGATCACCCACGAGCGCATCTTTTGCACGAATGCCGAAGCCGGCAGGTATCGACTGCTGTTCGAAACAGCCGAGGGAGGGCAGTTGCACTTAAAGGTATCCGTGATCGGCGAAGTCAGGGTCGAACCGGCACCGGTTGTGCGTTGGTCGCTCCATGGTGGACAAGATATGCCCGTTCAAAGCAAAAGCGGACTTGTCGGTCCTATCCCGGCGACAGCGGGCGGGCGCGTTTCCGTAGAGGTGGTGTTAAAGAATGGTTTGCGCTGTGCGCTGGGGGTGCAGGCTTATGGTGATTAGTCCGCGCGCCTACCCGCATCCGGTGCTTGCTTCGCATTTTTGTGATGACGTCGTCGATTCAGAGTTCGACAACCCTCTGCAGATCAAGACCACAAAAACCGCATACGTGCTGCAGGCGCAGTGTAGGACCAGCAACCGCGGACTCCTGCGTTTGATTGAGGAGAGGAAGGCCGCGTATGCAGTGCACGTTGAATGCACGTCAACGCGCTACCGGAAAGTGTTCCAGAGCACAGACGCGGTGTTCAGCTTTGAAATAGCAGCTGATGCGCTAGCCGGAAAGGTGCAGGTTTGCTCGTTTGTTCTCGCTGCCCAGCCTTTGCCAGAGTACCGGAATGAGGATTTCCATCCCGACTACGGCGGCCTGAGCTTTGCCGTGCGCAAAGGCGATGTTTTAGCGGTCGGCGAGGATCAGGGATTTGAGGCGGAAAAGAAGAGTGATCCACTTCGTAAGCCGGCGTCGATCTTCACCATTGCACCTAATCTATCGAGCAGCGCCAAATCGATCGATATGGATGCATCCGGCAACAAGGTCGTGGTGCTACTTTCCCAAGCGAACTTCGATCATTACCAGATGCTGAAGCATGCGGCTGCGTACGAGCGGGTGCTGCATTCGGCAATCGTTATGCCGGCCCTGGTGAGTTTGCTTGAAGAACTGCGCTCTGCCCCCGATGAAAAGCGGGAAGAGTTCAAACGGCTTCGTTGGTATGGTGTGCTGTGCCGCAAACTGAAGGAGCGCGGGATCGATCTCGATAGGCCGGAATCTTTCAACGATTCGGATTCAAGTCTAATGCTCGCGCATGAGTTGTTGGGCGAGCCGCTGACGAGTGGGCTCGAGAAGCTGGCATCCATGACAGCGAGTGAGGAGGATTAAGTGGCGAAGCAGCGCTTTCTTCAGGAGGACAGCCTTGCGTCGCTGCGGGTGAACATTGAGGCGAATCGGGAGCGCTACGGTGAGGATGCGCCGTGGCTGAAAGCATACTTCGGGGGAGTGGGCTGGTTTGTTGAGTCGGATATACCGGATACGGGAGATCTGCAGCTGTTGCCGCCGGCATCGCGGACGGAGCTCTGCGACCTGGAGAATACGCGACGGGTGTACGAAGCCTTACAGCACTGGGCGCCGGTGCAGGCGTCTGATCCTCGATTATGGGCGTACATGACCCATGTGAGCCATTGGGAATATATGCGGAAGCGATGGCCTGTGGAGCGATGGTCAGGGGTGAACCTGCGGGAAAAGCTTCAGGCGCGCTACTTCGTGCATGGAGACCAGTCGCGGGCGCTGCTGCGCAACGGGATGGCGCGGCTTTGGTGGTACGGATATTGCACCCATGATGAGGAACGGGAAGATCCTTGGGAGCTGACAGGTGTGCTGCTCAAAAAGCTTGATTTGACGCAGAACCTGTTGGAGAATGCTTCGGGGAGAAACCGTAGCATCATGCAGGCGGTCTTGTCGGTGCTTCTGAAGCGGGAGCGGGAGGGCAGGCCGTTTTACGTGCGCGAGCAGGTGCGGGCCTTAACGGGGTATCTGAATCAGATCGGCGGTGTGATGGTGATTGACGCGCTGGAGCCGGAGGAGATTCGGGCTCTGGTTGAAGAAAGGATCGATCAGATTACCGCCACAGCCTGGACTTAGAACTATGGCCGACAACCTAACGGTGGAGCAGCGGTCGTATGCAATGTCGCGCATTCGATCGCGCGGGAATGGGACGACTGAGCAGGCGCTGGCCGGGTGTATGCGTCGGGCGCAAATCTCCGGGTGGCGGCGCGGGAGTGTGCTGCCGGGGCGGCCTGACTTTGTATTTCCGCAGCTTGGGATTGCCGTGTTCGTCGATGGATGCTATTGGCATGGCTGTGCGCGGTGTGCACTGAAAGCTAAGTCGAACAGAGAATACTGGACTGCGAAGATAGCGGGCAACAAGGAGCGTGATCGGCGGAATACGCGAAAACTGCGAGCTGCAGGGTGGAGTGTTCTGCGGATTTGGGAGCATGACCTAAAGACAAATCCGGAAAAGTGCGTACGGAAAATTCAGGCGGCTGTACAGCGTCGGGAGAGGCAGGCAGCCTCTCCCGGGTAAATCAATGGCGTATGAATAGGGTAGTTTGGGGTAGGTTGTAGCCGCGGAGTCCGAGAGCGGCTGGCGGTTTGCTGGCGGGATAGTGGATGGTGACGGTTTCCGACTCGCCGGGGAGGAGGGAGATGTAGTTATCGGAATAGTAGGCGGGAAGGATGCGGAGGTGGGTTTGAGCGTCCTCGATGGTTAGTTTGAGTTGGAGGGCGGCTTGCTTGCCGCCGTTTGTTAAAGTTGCGGTAATAACTTCTTCATCATTCTCAGCACCGGCGACGATTTGAGTAGTTACAGTTGCCGGGGGTAAGTCGTTGAGGCGGCGCATATCTTCTTCCCTGTCGGCTAGCCAATAGAAGTTCGTCGAGATGACTTTGCGGTCGGGGCCGAGAAGCCGAAGACGGACGAAGACGGGGCTGCCGGGAGCGCGGCCCGCATCGGCTTCCTGCTGCGCTTGCATGGAGGCGGGCTGGAGGGTCGGGGCGGTTGTCGGTGTGCCGGACTGGGCAGCGAAGATGTCGTTCAAAGGCAAGCGAAGGAAATTGGAGGCGGAGTCAGCGGGGAGGGAAACGGGCATGGTACGGGTGAAGAGCTGCTTGTTGTCGAGACCATACACGCTTGCCTCGACATGCGCGCCAGCGAGGGGTTCATTAGTGGTATTGGTGACGGCAACGTCGTAGCTGGATAAGTCAAGCTGGACGTGGCGGGGCTCGGACGCGTGCATAACCCCGTAAAAGGAGGCTTGGGTGTCGTAGTCCCATGTAAACATCTGCCACATATTGGAGGGCCAGGCGGGCTGGGTCATCCAAATCATGCGGCCGGAGTTGGGGGCCCATAGGTGGGCGTTGAACCCCTCGAAGATAGCGCGGTGGAGGGTGTAGTTGAGCATCTGAGCCTTGCGCTCGAAGTCAGGGAGGCTGGTACCCGCGCCAAACTGGCGGTCGAGGTGCTCGTGCCATGGGTGAACGTCGCCATTGCCGCTCTGATGCCAGTCGTGGTAGGCCCAGGCGTCGGAGACGGGCCACTGATTTTCGGGGGCGATCCAGGCCTGGAAGCTTTCAAGGGTGGAAAAGGACGGGATGCCGAGCTCCACCGAGAAGCCGCGGTTGAGGGTATTGAAATAAAGTTTGGGGTCCTGGTACTTGTAAGGGCCGGAGTCACGAAGATTGACGCGGTTGGACGAAGGCGAATAGTAGCGGGTGCCGTCTTCCTCGGCGAGAATTTTGTCGAGACCCGTGTTCACGATGGGTTGGGGAACGCCCTCGTTGCGGCCGCACCACATGACGATGGAGGGGTGGTTGCGATAGCGGCGGACGGTGTCGCGGGCGTTGGCGAGCCAGAGCTGTGGGTCTTCGGCTTCGGCGTTCCAATTTTCAGTAGACTCCCAGAAATCGTTCCACACCATTAAGCCGTACTGATCGGCCAGGTCGTAAAAGACAGGCTCGTCGTTGAGGCCCATCCAGTTGCGGATGATGTTGACGTTGGCGATCTGGTGGAGACGAAAGAAGGGTTCGAGGTGTTCGCGGGAGATGCGTTTGAGGGCGTCCTCCATGCCCCAGTTGCCGCCGCGCGCGGCAATGCGGACGCCGTTGACCTTGAGGACGAGGTCGGTCATTCCGGGCTCATTCGTGACGGGGGTGACGGCGGGGGAAGTCTCGGCGGCGGGTGTGAGGGAGGATGCCCAGCCATCGGGGGTTTGGCGCATACCCTCGTGGGTGACGTTGAGGATGGTTTGATGGAGGCGGGCGGCAACGGTAGGGTTGACCTCAACGCGGCGCATGGTGCCGTCGGGGGCGTAGAGAGAGGCCTCATAGGTGACCTGTCGGATGCCGAACTGTGTGGTGGTTTGGTCGCTGACTCCCAGGCCCAGCTGGAGGTGGTAGAGCTCGGGCTTGCCGTAGCCGTTGGGCCACCAGAGGCGCGGGCTTTTCACGTGGAGTTGGGGGAACTCGGCGGGGGTGAGCGTGACGGTGGACTTGCCGGGCGCGGCTTCTATCTCCTTAGAAAGAGAGACGCCGCCTTCGAAGCTTGCGTGAATCAAAATTTTTTCCGGTTTGGGGCTGAAATTTTCCAGCGGGATGCCGATAGATACATCAGCGGAATCGATTTTGGGAAGTGGGAGCTCAGTGGTGATCTGGGGATCGCCGAGTTGGATCAGCTGCGTTTGATGAAGGGTGACGTCCTGCCATATCCCGGAGTCGCGATCGCGCTCGGCGGGAATCCAATCCCAGCCTTCGGTGTCGACGAAGGTGGGGCCGTCGATGAGCATGGCCCCGCCGTTATAGCCGGCACCGCCGGTGATGGATTGCTCGTGGGGAATGCCGGGGTGCGGGGGTGGGGAGATGCGGACGGCTAGAACGTTTTGGCCCGAGGGCTTTAGGAGGTTGGTGACGTCGTAGATGCCGCGTATGAAAGCACCGGTGACCGTACCGAGCTCACGGCCATTGAACCAAACCTGCGCGGCGTAATTGATGCCGTTGAGGTTGACCGTGGAGCGCTTACCTCCGGAGTTGTCGGGTGTAGGGAACTCAACGCGGTACCAGTAATTTTGTTTATTGAGAGATTCGGGGATATTGAGGTTATTAAGATCCCAGTTGGGGTCGGGGTAGACGCCGCGGTCGATATAGGTGGTAAGGACAGTGCCGGGAATAGTGGCGTCATACCAGCCTTCCGTGCCTGCGCCGGGAGCAGAGAGGGCGGCTCCAACGGCGTTGGGAATGAGCGGGGCGGCCTGCATTTTCCAGTTGCGGGCGATGGTCCAAATGTGTGGGTCGGTTTGCACAAGAGTGGGCCCGGCAGGAGGGAGCGGTTGGGCGGCGGGCTTGCCGAAGGGTGCCTTGCTTATGGGAAGGGTGTTGGGAGGCTGGGGAGCGATGTAGCCGATAAGTTGGGTTTCCTGCCGGAACCAGGCTTTGGAGCCGTCCTCGTAAAGGATGGTTTCGAAGTTGGGGCGCTGGATGGTTTTGGGGGCGGACGCAGTGTGCTCGACACGGAAGTCGGCGATGGTGCCGCCGAAGTGCTGCCACTCCCGGAGGCGTGAGGGAACAACGGGCGGAAGGTGTGGCTGGTCCCAAGCGTAGCGCTCGCCCTGGGAGGAGAGGAAATCGGGTGCGAGCATGAGCTCTGGGTCTTCCACAAGACCCATGACGGGGGTGCCGGAGGCCACCTCCGCACCGTCGAGGTACAGGTGTGCGGTCATGCCGTCAAAGGTGGCGGCGAGATAGTGCCAATCGGTGCCGACGACGGCGGTCAAACCGGCGATTTCATGGCCGTAGCCGATGCGCAAAACGGGCTTGCCGGTGCGGAGACCGAGAAAACGAGAATCCTCCTGCGCGGGGTCGCCGAAACCTGCAAGTAGGGTGGTCATACCTGGGCTGTCAGGGTGGAACCAGAGAGAAATCGTCCAAGGGCTAGTGGACTGGAAAAGTGTTTCAGTGGGGTTGAGCGGTTTGAGAAGTCCGCGACCGCCGAGGAGAAAGATACCGGAGTGGGGGCCGTAAGCGGGAAGCAGTTCAGGCGGAGCGGTAGGAGCGGTTTGCCCTGCGGCAGTGCCGGACAGGAGCGAGAACGAAGCGAGCACGAGGGCTGCAGCGATGGGGTACAGCGCACGAAATCGATTCGGCATGGGCGTGGGGAGCTCCTTTGAAAAAACGATGGACTTGGACTTGAACTTGCTTCTGCTCTGCCGATAGCGATACCACGAGCGGCATTGTGAAGCATACCTCAATACCGGTCTTTCGTCCGGTGATTCTGCGGCAAGGGGTGGAGAGCGCGAGATGACTGATTTTTAGAGGGCGTGTGAAGCTTTCTCGGACGGCATGTAGATAAGGCATGAGGCTTACATATATCGGATAATTTATGGGGACCGGCAGCGTTTGGTTGAGCGGATGCTGCCGGTTAAGAGGGAGGGCGGAAGGAGTCGCATGGCCGATGCTCGGCAGGCCGGGCGCAGGTCCAAACTTAATGCGCGCACGCGTGGGCTCGGAAGCCTTGCTGATGGTCGTTGTCAGCGATACCCGATGTGGAAACACCCAAAAAGGAGAGACGTCGGCATATGCAGCAAATTAGGGCCATACTGGGAGTAGCTATCCTCCAATCATGTTCAGGCTTTAGGTTGCTAAGCGAGGCTTGCATCGACATTCTGCCTGCGCTACGTAGCCGGGAGCTGTACCGGCGGGTGATTTGCATGACCCCTAAACTTATGGGCGGGGCCGCAGTCTGGATGCCGGCGTACGGCGGCTCATCCCTTGAGCTGAGCCGCCTTCGGGCTTTCAAAAGCTCCATCGTGTACTGTTCGGCAAGCTATAGGGGGATGATGCGCGGGCCTCGGGGAAGGAGCTTCAACCTCAACACCAGCCCGGGTATGCGGACGGGAGAACCCTATTACTCAAAGCGCAGCGCAAGCAAACTGTCCAGTCCAGGTCGCCCCGCAACATCGTGCGAATTGGAAGTCGGGACAGGAGTGTAAGCGGTGAAAGGTGCAAGTGGAGAGCCAGGAATGAAGCTCACCCAGAGGCTCCCAGAAGTTCTAAGAGGTATCCACAGATTTTTTTTCATTCCAGGGAGTAAGTTCTTTGGGACTCCAGGTGTATGCGGAGCGCAGCGACAGGTCATGCAGAAGCGTGAGAATCGGGCTTCGAGCACGTGCAATACGCAGATGTCCAACGTACTGGTTTAATGGGGTTGACGCGGCTACGAAGCGGTAGAGCTACCGTCATACGGCAGCGCAGGGAAGCGTTTCCAGCCTGCGCTGCGAAGCCACCCGGGACGAACTAAGCTGCGATATGCAGACCAGTTGAGCGGAGGCGGCACAGCTGAACCGTTTCTCGACCAGAACAAGGTTGCGAGAGAAACAGATGCAGAGCGCGAAAAGCGGTCGCGGAGTGTTTCCGGTGATGCTTGCGGGATCCGCAGACTACTCCTCCCGCAAGCTCGTCGGAAAGCCGGAACTTGTCGGCCATTGCAAAAGAGGATACACCCTCTTCCACAATAGATTCACGCTTAAGTACTTTCTTAACTATTGTTGCGTTTACGCAAGGTCAGATAACATAGGGCGCTGGTTCACTCATAGCACTTACAACACTAGATTGTTTTGGAAGCCAATTATTTTATTCTTATAAGATTAAGGCTGTGCAGCGAAATTACATTTGTAGTTGCTTATTTGTAGCGGCAAAGCGTGGAAGAGCAGCCGGAGTGGAACGGCAGCACGATTGCGGGCAGCAGCTCGGCGATGGTGTGGCCGAGAACCAAGACGATACAGGCTTTCCAGGCTTCCGGAAGTTTATCCACATTACGCTGTCGCAACTGCTTGTTTGTGAAGGTCAGTCAACCTCATCCGACTTATAAGGAGTGGTCGCGAAGAGCTGCGCGGGAGTCAAGAACGGCAGGTTTCGTAAGCAAGCAAGCAAGTATGACCTATTAAAACAGCGAACCAGACCATCCACTACCCGGAGATTGACTGCATTTCCTGCACTGGACTTCGCTGTCGCCAAAGCCTTCCTCTACCGAAAAGGTTCAGGACGATCGCCGTCCTCAAACGCCGCTGAAGCGAGAACATAGGCGTTCCAATTTAAGTCGCTATCGAGGGCTTGGTGCGGGGCCGGCGATTGCCGAACGCGCGCTGCGGCAATCCCGCGCAAGCCGGAGTACGCATAGAGCTGCCCTGCATGGAAGAGCAATGTTTCGCGATTCTGTTCGGTCATGCGGTTTGGCGCATTTACCACGTAGCTGTCGAGCAACATAGCCGCCAGCCACTCACAATGTTTCAGAGCTAAGGGTCGGAAACCGCCGTTCTGGTTTTGATCAAATTTGTCATATGGAAGCTCTATCCATTTGCCGAAGTCGTCAGTGGAGAGTGCACACTAAGATCCTCCAGTATTCGGGTTTTGGTGTGTGACAGCTGCAGGGGACACACCCGCCGGTTGAGCAGCTATACCATCTGCAACGGTAATTGTCAGAAGACATAAGCAGCCGAGTCGCATGAAGATTTAGTTGTACGCCCTCGTGGCGAGTCTTTACAAACCCGTTAGTGGGAAATCCGGTCGCAGTTGTTCGTTGATGCAAGCTGGTCAACTCTAGCTGACTTACAATTATGCAGGCAGTCCCATTCGACTGGCTTGATCGAGCAGTCCGTCACAGAAGGGTATCGAGCCTTGCACTCGGAAGCTTGGGAAATCCTCAACATGCCCCCTAAGCTATTTGCCTCGGTTCGCACTTGCTTGTTTTTCCTGCACAAAGAGCCAAGTGCGTATTCTTTTTAGAACCGGCTCCCATCCCGGCTTCCCATCCGCTGTCCGAAGCCCATGCGTCAGCCCAGGCAATTCGACATAAGTAAGGTTGTTCAGACCAGCCTGCTTGAACCCGTCGACAACGGTGCGAGCGGACTCAACCGGAGTCATCTCGTCGTGATCCGATTGCATGAGCAGAATGGGCGCTCGCGTCAACTTCAATGTGTTGGAAGGGCGCAGGTCGATGATGGAAGCCCACCATTTGAGAGTGTTGCCATTTCCAAAAGCTTCTTCACTCCATTTTGGATCGCTCCGCGCCTTATCCCAGGTACTGGTGGCTTCCACTCGTGCCTCATCTGGGTTACCGCCCCCCGCCTTTACCGAAGCTGCCATAGCATCCGACCAACCGTCTCGAAACGGGCGCCCGATGGAGCCATTTATTAGGACAATCCCACGCGTTTCCGGCAGCAAAGAACCTGACATCGCCGCAACTGTCGCCCCCTCGGGGGTCCCCATCAGAAATAGCCGGCCATTCCACCAGGAAGCACGCGTTCGAAGGTATGCGATGACAGTCAGCACATCCAGCACCCGTTGATCGATGCTGTTGTGTTGCAGGTATTCAGCCGGGCACGGCTTATCTTCCGCGCCCTTGCTCGTCTCAGAGATGCCGTATTTTTCAATATCCAAACACGCGAATCCTGTGGGCAGCGCAAAGTCCATGCGGTCTGAGCCGTGCGGACCCACGTCCTCGCAGATAGAGCCCTGAAGCACGAGCAGCAGCGGCTGCTTGACGGTTCCTACAGGCCGTTCCACGTAGGCAGTGATGACGCTGTCATCTGCCCTTTGTATATGCTGTGCCACGACAAGGCTCTGCCCGAATAAGGCAAGCGGCTGAGCGAGGCTCAGAAACATGATTGCGGCAGATGTACGTGCGAACGGAATCATGCGTGCCTCATGGCTTCAAATGTATGCACCCAGCCACTCGGGTTTACGCAGAAGCTTGCCAAAATGTTCCGCACTTCTCCTCGATGTGTCGTAAGCTCCGAGTCAGGGCAGAGTAATTCACATCCATGCGTGTGTGAGAAGCCGGCTGCTTTATGCAGCCACAAAGGGCAGTTCGTGGAAGTCGGTCAACTCGACCGATTGCGAAGGAACGCCACTAGGACGAGCTACCCCTTCAATCATCGAAGAAATGTTTCGATCGCGTCGTTCACAGCTGTGGGGGACTCCACGCTGACGATGTGCGAGGCGTTTGGGATCACGATCATTCTTGCATTCCGGATCGCTTGTTGCAGGGCGGAGGCCATAGGGGGAGGCGTGCTTGGATCAAGTTCGCCGACCAGCACAAGCGTCGGGCAGTTGACTTCGCCCAATCTCGCATGCACGTCGAAGTGAGAGATGATGTCCCAAATGGCAGCATGCACCGCAGGGTCATCCGCAAGAATAGTTTTTGAGAGACGATCCACAATATCCGGGCGCTCTGCCCTCGTTGCGGCAGTAAGCCAACGCTCCAGGCTGGCTTCTAATATAGCCGCCATGCCCCCAGTCCGAACCGCCTGTGCGCGTGCTCTCATGGCCTGCCGCGCACTTTCCGGAAACGTTGAAGCTGTGCCGATCAACGTCAGGGTGCGAACAAGATCCGGTCGGTCCAAAACGACTGTTTGGGCGATCATGCCTCCGAAAGATATCCCGATCAGATGTACGGGAGAGCTGCTGACGTGCTGTATGAGGC
>CAXTKZ010000025.1:0-10109 GCA_964244985.1 uncultured Acidobacteriaceae bacterium
AGGGGCATCAAGAGGTATCTATGGCACGTATTGCCGGCGTCGATCTGCCCAATAACAAGCAGATTCGTATTGCTCTCACCTATATTTACGGCGTCGGGAACCCGCGTGCGATGCGCATCCTGACCAAGGCCGACATCGACCCCTTCCGCAAGCTCGCAACCTTGAGCGAAGATGAAGTAAATAAAGTCCGCCAGGTCATCGAGCAGGAAGGCGGCGTGGAGGGCGATGCCCGCAAAGAAGTATCGATGAACATCAAGCGGCTGATTGACATCCAGAGCTACCGCGGTATGCGTCATCGTCGCAACCTGCCTGTACGCGGGCAGCGCTCACACACCAATGCACGAACCCGCAAGGGCCCGCGTAAGGGCACCGTTGCCGGAAAGAAAAAGGCGACCAAGTAATGGCGAAAGCGCAGAAATCGACACAGGGTAAGGGCTCGGCTGCCAAGGCCGGCAAAAACAAAAAGTTTAAAAAGCGTGAGCGGAAAAATGTTCCGTTTGGTTTGGTGCACATTCAGGCGACGTTCAACAACACGATCGTGACCATTACGGATGGACAAGGCAACACCCTTTCGTGGAAGAGCTCAGGTTCGCTCGGCTTTCGCGGGTCGCGTAAAGGAACGCCGTTTGCCGCGCAGCAGGCAGCGCAAAATGCGGCGAACCAGGCGCGCGATCATGGTCTTCGCTCCGTAGACGTGCGTGTTTCGGGTCCCGGCTCGGGTCGTGAGTCGGCGGTACGTGCGTTGGCAGCGGCGGGTATTGACGTGCGCTCGATTCGCGACGTTACGCCCATTCCGCACAATGGCTGCCGCCCGCCCAAGCGGCGTCGCGTCTGACAGGCGGTCTTCTACGTTTCCGTAGAACAGTGCGCGACCACAGCCACCTTGTGGCAGGTCCAGCGCGCTCCACGTAATTCATCATTGGACCGGGAAGAAGCAGCATCGCTGCGTAAACCGGTCGTCACCTGGATCAAGGGAGAAGTATGGCACGTTATACCGGCGCTGTTTGCCGCCTTTGCCGTCGCGAAGGTATGAAGTTGTTTTTGAAAGGCACCCGTTGCTTCACCGACAAATGCGCCATTGAAAAGCGCAACTTTGCGCCCGGCCAGCATGGCCGCGACCGCAAAGCAAAGATTGTGGGCTATGGATTGCAGTTGCGTGAGAAACAAAAGGCCAAGCGCATTTACTTCGCGCAGGAAGGCCAATTCCGCGCCTACTACGAAAAAGCCAATGCCGCGACCGGCGTAACCGGTGAACTCCTGTTGCAGCAACTTGAGCGCCGCCTGGATAACGTTGCTTACCGCCTTGGGTATGCCACCTCGCGTCGTCAGGCTCGGCAGATTGTGCGGCACGGCCATGTAGAGGTGAATGGGCGCAAGGTCAATATTCCTTCCTTTCAGCTTTCGGTAGGCGATGAAATCAAGGTTCGCGTCCATGCGACGAAGTTCGACGTCATCGAGACGGGGCGTGAGTTTGCTTCGCACCAGGGAGCGCCCGCATGGCTGCAGATCAATGCGGCGGAGATGTCGGGGAAGATTGTCGCACTGCCGACGCGCGCGGATATTCAGCTGCCGGTGAACGAACAGTTGATTGTGGAACTTTACTCGAAGTAAGCCGAAGCTGCCTACTGCGCCTTTGGTCAAGCGGTGAGCGGCTTGTGGTTGCTTCATGACGGGGTTTGCACCTTACGCCGAGTACACGTCACGAAGTGACCACCTCCCGCGTAGGGGGTCCTAGGTTTGTATTTACAATAGAAGCGAGCGCGGACCTGAGCAGAATGCATCGCAAGGCGCGCAAGGAGCAATACATGTTGTGGAGAGGTTTTCAACGCCCTAAACGGCTGCAGGTCGACACCGAAACTCTTACCGATCGCTATGGCAAGTTCAGCGCTCAGCCTTTTGAGCGTGGTTTCGGCACGACCATCGGCAATTCGCTGCGCCGCACGTTGTTGAGCTCGATTGAAGGCGCGGCCGTGACCGCCGTTAAGATCGAAGGCGTGCTGCATGAGTTTCAGTCCATCCCCGGCGTAGTCGAGGATGCGACCGACATCATCCTGAACCTGAAGCAGATCCCTTTCAAGCTGAACGGCGACGGCCCGAAGGCTTTGTATGTACGGGTGGAAGAGCCCGGCATCGTGACCTCCGGCATGATCGAAGCCGACGGCGATGTCGAAATCCTCGACAAAGACGTATACATCGCGACGGTGAGCGAAGGCGGCAAGCTGGACATGGAAATGCGCTTGAAGCGCGGTCGCGGCTACATCTCCGCAGACCGCAACTTCGACGGCGACTTGGGGATCGGCTTCATGCCTGTCGACTCGGTCCACTCGCCAGTTCGCAAGGTGAACTACGCGGTGGAGGCGGCGCGTCTCGGTCAGATCACCGACTATGACAAGCTCACGCTCGAAGTGTGGACAAATGGGTCTGTTGTGCCGGCGGATGCTGTCGGACTGGCGGCAAAGCTGCTCAAAGACCATATGAGCATCTTCATCAACTTCGAGGAAGAGATTGAGCTCGAAGGGCATATGGACGATGGGCGCGGTCTGCTGCGCAATGACAACCTGAATCGTTCTGTAGAAGAGCTTGAGCTCAGTGTGCGGTCGTACAACTGCCTGAAGAACGCAAATATTCAGACAATCGGCGAGTTGGTGCAAAAGACCGAAGCCGAGATGCTGAAGACCAAGAACTTCGGACGCAAGAGCCTGAACGAGATCAAGGAAATCCTCGCGCAGATGGGCTTGTCGCTTGGTATGCGGATCGACGACCAGGGGAATGCCGTACCGGGGCCGACGTCCGTGCTGCCGTCGCAGCAGCTTGCAGCCAGCCAATACAGCCGCTTCGACGATGAGGAAGATGAAATCCTCGACGACGAGTCGGATCTGCAGTTCCAGAACGAGCCGGAAAACTTTTAAGAACTAGGGTGAAGGGTTCAGGGGAGAGGGTAGACAAAACCGTTTCTCAACCCTTCACTTGATCTGAGACATCGCATTAGGGTCGGATGCCGTGAGGGCTGCTTGCTCTCGGTGTCCGCCCTTTGTAAAGGAAGACGACACCATGCGCCATCGCAAAGCAGGATTCAAACTCGGCCGCAAAACCCCGCACCGCCGGGCGCTGCTCCGCAACCTGACCACCTCGATCCTGATGGAGGATCGCGTTGAAACAACCGTGACCAAGGCCAAGGCCGTCCGCCCTCATGTCGAAAAGATGATCACGCTCGCCAAGCGCGGGGATCTTCACAGCCGCAGGCAGGCGCTCGCGTTTCTGATGACGCGCGAGTCGGTCACCCGATTGTTCGATACGGTCGGCCCTCGTTATGGAGACCGCCAGGGAGGCTACCTACGTATCGTCCGGACTGGCTTCCGCAAGGGCGATGGCGGCGAAACCGCCATGATCGAGCTGCTCGGTGCTGAACAGGTGCTGGATGAAAAGCGTCAGAAGCGGGCAGAAGCACGGGAAAAGCGCCGCGAAGAGATGCAGGCCGCATTGGCCGCGAACAGCCCGACGCCCGGAACTGAAGGCGAAGAGCCGCAGCAGCTATAAACTGCACAGAACCACAGCTAGACAGTTCCAGTAGTGCCGTCTCGGCTACGGCTCTTCTTAAGTCTCAGAAGAAGCGCTGTAGCTAAGACGCCGGATGGCGCGGATATCGCATGGGAACGGTTTAGAAGTGCTTCTCTGTTGTCATCGCCGCAGCGGAGTTGTGCTGCTGGGCCGCCAACCCGTCCAAAACAGTTTGAAATGCTCCGAATGGCTGTGCTCCGACAATGGTTTTCTCGACCTTGAGATCTCCGTGGTCGTCGAGCGTGCCGATCAGGAAAGTCGGAGTGCCGCTGATGTTCATCTTCCCGGCTTCCTCAACCGTATGCTGGATGGGCACCGTTGAAACAGGATTCGCGGTGCACGCATCCAGACGGGCTACGTCGAGGCTGAGCGGTTTCGCGGTTTCGTCGAAGGTTCCGGGCAGCACTGGATCGGCAAAGAGAGCATCGTACATCTCCCAATATTTGCCTTGCTCCCCCGCACAGCGGGCTGCACGTGCAGCGGGCATGGCATGCTCATGGAACGGCAGCGGCATATCGCGATAGTAGTAGCGAACTTTCCCGGTTTGAACATAGCCGGCCGCGATCTGCGGATACGCATCGTGCTGAAAGCGGCGGCAGAACGGACATTCAAAATCACCATACTCGACGATGGCGAGAGTGGCTTTCGGGTCTCCGCGAAATGCTTCACCGCGCATGCTCATGTGCGCCGGAGGCGTGACGTCGGGCGGCTGATTCGCTGGACGGAGCAGCTTCTTCAGCTCATCCAAGCGGTCGAGGATCGCTTGCTGCTGCGCTTGGAGCTGATGAACATCCTTGGACAAACTTTGAAGGTCACTTGGTTTTTGCGGCGCAGTTCCTTGTGCGAAAACAGGTAGCGCAGCCAAGGTAAAGCAAAACAGGGCGGGTCGAAGCGGGAGAAAACGAAGGGGCACGCAAAATCCTTTGGTGGAAGCTGGGACGACCGCTGGGGCACGAGGGCTCCTCGACAGTCGTCCCATTTATTCTAGTTGACAGTCCAGGTTTGAGCGTTAGTGCCGTTGCAGGTATAAGCCTGTACGATCGTCCCCGGATTGGTTCCGGAGGAGCGTACGTCCAAACATAGCCCGCTGTTGTTGGCCGGGTGGAAGACAAAGCCGGAACCGGCTGGCGTGGGTGTCCATGCCTGGGCAGCGGAACCGTTACAGCCTTGAAGGTTGACGACAGAACCGCTTGTGTTGGCGGAAGCCGTGAGGCAGTAGGGTCCGAACGAAACCGCCAGGTTATATGCACCCGCCGGGTTCACGCCGTTGCTGGAAAAGTTCCAGGACTGCGCGCCGCCGCCGTTCGCCGACCAGACATCGACTTCGTTGCCGTTTCCCGTTCCTTGTCCGTAGTCATCCAGCCGCAGGCCGGTGGCGTTTGCCGGTGTGAGCGTGTGACGGCCGTTAAGATTGGGCACCCCCGCGGCGCTGCCGCTGGGACAGAACGTCACGGTGTAATTCGATCCTGTAGCGCAGGTCTTCAGGCCTACATTGTCGTCGTATGCGTAGGAGTACTGGCCTGGGCAGTTGTTATGGATGTTGGTGACAAAGGACTGCGCGTTGGAGGACCAGTTGGAAACGACGCAGGTTTGCGAGGTGCCATAGGCGCCGCGGCAGCAGTACTGATCCGTGTTGTACACCGTGCACGGGCTTAGGCACTCATTGCCTTGGCGCAAATCGGCGGAGCAGTTGTTCAACGGCGTCGCGTTGCAGCTGTTCGGAGAGGAGCAGCTCGGGTTCGAGTTCACGATGCCGATGGGGTTGTCGAAGCCATCCACATAGCTGACGTCATAGTAATCCGTGCCGTTGGCGTTGAGGTTGAACTCCGCCAGGGAGGTACCGGCTTGTCCGGTCGTTCCCGCACATTGAAGACCCGTGCCACCGCACTGACCCGTGGAACAAAGCGCCGGACTGGAGCCGTCGCAACCGATGCGACCCCAAATGCGGCCGTTCCACTGGTTCGGCACGGAAAAGCTCACAGACTGCCCGGGGTTGAGCTGCCAGCCTCCATTTGCATACACCTGCGGGTAAATGCCGGGATAGACCGTGTAGCCGCAGTTGTTGACAACGGTGAACTGCTGGGCAAGAAGATGAACGGGAAGCGCCGACACTGTCAGAGCCAGAATCAGCAGTATGGCTGACCTTGCGAACGACCGACAGCGGGAGAAACTGACTGATTTGCTATGCATTGCTCACTCCAGATGTGAAAAGGACCAAAAAATCTCTTTTCTCAGAATGCGAGCACAATACACTTCCTTCGCGGGACTGCGCAACGGAGCTTTTTGGGGCGATGGAAAAGGCCCGGCAATGTTTGCCGGGCCGGGGAGCTGGCCGGCCAGACAAAGCGGCGATCAGCAAGGAAGCGGTGCTATGTGCAAAACCTGAGCGGCCTCCCCAACTAAGCGCTACTCCACGTGATAGTTCGGCGCTTCGCGGGTGATGATCACGTCATGGACATGGCTTTCGCGCAGACCCGCGCCGGAAATGCGAACAAATCGGCCGTTTTCTTTCAGCTCCTCGATCGAGGAGCATCCCAGATAGCCCATCCCCGAACGCAAGCCGCCGATGAGCTGGTGCACCATGGCTTCCAACGGTCCGCGATGCGGTACACGGCCCTCAATGCCCTCCGGCACGAACTTCGCCAGGCGGTTGCCGCTGTTGCGTTCACGGTCCACGACACCTTCGGCCCGCGATGGCGCGGTTTCAAGGTCGCGCGAGCTTTGGAAGTATCGCTCACCCGAGCCCTGCGCCATGGCCGACAGGCTGCCCATGCCGCGGTAGGTTTTAAAGCTGCGTCCCTGGTACAGGATCGTCTCGCCCGGGCTTTCGTCTACACCGGCGAACAGCGAACCGATCATGATGGCACCCGCGCCGGCAGCGATGGCTTTCGTGAGGTCGCCCGAATACTTGATGCCGCCGTCGGCGATGACCGGAATGCCGCGCTCTCGCCCGGCTTTGTAGGCTTCAGAGATCGCGGTAATTTGCGGCATCCCCGCGCCGGTCACCATGCGGGTCGTGCAGATCGAACCCGGTCCGATGCCGACCTTCACCGCGTCCGCTCCGGCTTCCATCAATGCACATGCGCCATCGTAGGTGGCGACGTTGCCTGCCAGCAGGTCGATCTCCGGGAAGCGCCGCTTCACATCGCGTACCGCTTGAAGGACGCGCGAGGAATGCCCGTGCGCTGAATCGATCGATAAGGCATCCACGCGCGCCCGGATCAGCTCGCCGGCCCGGTCCAGATAGTCACCCGTTGCGCCGATCGCCGCCGCCACGCGTAAACGGCCCTGCTCGTCTTTCGAAGCGTTCGGGTATTTCAGTTTTTTCTGGATGTCCTTGACGGTGATCAGGCCCTTGAGCTCGTAATCGCTGTTGACGACCAGGAGCTTCTCCACGCGGTGATCATGCAGGATGGCTTCCGCGTCCTCGAGCGTGGTGCCTTCCGGAACAGTGATCAGATCCTTTTTGGTCATAACGGCGGAGACCGGGATATCTGTCCGTGTTTCAAAGCGCAGGTCGCGGTTGGTCAGGATGCCGACCAGCTTTTTGCCCTGCGTCACCGGTACGCCCGAGATCTTGTAGCGCCGCATCACTTCGAGCGCGTCGTGGATCATCTGCTCCGGCGCGATCGTCACGGGGTCCACGATCATGCCGCTTTCCGACCGCTTCACTTTATCCACTTCAGCGGCTTGCGCCTCAATGGACAGGTTGCGATGAATCACTCCTAGGCCGCCCTGCTGCGCCATGGCGATGGCGAGGCGCGACTCTGTAACGGTATCCATCGCGGCTGACAGCAGGGGGGTATTGAGCGTAATCCGACTGGTGAGCCGGGTTTCCGTGCTCACTTGCGTGGGGACGATTTCTGAAAAGGCAGGGACGAGCAGAACGTCGTCGAAGGTCAGGGCTTCCGGGATCGGGTGTTCAATCATGAGTGAAGTTACCCCGCACCCCGGGCGGGGAAGCGGAGCCTTCGCCTTAGTGTAGCAAGTCCACCGGCGGGGCGGTGTGTCGCGCCTACTCTCAACTGCCCGCTTTTTGTATACTTTGCCCGGTATGCCGAATGGGTCGTCCGTTGAAGTGGAAAGCTCTGCTCTTGAAAGGAGCCCTGTCTTGCGGGCGCTCCAGGCAGCCGTTGTGGCGGCATCGGTCGGCTACATCGTGCTTTTTTTAGTGGCCGCCGCGCTGCGGGCGTCGTATCCGCTGCAGCTTGAGTGGCTGGAAGGCGGAGTGCTCGACACGGTCATGCGCGTTTTACGCGGGCAGCCCGTGTACGTGCGCCCCACCCGCATGTTCGTTCCTTTTCTCTACACGCCCTTGTATTACTACATCGGTGCGGCAGCCTGCTGGGTAGGCGGGGCAGGCTTTCCTGCGCTGCGATGGCTCAGCACACTATGTACTGTTGCGTGCATGGTTGTGCAGTTTTCCATGGCGTCTCGGCTGGCAAACAGCCGTTTGGCGGGGGTGGTAGCGGCCGGCTACTTTGCAGCCTTATATGCCGCCACCGGATGGTGGTTCGACCTGGCCCGCGTAGACATGCTGTATGTGGCACTTACGATGGGCGCCGTTTACCTCAGCTGGCGGCACCGGCCTCTCGCTGCCGCCATTCTATTTGTGCTTGCTTTTCAAACCAAGCAGACTGGGGCTTTGGTCGCGATCTGCGTGCTTGCGCATGAGTACCGCAACCCCCCGAGGCTGTTTCGCGGGCTTGGGGCGTTTTTCCTTCTCGGGGGCGCGTCCGTGCTGGCCCTGATGCATCACTATGGCCGCTGGTATCTCTACTACACCCGCTACCTTCCGAGCCATCAGGCGTTGGAGCTGCGCGGTGTGTTCTATTTTTTTGGGCGCGACCTGCTTTATCCTTCGTCGATCGCCCTCCTGGTCATCCTTTTTTACGGCGTACTTGCTTTCCGGAGCGCGGCAGCAACGCCGGAACGGGAAAACTTTTGGCTGCCCAACACTCGTTTTCTCCTGTTCACGTCTGTCGGGTTGGCGGCTTCCTGCTTTCTCGGGCGCATCCACAGCGGGGCATCGGTCAATATCGCGCTGCCGCTCGACGCGTGGCTTGCTGTTTTGTTCGGGGGCAGCGTCGCTTCACTGCTGCGTTGGGCGGGGCAAGGTTTCGATGCTTCGCGCCGCGGCACCTTTGTTCTCGGCGCGGCATTGCTTCAACTTTTCGTGCTGGCGCGCCCTCCCATGCGCTGTGTACCTTCAGGGGCGGCCCGGGCGGAAGCGGCCCGCGAGCTCGCGATCATCGCGCACACGCCGGGCGACGTTTACTCGTTCAATAACGCCGTCGATGTGGCTGTCGCAGGCAAGCAAAGCTTTGCCGATCAAGGCGCGGTTCTCGACGTTCTCCGAGCAGGGCATGACGTGGTCAGCGATACACTGGACCGGGACGTGCGGGACGCTTTCTCACAACGGAAGTACGCGGCGCTGCTTTCGGACGTTCCCATCGATCCCGCCGGAGCTGCGCAAGCCGATGCGCCCCCAGACCTTGCCCAGTTTTACCGCCTCAGCACCGCGCCGCTTGTAGCAAGACCCCTTTCCGCGGATCCCTTTCTCGCCGACCGCACCCACCTTTTCCCCCGCTTTCTTTCACCCATCAAGGAGCCCTAGCCATCGCCTCCCAACTTTCGCCTGAACTTGATCGGGAAGCAGTTGTTGTGCCGGGGCAGCGAAGCCTTCCTTGGAAGTGGATACTTCTGCTTTTATTAGCCGTGGGAACAGCAATCGTTCTTTTCTCCCGTTTTCGCGCGGGTGCGGCATTTCTGGCGTTTTTTGAAGATGACTATTTCTACTATCTTCGGGTAGCTCAAAACATAGCCGCGGGGCACGGCTCCACCTATGACGGAACCCACCTCACCAACGGCTACCACCCGCTCTGGATGCTGGTGAACGTCGCCCTGGCCAAAGTGTTTGCCGGACGCGCGTTCTACAGTGCTGTGCTGACCGTTATCTTCGGCTGCGTCCTTACCTTTTACTGGTTCACGCGCCTGACCTTACTGCGGTATGCCGGGGAACTCACGGCTTCCAGCTGTGCACTTTTAATCGCGACCGAAGCTCTCGAATTGATGAGCACCGGCATGGAGATCGTGCTCACTCTGCCGCTGCTCGCCATCTTGTGCTGGTACCGTGTTTGCCGCTTCCAATGGCAGCCGCGCAGCGCTGCTGTATATGGACTGCTATGCGCCGCTCTGGTGCTTTCGCGGCTGGATGCCGCTATCCTTGTGGCACTGCTTGTTTCCTTAGAGCTTTTCACGGCATTCCCAATCCGCCGCGACCAAAGCTTTCGAATTGGGCTTGCCTTTGCCGCGGGCCTGCTGCCGCTCGCGGTGTACTTCGGTATCAATCTCCATTTTTTTCATACACTGATGCCTGTTTCGGGTCAGGCCAAGCAGCTGCGGTTGGGGCATAGCCCCAGTATCCTGCCCTTGAAAGACGCATGGTTTCAAACGCCGTGGATGCCGCTCCGCGAGATGTTTACGGTTCCGGCAACACTGGCCGCTCTCCTTGCCGCGACGCTCTATGTGAGGCGCGGTCGTGAGCGGCT
>CAXTKZ010000025.1:10209-16454 GCA_964244985.1 uncultured Acidobacteriaceae bacterium
GTGTATTCCATGTACTGGGCTGCCGAGGACCTTCACTCTTTCGCCCAAACGCATCCCGGTGTGTACGCCATGGGGGACCGCGCGGGTCTCGTGGGCAACCTGGTCGATCAACCCCTCGTGCAGCTGGAAGGCCTGGTGATGGACAAGGAATTTCTTACCAACCTGCGGCAGCAGCGCGAGCTCCGTGGCGTATTGAGAAGCTACGGTGTGCGTTATTACGTGGCAAGCAACCCCCGGCGTGTAGGGAACTGCTTCCATGCCACGGAATCGATGAAAGCCGGGCCGACCGCGCCTGTTATGCAAGGTGATTTTTGCAGTGTGCCGCTGGTGCACTTCTTCCACAATGGATACGACACTTATGTCTTTGACATGAAACAGGAGTAAGGAAGCAATCGGGAGACCGGGATGAGGCGGGGCTTGCTTATGTTCACTGTGGACGACCAGCATGGTTCTAACAACGTCCCAGGGCAGCGAAGCCTTCCCTGGAAATGGATCGTTCTTGTCCTGCTCACCGTTGGCACAACGATCAGCCTTTTCTCCCGTTTTCGCGCGGGTGCGGCATTTCTGGCGTTTTTTGAAGATGACTATTTCTACTATCTTCGGGTAGCTCAAAACATCGCCGGGGGGCACGGCTCCACTTATGACGGAACCCACCTGACCAATGGCTACCACCCGCTCTGGATGCTCGTGAACGTCGCCCTGGCCAAAGTGTTTGCCGGACGCGCGTTCTTCTACGCACTACTCCTTGTGATCGAAGTTTGCGTCCTGGCCACTTACTGGTTTCTGCATCTATGCTTCCGGCGGTATGCCGGCGATGCACTCGCCTCGGGCTTCGCGGGTGTGATCGCCGCGGAAGGGGTTGCATTGATGGCCGGCGGCATGGAAATCGTGCTCACAATTCCCTTGTTCGCCATTCTGTGCTGGTACCGTGTTTGCCGCTTCCAATGGCAGCCGCGCAGTGCCGTTGTATATGGAATGCTGTGCGCCGCTCTCGTGCTTTCACGGCTGGATGCCGCAATTTTTGTTGCATGCCTGGGGCTTTTTGAGCTACTCACGTTCGGGCAGATCGAGCGGGGCCGGCGATGGCGCGTCGTCCTTGCTTTTTCAGCAGGTTTTTTGCCTGTGCTCTGCTATTTCATTTTCAACCTGGTCCTGTTTCACACGGCCATGCCGGTTTCCGGGCAGGTCAAGCAGCTTCGTTTCCATCACGCACCCAGCAGTCTGATCGCGTATGAAGTAATCGTCCAGTCCTGGCTGCCTTTGCGGCTGTTCCTTGTCCTGCCCGTACTTTGCATCGGGTTACCCCTGATGTTGCAATTGCGCCGCAGCTCCGGGCGGCTTCTTGCCGAACACCGCGCATTAGTCTGGGCGCTGCTCGTATTTCCTTACCTGGAGTTCGGCTTGCTGACTTTTCTCAGCGACTGGCCCATCTTGATCTGGTACTTATACCCTTTTGCAGCTTCCGCCATCGGCATCGGTCTTGCACTCCTCGCCAGTGATTTTGTGCTCAGGGATAGAGTTTCCCGGTTTCTCCCGCCCGCTGTCGTCTTTTCTGCAATCGGACTAGTGTTTGGCCTCAGCCTTGTGCAATGGCGCAACACGGAGCGTCCGAGCCTGGTTATTTACTCGGTGTACAACAATGCACGAAGTCTCCAAAGCTTCGCTGAAACCCACCCCGGCGTGTACGCGATGGGAGATCGGGCAGGGGTTGCGGGCTTTCTGGTGCATCGGCCTATTGTGCAGATGGAAGGTCTGATGATGGACAAAGCTTTTCTCGCAAACATACGCGAGCAGCGCGAGCTTCACGATGTATTGCGGGACTACCATGTTCGCTATTATGTGGCCACCAACCCGGCACGCGTTGGTGAATGCTTGCAAGCCACTGAACCCATGGCTGCCGGTTCTACCTCTCCCGTCATGCGCGGGCTCTTTTGCAGCACACCGCTGGACCAGTTCCGATATGGCGCTTTTACAACGTACATCTTCGACATGCAGAAAGAAGCTGTACAAGTAAAGTAAGGCGACGAGGAAGCAGTTGCAAGCTTTGCCGGATATCTCTGGAAGGGTTTGAATAAGCCCCGCTTGGAGACTTATCGCATGTAAGTGGTCATTAGCAGGAAATCCCACCGAAGCTGCTTACGAAGCCAGCGTCTTTTCCTTCTGCATGGCTTCTTCGGCAGGAATGTTCAGCACGAGCTTGCCGCCTTCAATCGAGCCCGCCAGATCGATGTTCAGGATGTGGTGCTGTCCTTGCGCGGTCGGATCGGTCTTCGTGAGCTTGATCGCGAGCTTATCGACGGTCCCGACGTGCTGACCGTCCGAGCCGACGACTTCCATGTGTTCAGTGATTTCTGAAGGATTGATCATGAGGTTCTCCTGCAAACAGGAGATGGGGGCGGGGCCCGGCGCGCTGCCCAATCCGGCAATTTCCGGCTGGATGCCATGGCAATCCGGCCCGCTCGAAAGGGAAGCAGGCCGAATCGATTTTGGGAAAGCGGTTACCGGGGCGGGCCGCCCGGACCTCCGGGGCCGCGCCCTTCCAGCATGTGCTGCGACTTGAGGTCGGCGAACTTCGTTTTCTGCTCTGCCGTCAGGGTCGCGTACAGCTTGGCCTCGCCCGTGGCGCGCGCGGCAATGGACTGCCCCTGAAGCGTACCCAGAGCGGCTGCCTGCTGCTGAATCGCGGCGGTGTCCTGGCTGGCGACCGCGGTTTCGAGCGTCTGGTGCGCCGTGCGCTCGTTGGCACGCAGGCTTTGCTCAGTGGTGGCTTCCTCGGTAAAGATCGCGGTTGCCTGCTCCTGCTGCGCCGCTGTCAGCGAAAGCAAAGTGGTGTAGCGGGCGACCTCGTGCTGCGCGATCTGCGCGGGGGCGGGCGGGGTGCGTCCTTCCGGCCCTTGCGCGAGGGCGACGGAGGAAAGCAGGCTCAAGCCGGCGATGATGGGATAGGTAAACTTCATCGGAATCTCCTTGAATGGGCGCGGCCGCTGATGTTTTCACGGAGACGCAAGCCCTTGTATCTCAACGGACGCCGATTGTTGCCCGGAGGATTACCCCGGCCGCCTCAAATCGAACCGGTCGCGGGTGCGCACATAGGTCGCGCCGGCCATCCTGCCGACTGCATCCAGCGCCTCGGGCAGAACGTGCATGCCTTCGCGCCATACTTCGTCGCGGATGTGCCAGCACACCACTTCGCCCAGCACCAGTGAACTGCCGCCCGGCAGCGTGCTTATCTCCACAATCTGCCGCAGACGGCATTCCATCTGCACGGGCGCTTCGCCGACCCGCGGCGCGCGCACGTGCTGCCCTGGGACCGCCGTCAGCCCCGCGGCTTCAAACTCGTCTGCCTCCGGCGGCAGCTGCGCAGCGGTCTGGTTCATCCGTTCGGCCAGCGCATCCGAAACGATATTGACGACAAACTCGCCGGTCGCCCGTACGTTGGCGAGCGTGTCTTTGATCTCCCGCAGCTGCTCTGTTTTTTCCCGGATCGCCGGGCAAAAGCATATAACCGGCGGGTTTCCGCAAACGGCGTTGAAGAACGAGTAGGGAGCCAGGTTGCGCACCCCTGCCGCATCCACGGTAGAAATCCAGGCGATGGGCCGCGGCACCACCGAGCCCGACAGCAGTTTGTAATTGTCCATCGGGGTCAGGGATCCGGCAAGGAAGGTGGGCATGGTTCCAGTGTGCCACCCTTAGAATGAGGAAGACGCCGCTGGTTGACCGTTGAGGACCACTCAACGAACCCGCATTTACCCTCTACTGCACGGCCCCATTGCTGAAGGAGAACCGCCCCGCATGTTTGAATTCCACATCTCGCGCGCTGCCCGCGACCGCTACGGCGTTGAGGGGATACTGTTCTCATTCAAAGGCAATGCCGTGTTTGCCGACCCGGCCGGCAGCCGTGCCCTGGCGCACCGCATGAATGAGGAGCGCGACGGGCAGGCGCCCGTACAGCCTGCCGCGTTGTATGCCGTGGGTCTCATCGACGAGGCAACCCATGCCTTGTTGGCCTGGTACCGGAAGCACGTCAACCCGTCGGTAATGACGGACGCGCTCGCGCACTACCGTGAACAGGTGGGGGCGGAAGCACTTGAAGCGCTGCTGCTTGCGTTTGTGGAGGAGTTCCCCAATGCCGATGTGTACGCGGGCAAGCAAACCGCCGGGGACTGGCTCCAAGGTGCAACGGACGGCTGCGGGCATCGCGAGGCCGCGTTTGAGGAGCTGCTGCTGTTGTGGCTGGGAAACCGCAATCCTGCGTTTGCACCGTTTTGCGAGCTTTTCGACGATGCGCACCTGGCGCAGAGTACCGTGTATCCCGAGGTGACGGCGAGTTTTCCGGAGTTTTTTGCCGCCCAGCCTGAGCTCGATGCCGACCGGGGCGGCTTGCTTCCCATGCTGCTTGCGGTCACAGAGGCCGGCGGCAGCTTGAGCGACCAGCTGGCCGGCCTGCGCGACCGCTGGGGGTTCGCGGTCGAAGCGCTGCTGCGCCGCGCGTTGACAGCGGGCGACATCCTGAAAGAAGAGGAAGTCGCGCTGTGGCGCAGGACGCATCCAGCCGGTGCTGCAGCCTCAGCCCCGGCCGAGGTGCCGGACTATGCGGAAGGAGGGGCCGCGGGCATGAACGAATATGAGGCTTTTTCGCCCGATCAGGACTGGATGCCCCGCACCGTCATGATCGCGAAAAGCACCTTTGTCTGGCTCAACCAGCTGTCGCGCTTCTACGATCGCGAAATCAAATACCTGCACCAGATTCCTGACGAGGAGCTTCAAACCCTTGCCCAAAGGGGCATGAATGCTTTGTGGCTCATCGGCGTGTGGGAGCGATCGCGCGCATCGGAAACCATCAAGCACCTGTGCGGCAATCCCGATGCCGTCGCCAGCGCCTACTCGCTATATGACTACCAGATTGCCGACACTCTCGGCGGCGAACCTGCTTACCGCGATCTGCGCGACCGCTGTGCCCGGTACGGCATCCGGCTTGCCTCCGACATGGTGCCGAACCATATGGGCATTGACTCGCCCTGGGTCATCCAGCACCCGGAATGGTTCCTGTCGCGCCGCGATTCGCCCTACCCGGTCTATAGCTTCAATGGGCCCGATCTGTCGGGGGACGACCGCGTCGAGATCAGGATTGAGGACCACTATTACGAGCAGACCGACGCCGCTGTTGTTTTTCTGCGCCGCGACAAGTGGACCGGCGACCAGCAGTATATCTACCACGGCAACGATGGCACCAGCTTCCCCTGGAACGATACCGCGCAGCTCAATTATCTGAGTGGTGCGGTGCGCGAACAGGTCATCCAGACCATCCTTCAGGTCGCCCGGCAGTTTCCCATTATTCGTTTCGACGCTGCAATGACACTTGCGAAACGCCACATCCAGCGGCTCTGGTTTCCCACGCCCGGCTCCGGAGGCGCCATCCCTTCGCGTGCCGAGTCCGCCATGACTACCGCCGAGTTCGATGCCGCGATTCCCGAGGAGTTTTGGCGCGAGGTGGTGGACCGGGTTGCACGTGAGGTGCCCGGCACGCTGCTGCTGGCGGAAGCGTTTTGGCTGATGGAGGGCTATTTTGTCCGTACCCTGGGCATGCACCGCGTCTATAACTCGGCGTTTATGGTGATGCTGCGCGATGAGGACAATGCCAATTACCGCAAGGTGCTGAAAAATACGCTTGAGTTCGACCCCGGCATCATGAAGCGCTACGTCAACTTCATGTCGAACCCGGACGAGCGCACGGCCATCGACCAGTTCGGTTCGGGCGACAAGTTCTTCGGCATCGCTACCCTGATGGCGACCCTGCCGGGCCTGCCCATGTTCGGCCACGGCCAGGTGGAGGGCTTCACCGAAAAGTACGGCATGGAGTACTACCGGCCGCGCTACGACGAATGGTCGAATGACACCCTCGTGGAACGGCATAACCGCGAGATTGCCCCGCTGCTGCACAACCGCGCGCTTTTTGCCGAGTCCGACAACTTTCTGCTGTACGACTGCTGGGCCGACGACGGCGGCGTGAATGAAAATGTTTTTGCGTTCTCAAACCAGCGGGACGGCCAGCGATCGCTTGTGGTGTACAACAACGCGTACTCGCCCGCGCGCGGCACGCTGCACCAGTCAGCCGCGTACATGGATAAGGGTTCGGGCCAGTTGCGGCAGCGCTCATTGAGCGACGCGCTCGCGCTGCCGATCGACCGCGACACGATCCTGGCTTGGCGCGACAACGCTACTGGCCTTCACCACCTGCGCCGCGC
>CAXTKZ010000025.1:16554-26113 GCA_964244985.1 uncultured Acidobacteriaceae bacterium
GCCCTTGCCGCAGGCGTTCTACCCTCTGAGCCCGAACCGGAGGGCAAACACTCAGAAGACCTGCAGGCCGTCCATGCCGAACGCCTCCTTGGGCTTCCCCGCACTGCGTGGGAGGACCCCGACCTGCGCTGGCTTACGGGCGTTAATGAGCATCAGGGTGCGGTCTATTTCAATAGGGAATCGCACGAAGAGCTGCTGTGGTGGCACGCCCTGCCTGATCTGCTCCAAATTGCCGCGGAACCCACGCTCGATACCCGCGCGCTGGAAGCTCTGGCCGAGACTTTAGCCGCCGCTATCGCAAGCGCCGCAAAATTGGGGTACCGGCTTCCGTCGCCTGTACCTGTAGTGGTGGAACACGTGGAGTTCGAGGTGCAACCGGCTGAGGAAAGCAAAGCTGCGCCAATCGAGAACGCACCATCCGGGGAAGCTGCCGCGCCTACCGCGGAGAACGGGCACGGCTTTTTGGTGGATGTGGAAGCCATGCCCGTCAACGAAGCGATTCCGATCGCGAAAGCCCCCCGCAAGGAGGACGCAGCTATCGCTGAAAAGTCTGAAAAAGTGAAATCTCCGGGCAAGCAGCAGGGAGGAAAGGCCCCGGAGAAGAAGCCGTCGGGCAGCGGGCGCAAGAAGCCGTAATTCGGGATTATCAGGGACAGAAGCGCCGGGATCGGTGCCCCGGCGCTTCTGTCCCTATTCGGTAAGCTCGACCGGCTGTTGTGGGGCGACAATCTTGTTTTTGGCGTCTACAAATACCAAGCGAGCCTTATTTGCCGCTGCTTCGGGTTCATCCATCCAGGCGAAGCTCGCAATAATGATTAAGTCGCCCGCTGCCGCCATACGGGCAGCTGCACCGTTCAGACATATCTCGCCGGAACCCGCCTCAACCGGAATGGCATAAGTCTGGAGCCGATTGCCGTTAGTGACATTCCAGACATGCACGGCTTCAAACGCAAGGATATCCGCAGCCTCGAGCAGCAGGGAATCGACGGCAATGCTTCCTTCATAATGCAGGTCGGACCGCGTGACTGTGGCGCGGTGTATTTTCGACTTCAACAACTTACGCAGCATGGTTCTCCAGGTGAGATTTACCTACTCATCTCGATTCGAGTTAGCGCCTCAGAGACTGTTACGATTGAGATTCCTTCAAATCTTTCCAGGATCAATAGATGACGATCACCGGAAACGATCAGATCGGCACCTGCGGCTTTCGCTGTCCCAAGGACGACATCATCGTCTGAATCCTCAGCAATTTTGCCGACTGCCAGCGGTACGACTACTTGTGCGTTTTCTCAGTAGGCAGTAAGTATGGTGAACATATTCAGTTGCAGTTCCAAAAGCCGCCTCTGCATCTTTGGACGTATGAGTACGGACTTAAACTCGTCCAGCAGAGATTCGCTCGTGAAGAAGCGAAGATTACACTCCTGAGCTGAAGAAAGTAAGCGAAGTGGTTTTCTGCCCCATAACTTCGCCGACAGCACAACATTGGTATCGAGTACAAGCCGCGCTATCGAATAGCCTGAGCGTGTCGCTCGGCCCTGACTGCACGAACTTCTTCCGCAATCTCCTGCATTGACATGCCATCAGGTTCAGGGCGCTCACTAAGTTCACGCAGGATTTCTGGCCACTTGCCTTGTTTTCTTCTCTCAATTTCATCCAGCAAAAGCCGCTCAATCTGTTCCGGTTCGAGCAGGCCCGCTTCTCTTGCTTGTTGCGCCAGTTCTTCCGGCAGCGAAAACGCAATTTCAGCCATAGCACCTCCCACCAAAAGCCTACACCAGTCGGATACTAACCGGGGCTCGCGAGCGAAGGCGCGAGCCCTGGATGGCGTTGCTGCGTTTCAGTTAAAACTCCTCGTGGAATGCGACCTCGCCTTCCACCGCGACCTGGTACGCTGAAACACGCCGCTCGAAGAAGTTGGTCAGCTCCTGCACATCCTGCAGGTCCATGAAAGGAAACGGGTTATGCGAGCCAAATACCTTGGCCATGCCCAGGCGCTCAAGGCGCTGATCTGCAACATATTGCAGGTATTCGCGCATGTCGCGGGTAGACAGGCCGGCTACACCGCCGGACAACAAATCCTCCGAGAACTGCAATTCGGCATCGACTGCCTCGCGCAGCATCTGCGTGACCTGCTGCTCCATGCGCGCGTCGAACATGCCCGGGTTCTGCTCGCGTACGGTTTTCACAACCTCAAACGCGAACTCTAAATGCGCGCTTTCATCGCGGAACACCCAATTTGTACCTGCGGCCAAGCCGTGCAGCATACCGCGCGAGCGGAAAAAGTATACATAGGCAAACGCCGCGAAAAAGAACAGCCCCTCGATGCAAGTCGCGAAGCAGATCAGGTTGAGCAGGAACTGGCGCCGATGCTCGTCCGTTTCAAGCGCATCCAGATTCTGAATGGAATCCATCCACTTCATGCAGAAGTCGGCTTTTTTTGCAATCGACGGGATGTTATCGACCGCCGCAAAGGCCGCGTTGCGCTCACTGGGCTCTGGAATGTAGTTATCCAGTAGTGTGAGATAGAACTGAACGTGTACTGCTTCCTCGTATAACTGACGCGACAGATACAGCCGCGCTTCCGGCGAGTTGATGTGCTTATAGAGATTCAGTACGAGGTTGTTGGATACGATCGAGTCGCCGGTCGCGAAGAAAGCCACCAGCCGCCGGATCACATGCACTTCCGCTGGGGTAAGACGCTGCTTCAAATCGACTAAGTCGGTCGAAAAATCGATCTCTTCGACCGTCCAGGTATTCTTGATGCCGTCCTTGAACATTTCAAAGAAGGCAGGATACTTCATAGGCCGCAGGGTAAGACACATTCCCGGGTCGAGGATGGAATCGGGTACTTCAACGGATGAAGACATAACATTCTCCTTAGGTCGAACTTGAAAACAGGTCCTTCGCTGCGCTCAGGATGAGCCTTGTTCAATGTGGGTTATTACTGGCAAGCCTCGCAGCTTTCCGGGTTGTCGAGCGAACACGCCACCGCATTGACTTGCGGGACTACGCCGGGTACGGGAGCGTTCCCCTGGGCCGCCTGTCCCACAGTTGTTTTAGCAATTTTGGTCGCGGGCCGCGAACGCAGATAATACGTCGTCTTGACCCCGGATTTCCAGGCATACATATACATGGAGCTCAGCCGCCCAATGTTCGGTGACTCGGCGAACAGGTTCAGCGACTGCGACTGATCGATGAACGCCCCGCGCTCCGCGCCCATGTCGATAATGGCGCGCATCGGCAGCTCCCACACCGTCCGGTAGCGCAGGCGGATGTCCTCCGGCAGCTCCGTCAGGCCCTGCACGCTGCCTTCAGCCATTTTGATGCGGCTCCGGGTTTGCTCATTCCAAAGCCCACGGCCTTTCAGCTCATCGACCAGATAGCGGTTGATCTGCAGGAACTCGCCCGACAAGGTTTCCCGCTTGAACAGATTTGAAATCTGCGGCTCGATGCACTCGTAGCAGCCGACAATCGAGGCAATCGTCGCGGTCGGCGCAATCGCGATCAGGAGAGAGTTGCGCAGCCCATGCTGCTGGATGCGCTCCTTCAGCGCGCTCCAGCGGGCTGCGTCACGCGGCTCAACCCCCCATAGGTCGAATTGCAGCTCCCCGGAAGCCGCACGGGTGTCGGCAAAAGCTGGATGCGGTCCATTTTTCTCCGCCAGGTCACAGCTGGCAACAAGCGCGTGGTAATAAATCTCCTGCTGAATGCGTGTGGAAAGCTCCCGCGCCTCGGGCGAGTCGAACGCAAGCCCGAGCTGGAAGAACACATCCTGCAGGCCCATGACGCCCAGACCCACGGGCCGCCATTGCGCGTTAGAGCCGGCCGCCTGCGGAACAGGGTAGTAGTTGATATCGATCACCCGATCGAGCATGGGAATCGCCAAACGCACTGTTTGTGCGAGCTTATCGAAATCGAACCGCCCGCCCGCCACATGACGCCCGAGGTTGACCGAGCCCAGGTTGCACACGGCCGTTTGGTCGTTCGAGGTCACTTCCGTGATCTCGGTGCACAGGTTCGACAGATGCACCACATTGCCCGGCTTGCCGGTCTGGTTGCAGCGCAGGTTCGTCGTGTCTTTAAAGGTCATCCAGCCATTGCCGGTTTCGGCCAGGGTGCGCATCATGCGGGCATACAGGTCGCGCGCCTTCACCTTGCGCACTTCCAAGCCTTCACGCTCTGCCGCCTCATAGGCCTCGTCGAACTCCGGCCCAAACAGGTCCGTCAGGTGGGGCACGATCTTCGGGTCGAACAGCGACCACATCTCGTCCTTGTCCACACGGCGCATGAACAGGTCGGGAATCCAGTTCGCGGTATTCAGGTTGTAGGTGCGGCGCGCGTTGTCGCCGGTGTTGTCGCGCAGCTCGAGGAACTGCTCCACATCCGCGTGCCATGGCTCCAGGTACACGCAGGCCGCGCCCTTGCGCTTGCCGCCCTGGTTCACCGCCGCGACCGACGCATCGAGCGTCCGCAGCCAAGGCACAATGCCGTTCGACAAGCCGTTGGTGGCGCGGATGAGCGAGCCCTCCGACCGCACCCGGTGAAAGGCCAACCCGATGCCGCCCGAAAACTTCGAAAGCTGCGCCACCTGCTTGTAAATGTCGTAGATGCCTTCAAGCGAGTCTTGCGGAGAGTCGATCAGGTAGCAGCTCGACATCTGCGGATGCCGCGTGCCGGAATTGAACAGAGTCGGGGATGAGGGCATGTAATCGTGCGCGGCCAGCAGCTTATAAAACGGCACGGCTTCCGCGACAGTCACAGCCAAACCGCAGGCGACGCGCAGAAAGAAATACTGCGGCGTCTCGATCACTTTGCGCGTGATGGGATGCCGCAAAAGGTACCGGTCATACACCGTCCGCAGCCCGAAATACTCGAACCGGTCCGAGAACCCATCATCGATCGCATTGTTCAGCTTGCGGGCGTTGTCCCGCACAAACTCAACCGCCGCCGCGCTGATCAGCCCTTGCGCGTGCCCCAGCTCCATGGACTGCGTAAAGGAGTAGATATTCTGCCCAGCAACCTCCTTCAGGACGGTCGCATGCAGCAGCCGCGCCGCCAGCCGCGAATATTCCGGCTCTTCCCCGATCAGCGCCGCCGATGTTTGGATGGAGATCGAGTCGAGCTCCCGCGTGGACGCGCCATTGAACAAGCCGCCGATCGTCTTCGAGGCCACCCGCATCGGGTCGATATGCTGCAGGCCGTGCGATGAGCGCTGCACCGCGCGCACGATCTTATTCACATCCACAGGCTCCATGGAGCCGTTCCGCTTGCGCACCTGCATCTGCGGAGGCGCTTCGGGCAAAGGAAAATCGGGAATGACATCGGCAAGCGTGATCTGCATTTCAGCCAAGGGTGAACTCTCTTTCCGGGCAGCGTCCAACAGCCGTCCTTTGTTCATCAGGTTCGGGCGGCGGACAGTCCGTCGCGCGGAGGGATTGTGTGGTTGAGCCTTGATACCACTATATCTTGTGTGTCAGCCTCTCGCTTGGTCTACAGGTTGTGAAAAAGTCGTACAAAACCGAAAAACAGGAAAGAAACAGTACAGAAGTACCTTCTCATTTTCTTCGCCTTTTGTCGCGTGTTTTCTCAACCGGGCATCCCAGCCTTCATGATGTTGAAGACCGGCACAGCGACCGGCACACCCTCAACCACTTCCCCCAGAAAAGGAACACCCACCATGGCGAACGCCGCTCACGAGATCCACGAAAACCACACCCACCAACACGACGAAGCCTGCGGCCACACTGCAATCCGCCACAACGACCATGTCGATTATCTTCACGACGGTCATCTCCACGCGGTGCATGACGACCACATCGATAAGCACGTCCTTGACGTGAGCGCCACCAACCCCATCGATTGCACCGAGGGGCACCCTTGCGAAGGCCATGGGGCCGACCATACCCACGGCGCGCACTGCGGCCACGAAACCATTCCGCACGGCGACCATGTGGACTACCTCGTCGACGGCCATCTGCACCACGCCCACGACGGTCATTGCGACAACCACGGCTCGGTCGAAGTGGTACGGCAAGGCTGAGTCTTCCTAGGTGTGCCCGATGCACGTCCGCAGCAGGGAGTCGTTGTAAGCAATGGCCCCTGCACCAGGAGCTGACATGAGAAAGCTGAAAATCTTCGAGCATATTTCGCTGGATGGTGTGATCCAGCACTCTGCCGATGACGACGATTTCCCCTATAGCGACTGGACCGCGCCCTACCGAACCCCGGCCGGCAGAGATGCAGTCCTCGCCGCGCATGGTGAAAGTTTCGATCTGCTGCTTGGTCGGCGCACTTACGACCTTTGGTCGGGCTTCTGGCCGAAGGCTCCAAGCACTCCCATGTCCGACCGCCTTAATGCCGCCACGAAGTACATTGCAACCCACCGGCCGGAAAGCTTGGCATGGGGCCCGTTCGAAGGCCTTGGGCCGGACATGGTCGAGGATATCCACCGCATTAAGTCGCAGGACGGCCCGGCTCTTATTCTCTGGGGCAGCTCCACGCTGACATCGAGGCTGCTCGAGCACGGCCTTGCGGATGAAGTGCTGCTGATCGTTTACCCGGTTTTGTTGGGCAAAGGAAAGCGCTTCTTTGCAGAGGGGACGCCGCCATGCTCGTTCGAGCTTGTCAGCACGACAGCAACGCCATCCGGAATTATCTTCAGTACTTACAAGGTCGCTGGGCCTTTGAAGACCGGATAGTTTGACGATGCGACGTTGTCAGTAAGTACACGAAGATATGCCCACGGGCCGATTTTCTCCATGTAGGTGTTTTTCTTCTTTGAAAAAAGCTTGCGTTATGGAAGGACCGGCGGTGCTCACCAAATGCGAAATTGCGGCTTCACTTGGACGATGCTCCCGCCGCCAATTGGGCTACCTCGCCTTGAAGTCGCGCGGTGACCTGTTCCGGGGTGTCGGCGGAATGCACTGCGATGGGCGCACCCACGACGACCCCGATGCTCCCACGAGCTTTCAGCCCCTCAGGAACCGCGACCGCCATGGGCAACACCGGCACATAGCTTTCGCGCGCCAGGATGCCCAAACCCGGGCGAAACCGCACGGGCGCGTTTGAGAGCATACGCCGGCCTTCAGGGAAAAGCAGCACATGCATGCCTCGGTCGAGCGCGCATCCCGCATGGGCAAAGCTGTCGCGAAACCCACCAAGGCGGGGCAGGGAGAACACATTGAACAGCAGCCGGAGCGCAAAGGCCGCTGGCGGACCCCACCACCGGCGGTGCTCCGCCACGCTGGGCGGCAAGGGGCGTCTGCTCCAACCCGCACCCAGTCCGGCGAGGATTTCGCCCGACATCATAATGGCAGCCCGCCGTCGCACGGAGAAGGGAAGGGCATAAAGAAGCAAGGCTGCGTCGAAAAGCGTTCGGTGGTTGGAAATGAGGAGCATGGGGTTATCGGGCAGGCGGCCTGGCGCGCGAGTCACACGCGGGCTGGCCAGCAGAAACACAAGCGGGCGCAGAAGCAGCTCTGTAAAGCACAGCCGTATCAGCCTTGCGGGAGCGGACCAGGGCCATGTGGGATAGCGATGCCGTACCGATGCGCCCGCTTCAAAGGGAGCATGCAAATCCAGCATTTGTGACGTGTGCACGAGCCCGCGAACTACTTTGCCGTCCGGTAAGCAGGGCGCGGGTTTACCCGGAGACCCACTCGCGCCGCGCAGTAGCGCCCGCAGCTCGCCCAGCGTCCGGAGGTTTTGCGCGGCGTCGCCCCCGCTCACCCCTGCCCGCTCCTCAAGGGCCGCAGCCAGCGCCACCCGACCCATGCTGTCCAGCCCCCAATCCTCATCCAGCCGAGCCTCGTTGCCGAACGGTCCCCGGCGCGCGCCCGCCTCCATCAGCAGAGTGGTCGCGGCATCCTCTTCGCTGCTTGCCGCGGCTCCGGTGAAGAGCTGCTCGCGTGCCCACGCTTCCACTGCCCCGCGCCGCACTTTTCCCGTAGCGGTGCGGGGCAGCTCTCCACCGGGCCACCGCCACCATCGCCGTACACGCTGGTGCGGCTGGAGTTCCCGGTTCGCCGCATCGATCGCCCTTCCGGTGGCGTCCGCGTCATAGGAGGCGATCACCGCCGCGGGCTCGGCGCCGAGCCCAAACACCACGGCTCCGGCCACCCCCGGCTGCCGTTCCAGCGCCTGCTCCACATCCTGCAGGTACACATTCAATCCCGCCGGTGTGACCAGCCGCTGCCCCGTGCGGCCCAGAAAGCGCACCCGCCCATCCTCGACAGAAGCCAGGTCGCCGGTCCGCAGCCATGGGTCGGCCCGCTGAATCAAGCCGCCCCGCTCCCAACTGGCTGCCGCCACCATGGGGCCGCTCACCTCCAGCTCCCCTGACTCGCTCACGCGCACAGAACGCCCCGGCAGGGGCGCACCGACACTGCCGCGCGCCGCTTTAAATGGGTGATTCAGGGTCACGAGCGCCGCGGTTTCCGTCAGTCCGTACCCTTGCACCAGAGCAAAGCCCAGCGTCGTCCAGAACCGCTCCAGCTCCGGCGCGAGCGTCGCGCCCCCGCACACCGCCGCCCAAAACCGCAGGCCCAGCCGGCGGTGCACCCGCCGAAATCGCCACCAGCGCCGAAAGAGCGGTGCACCTTGGGCAGCTTCGATGTTTAAGTCCAGTTCCCCAAACTCCCCCTGGAGGCGGCCGCGCAGCAGCTCCAGCGTGCGCGGGACGGCAGCCAGTACATGCACACGCTCCCTTGGGATCAGAGTGAGCAGGCGCGCGGTGCGGTCCTCATAGTGCACCTGCGCCCCCAGCAGCGGCGGCACCCACAAGCCCATAAACTGCCCAAACACATGGGATAAGGGCAGCGTATGCAGAAACCGGAGGGGGCGCACCCATCGCTCGTACGTAAGGTATTTTGCGATTTCGCGCTCGATCGGCTCAATGGACGCGAGCAGATTGCCGTGTGTGTGCACGACGCCCTTCGGCTCGCCGGTGGTGCCGGAAGTAAACAGGATTTGCAGCGGCGTGTGCGGGCCCAGCTCCGGCCAGGGCACCGGCAACCCCGGCCCCAGTGCCGCGAGCTCGTCGAGAAACAGCGTGGGCACGCCGAGCCCGGACAAGCGCAGTCCCCGGTCGCCCACGACCAGCTTGGGTGCGGTTTCCCGCGCCACCCTCCCCGCGAACTCCGCGCTCCCCCCTGCATCGAGCGGCACGGGCAGCACCCCGCGCAGGACGCAGCCCCAAAATGCCGCCATCCATGGGGCGCTGTTTACGCCCCACAGCAGCACCCGCTCTCCCGGCCCAATGCCCCGCCGCAGGAGCTCCGCCGCGAACCGCTCCGCCATTTCCGCCAGCTCGGGGTAGCTGGTCGCGAAGCGCCGCACGCCGCGGTGCTCCACCACAGCCGTTCCCCGGAGCGTTTTCATGGAGGCAACGAGTGTTCCCAAATGTGCTCGGCCGTCCATACCCCTCCCTCAAGGAACCGCTTCGGCTGTTCCCCAACTGGCTCCGGCAAGCGTAGGATGGGGCCGCGCCCGGCCTTGTCTTTCCTGTCCACCCCATGATCGAGCGCTGAACCGTTTCCCCGAAAGGAACAACTTATGAAAA
>CAXTKZ010000025.1:26213-33219 GCA_964244985.1 uncultured Acidobacteriaceae bacterium
GTCCTTGTCGCCGGGTTCAAAATCTGGGGCGGCGATTACCCCAGCACCGTCCGCGTCTTCGACCCCCTCCAGGGCATCACCGCGCCGCCCCAGGTGGCCGTCATCAACACGGGCGGCGTTTCCCGCGTCGATTCGCTCGACTACGACCCCTTCCGCGATAGTGTGATCGCTTCCAACAGCGATACCAGTCCTAACCCCGCGTTTGTGTCCATCATCTCCAACAGCAGCTACAAAATCCTGCATAAAATCGTTTTCGACGGAACGAACGGCACCCCGGACGCCTCCATCGGCGGCATTGGCGGCGTTTTATTCGATTACTGGCAGAACCGCTTCCTGGTTTCCGTCACGCAGGTGGGGAACGACCCGACCAAAGGGGCTGTTGCGGCGATCGATCCCGCGACGGGCAAGGTCACGCAGGTCATCTCCGGCCTCGACAACTGCCAGCCATCCTCCATCGTCGAAGGCCCCTATGACAATGTCCTCGTCGCCTGCGATCCCGGTTTTCCCGCACCCGACCCCGTCGTTTTCGCCCCGCGCACCTACATCATCAACGCCCGCTCCGGGCAGATCGTAGCCAACATCACGCAAACCGGCGGCACGGACCTTGCTGCTTACAACATCCGGGACAACCGCTACTACCTGGCCGGGCGCGACTTTTTCACATCGCCTACCGCCGCCAAGGCGACCCCTGTGCTCGGCATCATCGACGCCGGCACCAACAAGTTTGTCGCCAACATCCCTACCGCTCCCAACGCTCACAGCCTTGCGGTCAATCCTTTCAACAACCAAATCTTTCTGCCCGTCGCGAACCCCAACGAGCTTTGCAAGGGACTGCCCGGCTGCATCGCTGTTTTCCAGTCCAACGCGGGCCGCTAGGAACTGTTGCCCGTTTTAACCGGTCGGGAACCCGGGGTGCGGCAACAATGTGCATCCCGGGCAAACCCGCATCCAACTCCCTGACTTAATCAAGGAGAAACCAGGTGCCCGCAGGAGAAGAAGTTCAAAGCCGCGATGAAGCCATCGCAAAGATCGGCGAGCTGATCCACGACATTCACATCGCCATGCTCACCACCGTGGCCGGGGACGGCTCACTGCACAGCCGCCCGATGGCCGCGCAGAACACCCCGTTCAACGGCGAAGTTGTGTTCCTGACCAGCGATAATTCAGGCAAGGCCGATGAAATCAAGCAGGACGCCCAGGTGAGCCTTTGCTTTTCCGACGCGAAAAGCTCTTTTGTGACCATGGCCGGCCGGGCGAGCTTGTCCTATGACCGCGCCCAGATCGATGCTCTTTGGAACCCGATGTACAAAGCCTGGTTCCCGGAAGGGCAGGGGGATCCGGCGGTCCGTGTGCTGCGCGTTCATGTGGATACCGCCGAATACTGGGACAGCCCTTCCAGCGCCGTTGCGCGCACGGCCCAGGTGCTGCTGCGCGCCGCTACGGGCGGTAAGACCTCCGTCGGTGAGCACGCAAAGGTAAGCCTGTAAGGAGCGGGGGCGTGAAAGGGCGTTTGAGTCCACACGCCAGCGCCCCCATCAATCGCTCGATAAACCCCTCAAAAGGGGTGGGCATGAAATTTCTAAGTTCGAATCGATAGGAATGAAGTGGCAGACGATCTGGAGCAGGAAGAGCAGGCAAGCACCGAGGAAGTATCCGTCCAGCGTGACCTTGACCGGCCCACCGCCAAGCAGATTTTCGATCAGGTCGCCATCAACGGCCGCCACGAGCTTGAACGCGGCGGTTTGGCACTTGCTATGTCCGGGATCGCCGGCGGACTCCTGATGGGACTTACGGGGCTGTCGGTCGCCATCCTTACTGCCACGATCGGTCAAACTCCCACGGGTAAGCTCGTGGCGCTGTTCTTTTACCCACTCGGTTTTATGGTGGTCATCCTGGGCCGGTCGCAGCTCTTTACTGAGAACACTCTGTATCCCGTAGCCCTGGTGCTTGCCGAGCGCAAGCACGTTGTAAAGACACTCCGGCTCTGGTCCATTGTGTTTCCTATGAATATTCTCGGCGCGCTTTTGTTCGCGCTGCTCGCGGTCAAAACCGGCGCGCTCCGCCCCGAGTTCACTGCTGAGCTGACAACCCTGGGCCGCGAGGCCGCAAGCTTGTCCGGCGGTCATGCTTTCTGGTCCGGCGTCGTCGGCGGTTGGATCATCGCCACCGTCGCATGGCTGGTTTCCGCGTCGCACTCCATCACCGGCTCGGTCATGCTGATCTGGACCATGACGTTTATCGTGGGCGCGGGCCACTTCGCCCACTGCATCGCGTCGAGCGGAGAAATTCTTTCCACCGTTCTCGCTGGGCAGCTTCCCCTGTCGAGTTTTCTAAGCTGGCTCGCACCGGCAACTTTGGGTAACATCTGCGGCGGTGTACTTTTGGTCACCTTGTTGGAGTACGGGCAGTCGAAGCTGGAGTAGCGGACGAGGAAGCGGCAAGCGGGCGCTTGGTATGCCTGCTTGCCGGTGATAGGTCGGTTATTCCGCTCCGGTTCCGCTAAGTAAATATGTGGACGCGTGTGAATCCGTGGATACAGTGTAGAAATGATTGCTGTCTATCATGTACCCCGCCATGTGGATCATAGGAAATTGACCTTGGCTCATTGAGTAAGTGAAGCGGCCGCTTGGCTGATCGGTGCCATCCCATGTCCCTGTAAGGGATTGCTCCGGCAAAAGCACAGACCCTCCCGAGGCAGCAAGATCGCCGGTGATGGTGCCATAACCAAATGATAACAACCCGGTTTCGTATACGGGAGCGCCACTTACACAAGTTGAAGGGCAGGGAAGGTCGCCGGTCAGATTCACGATTGCCTGGCCGAACGGCCCGGAACTGGAGATTGCTTCGCAAGCGTGCCGGAACCGAAAACAGCATAGCCGTCATCGGAAAAGAGAGTTGCGATCGTAAATGGGGAATTGAATTGCGTCGGCTGGACGAAAAATTTGAAGCTTTGCACCCCGAGTGAGCTGTGCAGCTTGAGACTTCCGCGACCAGTTGGATCGAATGAGTAGGTCCCTGTGAGCAGTACCTTTGTGTTGATTCCCAAGCTTGAAGTGACGTCCTCAACTCCTCCAGTGATGTTGCCTTTGCCGTCTGCTGTAAAGCTGCCCGCGGAGGCAATACTTTGCGAAGCCCTTTTAACCTGCGGCAGTGTGCCTTGAAATAGGAACGTATACTGGCCATTGAGCGCGTTAAGAGGTTCAGAAACAGGAATCGTCACTGGTGGAGTAGTAAGGGATTCACCACAAATCGCAGTCTGGCCGAAATCGTAGTACCACTGAGATGACGCATTTACTGTCACCTGACCCGGTTCGTAGGGTGTAAATGTAAACGAGTACGAAGCTGGTGTTGACTGAACATATAGAAGCACATCTAATGGGCTTTGCTCTGGCGGAGCACCCGGTTCTGTGGTGCGGATGATGGGCAGGTATTTAAATCCGCTTGTAGCTGTAGGCGGTGGTGTGCTCAATACAGTAAACGTTACCGTGATAGGCTCCCCGAGTACCGGAGTTGCAGGCGTGTACGTTAAAACTGTAGGGCAGTTTTGCCCGTGCGCTGCAAGCGTGAAAAAGCACGAGGTAAGCAAGATTGCCCATCTGCCATGAAGGCTCATCAATACCTTTCGCGTACAGCCGCTAAGCCCGCCGGCTCCGCCGTTGCAAGCATACAGGCAGTTTTGCCGCGCAAGGGAAAAATCTAGAATGCAATTCCCGCCCGCAGCCGCTCCACATCCGTCTTGGGCGGCGCACCGAATAACCTTCGGTACTCCCGCGAAAACTGCGTTGGGCTTTCATACCCCACCCGACGGCTCGCCTGGGCCGCATCCACCCGCTCGGCCAACATCAACCGCCGCGCATTCTGCAACCGAATGTGCTTTTGAAACTGCAGCGGGCTCATCCCGGTCGCGGCTCGAAACCAGCTATGCATCGCCGACCCGCTCATCCCCAGCTCCCGTGCCAGCTCTTCCATGCGGATGGGGCGGTGCGCGTGCTGCCGCACCCATTTGAGCCCCGCCGCGATCCGCTGTGTTTTGCCATGCAGGCCCGCCATCCGGCGCAGCGTCCCGCTCTCATCCGCCAGCAGCAGCCGATAATGAATCTCCCGCCGTACCAGCGGCGCAAGGACCGTAATTTCTCCTGCCGGGCGGCGCAGCAATTTCACCAGCCGTGTCACCGCGTCCAGCAGTTCTTCATTCATTTGCCCGAACGCGAGCCCCGTGTGCCGCGCATTCGGGGAGGGCGGGGGCAGCTCCACTGATTCCATCAGCGCTCCAATTTCCTCGAAATCAAGCAGGAGGCTGAGGCAAAGCATGGGTTCGGCCCCGCTTGCTTTTTCTATCTGCCCCACCAGCGGCAGGTCGAGCGAAAGGAGCAGATACCGGCTCGGGTCGTAAACGCACCGCTCCCCGTTCAGCAGGACACTCTTGACCCCTTGGGCGACAACGCATAAAACGGCACGGTCCAGGCTCGTGCGCGGTATCCGCGTTGTGGAGGAACGGGTAAGAAATAGCTCGGCAACCGAGGTCGGGTACACTCCATCCCGCGTACAAAACTCGGCAATCGCTGCTGCCAACTCAGTCTTCTGCAAGGGTCGCGCTCCTGTTGTCAGTCTCAGCCCTCGCGCAACACCGGTCGAGCGAAATGGGAGATTGGGCAATACTCTTGTCGGATCAGGCAAGCTGTCCCGTGTTTCATAGACGTAGCACAGAAGGGGAACATATGGGAAAACTTGACGGAAAAATCGCACTGATCACCGGCGGCACGGAAGGCATGGGCTTCGATACCGCCCAGGAGTTTATCAAAGAGGGCGCATTTGTGTTCATCACCGGCCGCCGCAAGCCGCACCTGGACGAAGCTGTCGGCAAGCTGGGCGCCCAGGCTGCCGGCATCGTGGCCGACCAGGGAAAGCTGCCTGACCTCGACCGCACCTATGCGGAAATTAAGGAGAAAAAAGGCAAGCTTGACGTTTTATTCGCCAATGCCGGGGTCTACGCGCAGAAGCCCTATGCCGAGGTCACCGAAGAGTTTTACGACTACTGCGTCGATATCAACGTAAAAGGTGTTTACTTTTCCATCCAGAAGGCGATTCCGCTGATGGATTCGAGCGGCTCCATCATCCTCAACGGTTCGTTCATCGGCTCCTGCGGTTTTCCCGCCATGAGTGTGTACGGCGCGACCAAAGCTTCGCTCCGCTCCTTCGCCCGCAGCTTTACGGCCGAGCTGCGCGGCACGGGTCCCCGCGTCAACGTCCTGAGCCCCGGCCCCATTCACACTCCGGGCAACCGCGCGAGTCTTGCCGACAATCCAGGTGTGCTTGAGTACATCACCAACATGGTGCCGCGCGGACGCATTGGGGAAGGAAGCGACATCGGCAAAGCCGCGGTCTTTCTCGCCTCGGAGGACTCAAACTACGTCGCCGGTGTGGAGCTGTTTGTCGATGGCGGCCTCAACGCCGTTTAGCTAATGCGGCTTAAACCCGCGTCTCGCTTTTGAGCCGCGGGTCGCGGTCGGAGACCAAATTCCCCATGGCCCTTTCCGAACTTCGTACACTCGGCCGCTCCGGACTTCCTGTATCGCTGCCGGCGCTCGGTACCATGACCTTCGGCAACCGAGCCTGGGGTTCGTCCGACGAACAGTCGGCGGCAACTCTCGACGCGTATCTTGAAGCGGGCGGAAACTTCCTCGATACCGCGGATGTGTACTCGGGCGGTCGCAGCGAGGAACTGCTCGGTCGGCTTCTCCGTGAGCGCAAACTACATGACGAAATCGTGCTCGCGACAAAGTGGAGCTTCCGCGGCGGAAATGGCCGCAAGAATCTTCATCGTGCCCTGGAAGGTTCCCTGCGTCGTCTCGGTACCGACTGTATCGACTTGTACTGGATGCATGTGTGGGATGGAGTCACGCCCGCCGATGAACTGCTCCAATCGCTTGCCTCGCTCGTCAATGCCGGGAAGATACGCTATTACGGGCTGTCCGATATGCCCGCATGGTACGCCGCCCAGGTGCATACCCTTGCGCAGGCCCACAATCTTCCCGGTCCTATTGCTCTGCAGCTGCCGTACGCGCTTACCGACCGTGGGATCGAGCATGAGCACATTCCCATGGCGCTCGCGCTCGGCATGGGCGTTGTCGGCTGGAGTCCGCTGGCTGGCGGCTTCCTGAGCGGTAAGTACAGCCGCGATACGCTCGGAAAGGTCGAACAGGGCGGCGGCAGACTCGACCTCGAAAACCAGCCTTTCCGCAAATTCACCGACCGCAACTGGCGCATCCTTGAGGTGTTGCGCGCCGTCGCTCGCGATCTGGACCGTACGCCGTCCGCGGTTGCGATTGCCTGGGCAGCTGTCCAGCCCGGCATCACGGCAGTTCTCCTGGGTGCAACCAGCCCTGAGCAGCTGCGAAGCAACATGACCGTTCTCACGGAGAAGCTGCCGGTTGCAGCTTTGGAGTCGCTCGGTCAAGCCACTGCTCCCGACGCGGGAGAATTTTATGAGCTGTTTACTCCGGGAATCCAGCAGGGAATCTTCAACGGCAAACGGGTGAATCCTTGGATGCCGAGATGAAATGCATTGTCGTTCCGAGCGAAATCTCAATAAAGGAAAGTGAATTGCGGTCGAATAAGAGGGGGAAATCGACTCAGGACACCACCACCGCGCTGCTCGGCGGCACGAAAACGCTTTCCCCTTCGAGCGGCTGTCGCTCCTCTACCCTCCACGCGCCGTCGGCACCGACCGCCGACCCGCCCAGCTTTATCCCCTCCGCGTCAGTGAGCGATGTACCGATAAGCCGGATGATCCTTTTCTGTCGCGCAAAGCCGGCGGGCAGCGAAACACGCACATCCCGATCCCCTGTCTTGTTCACCACCACCACGCTCCGGAGTCGGTCGTCAGCACCCAGTGCATACGCTGTCACGTCCGACCCACTTGACTCAAATGCCACCCGAAGAATCGTGGTCGCGCTCTTGACGGCTTCAGCAAAGGCGAGCATGCCGTAGTAAGGTGCGCCCACGC
>CAXTKZ010000026.1:0-18767 GCA_964244985.1 uncultured Acidobacteriaceae bacterium
GGGGCCTGCACCAGCTGCACACTCAGCTGCGGCAGCCGCCCACAGGAAAGCAGCGCGTAATGCCGCCGGATGCGCGCTTCCACAGCCGCTAGGTCGATCTTTGCGGCCTCGCCCAACCCCGGCGTCAAATTGAACGCCACCTGCGTGTCATATACGTCCTTGGGCAGGCTTTGGAAGTTGAGCAGCGTGATGGTTTGCTGGTGCAGCTCGTCCACCGCTCCGCGCCCATGTTCGGACGCAGGCTCATGCACCGTGGCCCAAGCGCTCCTGACCGTGCCTGCACGCTGCGCGCGCGCAAGCAGCAGTCCCAGTGCGGTCGCCGCAATATGCGCTGGAACTAACGCAGGCGTGTGCAGATCGGGTCCGGGCAGGGTGCCTTCCAGCCCATCGCGCACCCAGGGCGAAAATACAAGAACCCCAGCCTCATTCTCAAGCGCACCCGACAAGTCGATGACGCTTGCCCGCGCTGCCACCGCGGCCCGCCAGTGTGCACTGGTTTGCGAGGGTGATCCCGCGAAGAACACGTACTCAGCCCGCATAAAAGCTTCGTCGTCGATCTCCTGCACGACCGTGACCTCGTCGCCAACCGTGTCGATCTGACCCAGCGCATCATTTTCATCCATCAGGATGAACTCGGCAGCGGCAAACTGGCTTTCTTCGAGCGCCTCGGCTACTTCCTTGCCGCTCAGCGTCCCAGCCCCCACAATTGCAATGCGATTCGCTCCAGCCATTCCCCTCCTTTGCCCTACGCCTGTGCCAGCGCCGTTTTGCGCTGCCAGCTATACAAAAGCCGCGCCAGCACACCTGAAAACAAATAAATCAGCGCGATGGCCGCGAGTAGATACTGTGAAAAAAATATGAGCGCGTACAAAAACGCGCCCAACAGCACGATCCATCGGAACGGGTGCGTGGTCGCAAGATTGATCTCCTTGCCGCTCCAAAACCGCCAGGTACTCACCATCAAAAACCCGACCAGGCCCACATAAGCGCCCCACAGCAGAGACACCCAGCCGAGGGGCACCGGAATGCCGCTGAAAAAGTGCACCACCGCTGCAATGGCACCCGCCGCTGCCGGGATCGGCATACCTACAAAATATTTGCGCCCCGGCCGCCCAGGATTTTTGGGCGTAGGCGTCCCCATGCTGTTGAACCGCGCCAGCCGCGCCGCACCGCAGATCAGAAACAGAAAGCACACCAGCGTACCCAGTTTGACCAGCTTGTGGCGCATGGACAAACCGTGGGGCAGCATCTGAAAGCCCCAACAATAAGCAAGCAGCGAGGGCGCAACCCCAAAGGTAATGATGTCGGCAAGCGAATCCAGCTCCTTGCCGAACTCACTGGTGGTATTGGTCATGCGCGCAATACGGCCGTCGATGGTGTCGAACGGAATGGCAAATCCAATCGCAAGGGCGGCGAAGTCGAAGTGCTGCGGCTCAAGGGCCGACCCTTGGAGGCTTTGCGTGATGGCGTAAAAGCCCGCCGCGATATTGCCGCAGGTAAACAACGAAGGCAGGATGTACATGCCGCGGGGCTTGCGCCCGCCCGCCCGCGCGGGCATCGTGACCAGACGTTGAGGCTGCTCGCTCACCGCGCCGTACCCACGAGTTCCGCGTCCGGCGCGACTGCCTGGGTCCTGGGGGCTACGTATCCCAATACCGTACTGCCGCCTTTTACGATCGCACCCACTGAAACACGTATTTCCGCATCCGGGGGAAGCAGGAGATCCGTGCGCGAGCCGAATTTGATCAGCCCCACGCGCTGCCCGCGCGCGAGCCGGTCGCCTACCTGCTGCCGAAACACGATGCGCCTGGCCAGCAGGCCCGCGATCTGCTTAAACACCACCTGGTAGCCGTCATCGGCGTCCATTACACAGATGTTTTGTTCATTGCGGTCGGCTGAGGCGGCGTCCATGGCGTTTACAAATGCGCCCTTTTGGTAGCGCACCTCGCGGACTACCCCGGCGACCGGCGCACGGTTCACATGCACATTGAACACGTTGAGAAAAATGGAAATGCGGGTGCGCTTCCCCTCCGGGGTCACGACGTGTTCAACGCTGGTTACCTTGCCGTCGGCGGGCGAAACAACCAGGCCCGTTCCGTTGGGAATGGCGCGCCGGGGATCGCGAAAGAACCAAAGAAAGAACGCAGCAAAACCGAGCGGCAGCACGCTCCACCACCAAACACCGGTGAGCGCAGCAACCGCAATGGCGACCAGAACCAGGGAAAGCCCATACAGATAGCCGTCACGTACCATTTTGTCGATTATAGAGTGCCGTCAACCGCGATCAGGTTAAAACTTCAGCGGACCAGCGCAGTCCACCCGGCAAGCGATTTGCCGCGAAATCCAGATGAACGACCCGGCGATGACCGGGCACCCGCGCGGGAAACGACGCATGCGGTAGGAGAGGGCGCATAAGGAGCGTTCCCCCTTGTTCGACGGCGCACACCCGCGGCGATCTCATTTTCAGAAACGCGTCCGCGTCGATGCGAACCCGGCAGCACGTGCAATGCTCCATTCTCCTCTCCGCAAGGGTCGAGATGGAAGCGAACGGTCAGCATCTTCTCAAGAATGCTTGCCGGCGGCTGGACGTGTTATACCCCAGCTTTCGTCGACCACGGGCCGACACCTTGCAGTTTGGGTTTCTTCAAACGGCAAGCTCAATAAGATTGCATCCTCGTCCGGGTTCCGGTAGTAGGCCCGGCGCACACCATCCTGCTGAAAACCCAGCTGCGCGTAGAGGCGGAGCGCTGGGGTGTTCGATACTCTGGCCTCCAGCACCGCCCGCTCCGCCCCAAGTGCGCGGCCCCACGCAAGAACCGCTTCAGCCAGGGCGAGCCCAATTCCCTGTCGCCGGCGTTCGGGCGCAGTTACAACGGATTCCAGCTCAACGATTCCGGCAACCTGACTCGCCATCGCGAACCCGCCCACTGATAGTTCGTCATCCACCGCCACCCATGCTCCCTGGCTGTCCCCTTGCGATTCCGTGATCCGCACCATGCGCCGGTATTCAAACTCAGGCCAGTGCGGGGCCGTGGGTACCCTCCCAGCAAGGGCGGCAACAGCGGCGATATCGTGAATGCCGATGGGCCGGATCACAACACTCATGTGCCGGGCGTCCTGAGCATCTCATCGGCTTGCCATAGATACAGGGCGTCCAGGGTTTCTGTGTTGTCCCAATCCTGCGCGATCATGCGGTTCCATGAAAAACGGAGCGCATCGGCGGCCGTGGGCGCGTTCACCCGGTGGGCTGCCGGCAGTGCCGCAGCCGTTTTGTCCTCACACACCCCTGTTCCGCTTCCGCTGCCCATGTGGGCGCGGGCCTGTTCTGCGCTCCGCAGTTCTTCTTTGCCCGTGGCGAGGGTGCGCACGTACATGCTTCCCCGTCCCGCATCAAGCGCGACCGCGTGCGCTTCCGGCGCAAGCTCGGCCAGCACGGCCAAGCGTGAAACAGCAAGGAGCGGCACACCCGCTGCCTCGCTCAATGCTTTTGCCGCACTCAGACCCACACGCATCCCGGTGAAGCTGCCCGGCCCGCGCGCAACCACCATCGCCCGCAATGCTGAAGGGAGCAGAGCCCCGAGCAGATCCCGCAATGCCCCTGTCAGCTGTGCTCCCCCTGTACGCGCCGGAAGCGAGCTGCTGCGCAGGACTTCCACTGTTTCGCTGCGGAGCAGGGCTAGGCACAGCGTGGTTTCCGCGCCGCAGGAATCGAGCGCAAGCACAGGGCCGCCGTTCACTTCGCGAATCAAACACCCTCACCGTTAAGATGCAGCAACACTTTTGCCAACTGCGCGTCGTTGCTGTAGCCGGAGCGCTCCGCCCGGGCCCGCCCCGCAGCCGCGATCCGCGCCCGCTCGTCGGGATGTGCCAGATACCAGCGCGCCTTCTCGGCACACTCGTCTTCCGAGCCGTAGAACACTGCTTCCCTGTCCTCTTCAAACGCTTCCACGTGCCCGGGCGAGCGTTCCGCCAGCAGGAACTGCGCGCATGCTGTGATCTCGAACGACTTGTGCGCCACATCCTCCTCGTTCATGCGCGTGACAAAGGCCATGTTGATCTCCGAGCGCCACATGGCCTCCCGATATGCACCGCCTTTCATCATGCCGCCGACCACAAACCGCCGCTGCAGCTCGGGCGGCCAGGCTTTATCCCAGCGAGGGCCTGCCACGGAGACCGGCAGCCCATGCTTTTCCGCAAGGCTCCGCAGGAACTCAGGCCGGTGTTCGAGCGGCGAGCCGGTGTAAGCCAGCTTCCGATCGCGGTCCTGGTCGGACCACCCCGCGGGCGGTGGATAGTGCTGCAGCGGGTCGTAAGAAAGCGCGATTTTGATTGCCGGCAAACCCCAGTCCGTATACCGCTTCACGTCTACGTTGCGGAATAGACAGTGGAGATCAAATAACCGAAACACCTTGTAAAACTGCATCCAGCAGCCGTCGTTGCGAGGGCCGAATGGGTTGTCCTGGTTGTAGCAGACCGTTGTCGCCCCGAGTTTTTTGACCTCCTCGATCGTGCCCGCCGTGAAGTGCACGGGCTTGTCGAACCATACAATCTCCGGGCGGTGCTCCCGCACCGCTTTGAGCAAATCCCGGTTCACCCGTTGCACCAGCGGGCCTACGGGGTACCGGTACCGCAGCGCGGCAAGGTAGCGCGATGAGGGCTCATACCCATCGATTGCGAACGGAATCATCTCCTGCCCTAGCCGTCGGAATGCGTCCAGACGGTACAAGGAGGTATTGCCCGGTGCCAACGGCCCTACATACAAAATCCTGCGCCGCTTTAAACTCATTCGTTCTTTCCTTCTATCGGCACTTTCGTGAATCTGTTCAGCCCACAATGAACGAAAATTTTGCAAGGAGATTGTTGAAGCTCTTAGTCTCGATGACGGTGCTACCATTCGCAAGCGCCGACGCATAGCCGCTCTGAACTATGCGGGTTCAATTTTAGGTGTGTAGAGGCTTAAGACTTTCATGGAGCGAGTACGCGGAAATGCTATTTTGCAGATCGCCTCATGCGCATAGATTGAAGCGAGAAGCAGTAATAAGCCGCTTCGCCCAAAAGAGAAAGTATCCACACTTTGCACAATGCGCAGCTCAAAACTGCTGGAACGGAAAGGTATGCACATTCAAATCCGGCTTCAGACATCAGCCCGGCTTGAAAGAAAACTTACTTCATGTTGGTCCGGGTTTCCAGCGTAGCAATGCGCTCGGCATGATTGAATTGGGTTGCTACGATGGCGTCGGTGCGGCGCAGAAACTCGTTACGAAGATTTTCGAGCTTTCCTTCGAAATCCTTACGCATATCAGCTATTTCCGTGCGCAGTTCCTTACGCACTGTATTGAAATCGTACCGGTTGAGCAGTATCCCAAACAAAACAAGAACCAGGGTGCCAAGTTGTAAGCCGTCGTGCATTGCGTCTCCTTGTCCAGCGCGCGCCGCTTTCCCGTTTCGAGTATCCACTACCGCATTGTGTGTGTACAGCTCGAAACGAAGGGCGAATTACTCAGGCTCGCTCCCGCGCGGTGTCCTGCTTTGTGACAAACGCCAGCATCTGCTGGATGCGTGTGTTGATCATCGAGCATGGCAGCAGCATCGGCGATTTGATGCACTGCACGGTCAGGGTACCGGCCGCTTCATCGAAGTCCCAACGCACGGTCACGCCGCTTTGCGAAGCCTCACCATGGTCGCCCTGCCCCGCCAAATTGGGCAAGCCGATCTTTGCGCCCTGCTCCAGGAAGTTTACTACGTGCCCGCGGGTCACGCCCGGCACTGTCACTGCGTCGCAAGCCATTGTTTTCTCCTTTTACTGTCGTTGAAATGTCCAGAGTGCAGATGCAATCGGTTTCGGCAACACCGCACAGAGCGGGGTCTACTGCGCCCCGCCTGCCTCGCGGCTTACCTGCGGTCCAGCAGGCTGCGTGGGCGCACTCTTGGGGTAGTACCCGCTCCGCGTCCGTACATTCAGCGGACGTTTCCCGCCTGCACGGGCGGCCAGCACCCGCACCTGCCGGTATCCGCCCTGAACGGCCGGCTTGGTCGAGTGATAGCCGATGGTGTATTGCGACCGGATATCCTTTGCCACCTCATCGGCGATTGCGTCCACATCGTTCAGCGATTTCGGGAAATACGCGATCCCGCCGGTTTCCTGCGAGATCAATTGCAGGGCGCGTTTAGCCTGCCGCGCTTCGTGGCCGCCGGTTTCATTATTGAACAGGAGGCCGATGCAATACACGATCGGCCCCTGCAAGTCCTGAATGCGCCGAATTGTCTGTTCCAGCGTCAGCCCCGAAGCATTATCCTCACCATCCGTGATGATCAGGATGACCTGCTTGGGGCGTTTTGCGCCTTTGCTCAGCTCGTCCGCCGACGCGACCGTCGCGTCGTACAACGCGGTGCCGCCCTTGGAGTCGTAGTGGGCCAGCCCATCGCGCAACTTATTCAGGTCGCTGGTGAAGTCCTGGTCGATAAAAGCTTCGTCCGAAAAGTTGACAACGAAAGCCTCATCCTGCGGGTTCGACGCGCGCACCAGGTCGAGCGCCGCTGCATTGACTGCATTGCGTTTATTCCGCATGGAGCCGGAGTTATCGATCAGCAGGGCCATCGAGACCGGCGTGTCCGAGTGCGTGAACGCTGCGATTGTCTGCTGCACCCCGTCCTCGAAGATATGGAAGTCATCCCGCTGAAGGTCGTTGACCAGGTGCCCCTGCTCATCGAGCACGGTTGCGTTCAGTACCACTTCCGACACGTCACGACGCAGGGTAAACCGCCCGCCCGCTTTGTCGATTTCCTGCGAGTTCTTCGCGGCAGCGGCGCTGTCAGTCAGTGTGCCCGGCTTTACCGGGGCGTTGTCGGCGGCGTCTGGCGAGGCGACTGGGTCGCGCTCCCCATCGAGCGAGGGCTGCTGCTGGACCGGATAGACAGGGGTAGTGGCCTGGGCATACCCGGCCATGGGGATTGAAAGCACGAAAAGGAGAAAACTACTGAGCAGGCGCATAATAACCGGACCGGGCATGCACAACCAAGGGCGGCAGCCCCGGCGGCGGCTCCAGCCTTACCTTCACTTTACGCCACTTGCCGTCGCGCCGGGCATCGCCCGACCGATAGCCCAGCACGTATTCATCGCGCAGCTCGTCTGAAATCTTGGCCGCAACGTCCGCCATATCGCTTAAATCATTCACACGGAATAGCCGTCCGCCTGTTTCTTCACACAAATCATTCAACAAAAGCGGCCCCAGACGTTCCTCGGTTGTGGGCGCATACTCGTCAAAAATGCCCAGCGCATACATCTGCACGTCGGACTCGCGTACGATCGTCCGCACCTCATTTTCGGTGTAGCGCGATCGATTGTCGCCGCCGTCCGACACCACGAGCAGCGCTTTCCGGGGATACTTGGCGTCTTTCATCTTGTTGACCCCGTAGTAGATCGCGTCCAGCAGCGCGGTCCGTTTGCCCGGCTTGGTCAGCGACAAACGCGCGTCCACGTCGTCCACATTTGAGGTGAAGTCCTCGATCAGTTCCGGCCGGTCATTGAAGCCGACCACAAAAAACTCGTCCTGTGGATTGGCCGTTTTCAAAAAAGCCTTAACCGACTGCTTTGAACGCTGAAATTTGCTTGTCATGGACCCGCTCAGGTCAAGGATGATGCCCAGCGATACGGGAGCATCCTCCGTCGAAAAGGTCTTGATTTGCTGCAGCTGCTCCGAGCCCACGCTGCCTTTTTCATAGATGTAGAAGTTGTTCCGCTCCAAACCCGTCACCAGGCGGTTCATGGGATCGGTCACCGTCAGGGGTATCAGCGTCAGGTCTACATCGACCCGGATGCGTTCGCCCGGGCGTGCTTTCAGGGCAGCCGGACCTTCCAGCGGCTTTTCCCCTTGGGGAGCAGGGGGCGCGGGCGCGTTCTCAGGGGGGGGCGGCTGCACATGCACCTGGTCGAGCGAGCCTCCATTTTGAGCAAAGAGCGGCCTGGCGGCGGTGATTAAAGCAAAAAGCAGCATGCGGCAAAAGGTGCTGCGAAATGGGAGTGGGCGCGACATCCAAACGGCTCCTGAATCTTTGTTCTACCTATAAGACGTAGAACGCGCCAGCTTTCTCCGTTTTCAGGCAAATTGATTTCCAGCCAGTCAGAGATCGGCAATGCTTAAAGTTTGCGGATCGCGCACCCGCTGCATCAAAATTGCGGCAAGAAGCAGAAAGAGACCGCCCGCAGCGATTGCGTACAGCCGGTTGTTGCCGAGGAGATGAATCATCACCCACCCGAAAAACAGCGAGGCGAGGACCTCCGGCGTGACCACGAAGAAGTTGAAGATGCCCATATACAAACCTGTACGCCGGGGAGGCAGACTCGCGGCGAGGATGGCATAGGGCATGGAAAGCGTGCTGGCCCATGCGATGCCGACCCCCACCATACTGCCCAGCAGGCCCCACTTGCTGTGGGTGAACACAACCGATACCAGCCCTGCCGACCCGCACAGCAGGCACACAGTATGGGTGTTTTTGCGGCCCAGGGCCCGTGCCAGGCGGGGCAGCAGGAACGAGAACCCGAAGCACACCGCCGAGTAGCCCGCGAAGCACAAACCCGCCCACTCCACCCCTGCCCGGTAGGCGGGCGAGCTTGTGTCTGTCGCGCCGAAGACGTTGTGCGCCACGGCGACCGGAAAATAGAGCCACAGGCAAAACAAGCCCAGCCAGGTGCAAAGCTGAACCGGGCCCAGGCGGCGCATCGTTTCCGGCATCTCCTTGAAGCCTCGCAGGATTTCCCGCGCGCTCTCGCCGATGTTCACGCGCTCCGGCCCCCGGCTATCGGGTTCGGGCGGGTACTCGGGCGTGGTGAACACAGTCCACAGCACCGCGCCGAGGTACGCCGCCGCGCCCAGGTAAAAGGAAACCCGCACCGTGGATGGGATTGCACCGGGAACACCGGCATCGGGCCGAAAATGGAACAGGTTGGTGAGCAGCCACGGCAAGGCAGACGCCACCACCGCGCCCAGCCCGATAAAGAGACTTTGCATGGCAAAGCCGCGGGTGCGCTGCCCTTCCGGAAGCAGGTCGGCCACAAACGCCCGAAACGGCTCCATGCTCACATTGATGGAAGCGTCGAGAATCCAAAGAAACACCGCCGCTGCCAGAAGGCTGCCCGCAGTGGGCATCAGGAGCAGCATAAGACTGCTCAGCAGGGCGCCGGCGAGGAAATACGGCCGCCGTCGCCCCAGCCCCGGCACCCACGTACGGTCGCTGGCATGGCCGATGATGGGCTGAATCAAGAGGCCGGTGAGCGGTGCCGCCAGCCACAGGATAGGGATCTGGTCGGCCCGTGCGCCCAGCGACTCGTAGATGGCGCTCATATTCGCCATTTGCAGGCCCCAGCCGAACTGGATACCCAAAAACCCGAAGCTCATGTTCCAGATTTGCCGAAAGCTGCGCGGCGGCTTGGTTGTGATGTCGGCTTGCACTATTCCTCGTGGGCCGCAGGATGCGGCAGCGACTCATGGTATCCGTTCGATAGGTAGTTTGGCTTGTTTGCTCGCTTGAACGACCCTCAAGAGCTTGGCAAGTATCTGCACGGTGAATCAGCAGGTCCTCACCACGCCGATTGGAGTTAAGCTTTATAAATGCATATCTTCGTAAGGGCTGACCTTGAGGCCAAACTCTGCTCTCTCGCGGCGAGCGAAGGTCGAGATCTGAATGACGTTTTGGCTGAAGCGTTGGATCGCTACAGCAAAAACATCGAGACTCCTCCTGGCCTGTGGAAATCCCCTGGGGATGAAAAGCCGCAAGAGGCCAGGGTTGCTGTGCAACAGTCGCCTGACGATCTCGATCAATATTTCGGTTTATGGGCGAAGAATGGCCACCCTGTGGATGGCTTGGAATATCAGAAGCGGATACGGTCTGAGTGGTAAGAGGGCCTGTACTCCTCGACACAAACGTTCTGGTTTACGCGTTCAATGAAAGCCGGCCTGAAGCGCGCCAAATCATCAAACAAGCAGCACACTACAGCGCAGCGGTCAGCATGCTCACCTGGGTCGAAGTAATGACCGGAACGACAGACGGTGACCGGGACAAGACACGCGAGTTTCTCAACAGGTTTGAGATTGTGGGTATTGACCTGCATATCGCGGAGACCGCTGCAAGGCTTCGCAACACTGTCCGACTTAAAATCGCGGATGCCGTGATCTATGCAACGGCACTGACCACCCAGCGAACACTCATCACCTTCGATGCGGAACACTTCTCGAACGACATGCCTTTCGTGTTTCTGCCGGCACCGGACCGACTGATGTAAAAACATCCGTCCGCTACAATTAAGTTGTCCCATGGCCCGCATCTATCCATTCCGAGCCCTCCGCTACAACCCTTCGCTGGTGCGGGTTGCCGACTGCGTGACGCAGCCGTATGACAAGATTACCCCGGCTATGCAGCAGAGCTATTACGCGCGCTCGCAGTACAACCTGGTACGCATCATCCTCGGCCTGCCGGAGCTGTTCGACGAACCCGGCGTGAACGATGTGTATACCCGCGCAGCCCGCGACTTCGGGGATTGGCGCAAAGCCGGTGTGCTCGCGCAGGAAGGCGAGCCGTGTTTGTTCGCCTACGCGCAGCGATTCACGGTTCCCGGGACGAGCGAAACAGCGGAGCGTCGCGGGTTGATCGCGCTTGGTGCGGTTTCGCCCTACTCTGAGGGCGTAGTTTTCCGCCACGAGCAGACGCATACCAAAGCACGCACCGACCGGCTGAACCTTCTTCGCGCCGCGCGCGCCCATTTCGGACAAATCTTTATGCTGTACTCCGACCCGGCGCGCTCGGTCGAATCGCTTCTTTTCGCCGCGCCTGGCGTCAGCGCTCCCGTGCCGGATATTGAGCTTACTGATGAGAACAACGTACTTCATCGTGTTTGGAAGATCGGCGACCCCGGTGTGATCAACATGGTGCAAAGCGCGCTGGCCGACAAGAAGCTGATCATCGCCGACGGCCACCACCGTTACGAAACCGCCCTCAACTACGCCATGGAACGCGGGGCACTCGACGGCGGCGCTCGCGGAACCCGTCAAACGCCACCCGCGCCGGAAGCCGCGGTCATGATGACGCTCGTGAATATGGACTCCGAGGGGTTGCATATCCTGCCGACGCATCGAGTGGTGCACGGGCTTGGGTCGTTTGACCCGGATAAGTTCACCGAGCAAACGCAAGCTGTTTTTTCGCGGGTCGACAAGCTTGAAACCGGCGATGGACCTGCCCTGTTTGGTGAACTTGTCCGCCTGACCCAACAGGCCGGCCCCGGAGCAACTATCATGCTGGCCGTTTTAAGCGACCGGGTCCTCGCCTTGACCATGCATCCCCAAGCACGCGCGGCTGCCCTGCCCGACCTGCCCGAGCGTCAACGCCAGCTCGATATGGTCGTCCTGCACCGCGGCGTGCTCGACCGGGTTCTCGGCATCACCCCCGAACAGGTCCAGGCCGGCGAACACGTTTCCTACCAGCGCGATGCGGGCGAGGCGGTCGCTGCCGTGTTGCGCGGAGATGCGCAGATTGCCTTCCTTGTCAACCCGGTTACGCTCACCCAGCTGCGCGAGAATACCTTCGCTGGCGACGTGATGCCGCAAAAATCCACCGACTTCTACCCCAAGCTGCTTTCCGGCCTCGCGATCTACGCGCTGGACCAGCAGGAGGGTAGACGGTAACGGATTTCATGAATCCCCGCTCCCTGGGCAGAGTAGGAATGCTTGCGATTTCGCTTCTGCTTTGCCCGACTGAACCGTTACGGGCACAGGAGTTTACTGTGGTACTCGATGCAGCCCACGGCGGCGAGGATACGGGAACCTCCCTCTCTCCCCAGCTTCTTGAAAAAAACTGGGTGCTGCAGTTTTCAGTGCGCCTGCGCTCTTCTCTCGCGGCGCGCGGCATCCATGTGGTGACCACGCGGGAAAGCGACGTAAACCCGGCCCCCGAGCTCCGCGCCTCCCAAGCCAACCACGCAAAAGCAGGAGCCTGCCTGGTGCTCCACGCGACCGCAAGCGGCACGGGCGCGCACCTGTACACTTCTTCCCTGAACTCCGGACGTAAAGAGGACCCGGCGGCCTGGAACACCGCGCAAGCGCCGTATGTCACGGCGAGTCTCGAACTCGCTTCCGAAATCCGCAACGCGCTGGGCAGCGCGGACATTCCACTGACGGTCGGGCGGGTGCGCCTCCCTTCGCTCGATGTGCTCCAGTGCCCGGCTGTTGCTGTTGAGATAGCCCCGCTGCATCGCGTGGAGCACGGCAAAGGCGGCGGGGAGGCGGCCATCGACAACCCTGCCTATGAGCAGCGCGTGCTGGACGCGCTGCTTGCGGCGCTGGTCGCCTGGCGCACGGAGCGCGAGAACGCGCCGGGCAGGCAGCCATGACAATGCCGAACCGGCCCGGCAGCCCTCCTCTACCAAAGTCATCGTCCAATGTGCAGGGGGGCGCACGGGAGAAAAAATCGCCTGCCCCACCCGAACCAACGGCTCCCGCTCGAAAAACAGCGCGTGCCCAGTCGGCTGTACGGGGCGAGCCTGCCCCGCCGCCTCAGGTGCGACGGACGGCTCCTTCCCGTTCTCCGCTGCGGCAAGGGAAAGCACTGGCGTCGCGCGGAGAGCACATCCTTTTCTGGTTTCTGCTCGCCATGGTTCTCATGATGAGCTTCTTCCTCATCCGCATGCGGAATCGCACAGCGGCGCACTTTTTGGCCCGCGCGCAAACTGTTCCCCTCACCTCTGCCACGGGTGCCACCGCCTCCGTGATGCTTACCTTGGCCAACGACACAACCGGTGCCTTGGTGGAGCGGCCGCTCGCTTTCCCGCTGCCTGCTGACTCCAACACACGCGCCCGCGTCGTGCTGGAGAAGCTGCTGGCCGAGTACACCGCGCCCGGTTCAGCGCACCCGCTCCAGCCCGGGCCACCGGGTACCGAAAGCATCCATGAGGTGTTCCTTACGCACGCGCCGGGCATGCGCGGGCTCCTCGCCGTGGTCGACCTGACCGAACACTTTGTGCACAGTCATCCGTCGGGGATAGAACCCGAATCGCTCACAATTCTGTCCATAATCGCGACCCTTCATGCCAATCTGCCGCAAGTCGCCGAGGTCCGCTTCCTGGTCGACGGCGAGCCCCGGGCCACCCTGGCCGGACACGCCGCGCTCGATCAAACTTTTCTCGCCGGCGCAACTGAGATGACCCCCGGCGAAGCCTTCACCAGCAGTGCCCGCCCATGACCACCATCGGCGTTTTCGATTCCGGCGTGGGCGGCCTCACTGTTTTACGCGCGTTGCGACAGCGGCTGCCTGGGGCGCAGTACCTGTATCTGGGCGACACCGCGCGCCTGCCCTACGGGTCCAAATCGCAGGCCACGGTAGCCCGCTACGCGGTCCAGAGCGCGCGTTTTCTGGTGGAGCAAGGGGCCGGGTACCTGGTGATCGCCTGCAACACCGCCTCCGCGCTCGCCTTGCCGGAGCTGCGCGCCGCCGCGTCGGTGCCCGTGCTTGGCGTGATTGAAACCGGTGCCGATGCTGCGCGCGCGCGCTCGCGCACCGGCGATGTGTGCGTGCTCGCGACAGCGGCGACAGTGGCAAGCCATGCCTACGCGAGGGCGCTGGAAAAGCGGGGCCTCCGCGCCATGGAGAAGGCCTGCCCCCTGCTTGTTCCGCTCGTTGAAGAAGGTTGGACCGCTCACCCGGTCACCCGCGAGGTGCTGGCCATCTATCTCGACGAGCTCCAGGCGGACGCACGCACCGCCGACTTGCGCCCGGACACGCTGGTCCTGGGCTGCACCCACTACCCGCTGCTGCGCGACGAACTTACCCTGCTGGTCCCGCCGGGAACGGCCGTCATCGACTCCGCCGAGGTGACGGCCGAACAGGTTGTGCGCGCTCTTGGAGCTGTTGCGGGCCGGAAGACGCCGGTGCGCTTCTATGCCACCGATGGCGCGGAGCGTTTCCGCATCCTCGGCAGCCGGTTCCTGGGCGAGCCGATCGAGCATGTGCAGTTGATCGACCTCGGCGGTTGAGCTTGTTCCGCCCAGAAAGGGTCATGCGGCCGGGGAAACTAGCCCCGCTGCTGTGACTTGGCTTCAGCCCTGCTATCCTTTCCTCTGCCCACCGCTCTCACGCCGCGGCCGGGGTAAGGAGCAAGCATGTTGAACCTCCAAGGCCGCGTCGCAGTCGTTTTCGGCGTCGCCAACAAGCGATCCATCGCCTACGCCATCGCGCAAAAGCTGGCCGAAGCCGGCTGCACCCTGGCCATCGGCTACCAGAATGAGCGCTTGAAAGCGGAAGCCGACGCCCTGATTCACGACCTGCCCAACGCGTTGAGCTTCCAGTGCGACGTCACGCGCGACGAAGAAATCGACCGCTCCTTTGCCGAGCTCAAAGAGCGCTACGGGAAGCTTCATACGCTTGTGCATTCCATTGCCTTTGCCCCCGCGCACGAAATCCATAACGACTTTCTCGAAACCACCCGCGAAGGTTTCCGCGTCGCGCACGACATCAGCGTGTATTCGCTGATTGCACTGACCCGCGCGGCTGCCCCTTTAATGACCGAGGGCGGTTCAGTGATGGCGCTGACTTACTACGGCTCCGAAAAGGTATTTCCCAACTACAACGTCATGGGCGTTGCAAAAGCCGCGCTTGAAGCGACGGTGCGCTATCTGGCCGCCTCACTCGGGCCGCGCAACATCCGTGTCAATGCCATCTCCGCCGGGCCGATCAAGACGCTTGCCGCCCGCGGCATCGGCGATTTATCCACCATGCTCAAGGGTCATGCGGAACGCTCGCCCCTGCGCCGCAATGTCGAGCAGTCCGAGGTTGCCGGAGCGGCTTTGTATTTAGCTTCCGACTTATCGAGCGGCGTTACCGGCGAGGTAACCTACGTCGATGCCGGCTATAACGTAATGGGGCTTTAAGTTATGCCGATCAACCAGTACAGCGTTCTAAAGGGTGACCCAATCTCCGGCGCGCTGAACAAAGCTGCGCGCCCCCATTATTTAATCGAGGTCGACGCCGGTGGAGTGCAATGGCAGGTTGCCTTCAATGTGCAATCCGATACCGGTTCCGGCAGCGGCTCCGAGGTTCTGTACAAGATCGACGAAAACTGGATTCCCCCGGATGCGTCCGCTCTCGGGAGCCTGCCCATGGGCGTCACCGCCTTAGCCGGTCTGGACAAGAACCCGGCGATCGACTATCTCCGCAGCCGCGCGGACGGTCAACCGCTCGTTACACGTACACAGATGACTCTGCTTCCCGTACCGGGCCAGGCTGCGGCGCGTGTGCTGGAGAACGCGGTGATTCAGTTCTTAAACCAAGCCATCGCCGACCCCGGAGGCACAATCTATGCTTTCGGGGCCCTGTACACGACCGGCCAGGGCATCCACGATATTCATATGAATCAGGGCAATCCAGCCGGGGACCACTCCGGCGACAACGGTATCTGGCAGGACGGGCTGCTTGTGTTTCAAATGCCGTCGCAGAATAAGTGGGCGGCTGTGTATATTGCATTTCAGGAGCAGGTGTGGAACACGGACGGGGATGGGAACGCTGCGTAAGATAAAGCGTTTGTTAGCGAAATAAGCAAGCGGGTAAGTGATCAATTATTGTCTTCCTGTCAGCATTAGACAAAAAAAATTGCTCAAGGCTACTAGCATTCCCGATGTGTAATAAACAGTAATGAAGTACTATCGTCGATATGACTAGACTGTAGTTTAAGAACTAAGCCGATCTGTAGACAATAGCTTCATTCAACGCGCTGATGACACTTTCCACTTCGATACGGTTTTCGGATTTATAAGCTCGCTCCTCGGCGCCTGCTGTGTGCAGAACTACGTAGTAAGTTGATATGCTGCGTTTCTGTACCGCATACGCAGCAACCATAAGAAACATGCCGAAACCAGCAGCGGCCCAATTACTACTACTTACACCAATTATAAAGAAAGCTAGAGAAAGAAAAATAACAAAGTTTCTACCCTTTGTATCAGGAAGCACCTCTCCAAACTTCACAGAAGTGATTCCAGAAAGCACATAGGTTTGACGCGGAACAATCAATCGTGCGCTCGTAACCTTAATGGCTCCAAATTCTGCAAAAACCTTCTCTGTACTTCGCTGCATTGCATCGCTTGACTCCATACCACCTCCACTAATCAGCACACGACCCAGTATGCAGTAGCAACCACCGTGCTCGGTCCTAAGTCTGAAGATGATCGGAGATTACGTCAAGTTACCGTAGTAACACTTTAATCTTCCGCCCGTCCCCGCCGGTCGACTCCATCACAATCTCCCCGGCAGCCCTTCTGCGGATTGACTGGAACTTCTCACCCCACTCCACCAGCACGATCGCATCATCTTCCAGCAGCTCGTCAATGCCCAGGGCTTCCACCTGCCGCTCGTTTTCAAGCCGGTACAGATCCAGGTGGTACAGGTACACGGGTTTGCCGTCGCGTTCTCCCTCGTACTCGTGTACGAGCGTGAATGTCGGGCTGGTCACCTCGTCCGGCTCGGCGGCACCCATGGCTTCAGCGATGCCTTTGACCAGCGTTGTCTTCCCTGCCCCAAGCGTGCCGGTCAGGATCAGCAGCACCGGCGGTGTCAGCACGCGCAGCAGCTCGCCGCCCACACGGATGGTTTCCGCGGCATTCTCGGTTGTGAACTCCAGATTGCGTACCGCTACGTCCTCAGTCATGCTGGCAGCCCCTCCCACCAAACATACCCGTTTTCCCCGCCCGTTCGATACCTGAAAGCCTCCCACAAGTGTGCGATCACGTCTGTGACCAATAATGTGTGCTCGTCTTGTCGGCGTACCGCAAAATCGGCAGCCAATCCATGAAGAAATACCGCCGCTTCCACTGCTTCTGCCGGCTGTTTCGGGTGCTGTGCGATCAGTGCCGCCACCAAGCCGGTCAGCATGTCCCCTGAGCCGCCCTTGGCGAGCCCGGGATTGCCCGTTGTGTTTACCGCAACCATCCCGTCCGGGTGCGCGACCAGGGTGCGCCAGCCCTTCAGCACCAGGGTGACGTTGTACTCAGCCGCGAACCGGCGCGCCAGGCCCAGTCGGTCTTTTTGCACTTCAGGAATCGATAGCCCGGCCAACCGCGCCATCTCGCCCGGGTGCGGCGTCAGCACGACTCGTCCGTCCCGGCGCGGTCGATTGCGCAACCGGTCCATGTCCTTGGACAGGATGTTGAGCGCGTCCGCATCGAGCACCAATGGCACTTCGGCCTGGTCTAAAAGTGTATGCACCAGCGCCGCCGCCTGTTCACTTTCACCCAGGCCGGGCCCAACCGCGATTACGGTCTTCTTCTTGAGCAGCGCTGCGAGCCTGTCTCCGAAAAACGCCGGATCGAGCTGTCCTTCCGCGTCCTCGGGCAGGGGCGTTGTCATCAGCTCCGGGGCAATCAGCGCGACCGTGTTGAGGATCGAAGCCGGGATTGCCGCCGTGACCATCCCTGCCCCGGCCCGCAGCGCGGCAAGGGACGCCATGGAAGGCGCGCCCGCTTTTCCGTGGCCCCCGGCAAACAAAATTACATGCCCATGCTTGCCCTTGTTGTCGTCTGCCTGCCGGGGTGATTCTGTCATACGTTTGGCCGTGCCGGTCCAGCGTAGGTTCTGGGTCGATAAGACCGCCTTGTCCGGCGAACCGATCTCCGCGATCACAATCGGTTTGGTCGCCGAGCCGGTCAGGTTCCCGAATGCATGCGCGATTTTCGGCGCGGTAAATGTCACAACCGCGTCGGCCCGCATCGCTTCCGGCTGCTCGTATTCCTGAGAGTCCGCGTCCCATCCCGAGGGCAGATCGATGGCCACAACCGGCGTCGGCATGGTTTGAATCAGATCCCGCAGCCGGGCGACATGGCCCTGCAAGGGTGGCTTGAAACCCGTGCCTACAATTCCGTCCAGGATCAGGTCTGCCCCGGCAAGCAGCCTCCCTACCGCCGGGGAAGCCGCATCTGCCTCCGACAACACTTCCATCACCGGCACATGCGGCTGCGATTTGCGAAACATCGAGGCCGGGTCGCCTTTGAGCGCCTCTTTGCGCCCCAGCAGCAGCACCTGCGCCTTATATCCGGCAAGGGCGAGCGCGGTAGCCGCCATCCATCCATCGCCGCCATTGTTGCCCTTGCCGCAGACCGCCACGATGGACCGCGCCCGAGGAAACTCCCGCTGGACAAAAGCGGCGACTGCCTCGCCGGCGCGGGTCATCAGCCGCTCCGAGGAGACTCCATACTGGGCGGTTGTCAGTTGATCGGTGGCGCGCATCTCGGCGGCGGAAAGTATTTTCATCGGCGTCCATTCGCAAGAAAGCGGCCCTCGGAAGAACAGGAGCCGCTTCTTGCTTGCGTAGGATGCCGAATCAACGCGGAATATTTCCCGGTGCCGGAGGCAGCCCGCTGCCGTCCCGCGATGCAAAGTAGCTGCGGTCCCACAGATTTTTGTAGAAGTAGCCGGTAAGCTCCGCGGCCCGTGGCCCAAAGGTGGCGCGTCCTCCTTCAAGAAAAACCACGGTCACGATGCGCCCGTACTGCTGCGTATCGGCGAAACTCGCAAACCACCCGAAGCGGGTGCCGTTGTTGGAGCAGGTCCCAGTTTTGCCCATCACGGGAAACTGGTTGAACGAGGCTTTAAGCGATCGCGCCGTGCCCCAATCCACCGCTCCAGCCATGCCCGGCTCGATCTCCGGAACCAGATTCTTGATGTTCAATGTGCGCTTGATGCGGGGCTGGAACGCGGCCAGTTGCTGCGGTGTTGTCGGATGTTGCAGGTAGTATAGC
>CAXTKZ010000026.1:18777-25802 GCA_964244985.1 uncultured Acidobacteriaceae bacterium
GGCAGCGGCTGGGAAGGATAAACTCCCAGCTGCTCATCGGGAATGTTGTACCCGGCCAGCTCACCCAAGCCGAACTGGTTGGCATAGTGCCGCACCCGGTCGAAACCCAAGCGACGACCCAGAACCTCGAAGTATGGATTCACGGAACGGGCCAGGGCGTCGGTCAGGTTGAGCGAATAGCTCCCGCCCAAGTTCACCGGCGTGTCTTTCGTGATGATGCCCTCGGACAGGGCAGCCAGCGCCACCGAAACTTTGATCGTGGAGCAGGGCTCCGCGCCACTGGACAACGCCAGCTTTTGGTTCACCATCGCCAGGATGCGACCGTTGTCGGGATTGATTGCGACCACGGTTCCGTACATATTGCCGAGCGCGTCGATTGCCGCCTGGCGCACCACGGGATCCTCACCGGTGGTGACGTCACCCTGACCTACGTCGGAGGTTGTAAATGAGTCGGCGGTGAACACCTCACCACGATAGTGCCGCAGGGCGACCCTGTGCAGCCGCCCGTTGCGGCCCCGCACCAGCCGTGTTGTGGTGACAGCGGCACGTCCTCGCCCAACTGCACGACGGCTGTGCTGCAGCGCGGCCATGTGCCGTCGTGCGCGTGGGCTTTCCTGCACATGCGCTGCACGCATATGGCGATGGCTGCTAGCCGAAGCGAGCACGCTGAGCGGGAGGATAAGAAACAGCAGACCTGCAACCAATCGCAACAAACCATTTTTCAAGAGGCTTCCAATCTGCCGCGGCGCTCAAAGAGCTCGTAAATTTAGGTCTCGATCCAATAGTATTTACAATTCCTCCAAGCAAATGACAGAACACATCCATCATTTGCTACGGGGAAACCGAAAACCTATTGCTCTCAAGATGATGAGCCTACTCTAGCAAGCTTTTCCCTTATCGGCAGAAAAAGTGTGCTTGTCTAGTTACCTCCGCGTCGTAAATAGGCGGGGACTTCCAATTCATCTTCCCGTTCCGGGACAGGTTCAAAACGGGCAGGCTCGGGAGCGGCCCGCTCCAGCCGTAGATTCGTGAAGAAAGGATCGGCATTCTCCTGCCGGGGTAGGAAAACCTCTTGTTCTTCCAGCAGCGCCGTTTGCCGGGCAGTAGAGGACGGCGCGAACCGCGCATCCTCCATCTCGCTTGCAAACCGGGGCTTGCCGGTCGACGGCGCAGGTGCCGGCGGCGCGGCAGGTGCCGTCCTTTGCGCGGCCTGAGCCTGCGCTTGCGCCAGGGCTGCCGCGACCCCATTGCGCTTTTCCGGCCCGTTCTGGCGAAAGCCCGTGGCGATCACCGTGATCTTCACGTCATCGCCCATCGTTTCGTCCAGCACCGCGCCGAAAATAATGTTCGCGTCCTCATGCGCCGCGCTCTGGATCAGCGTCGAAGCCGCATTCACTTCGCTCAACTTCAGGTTGGCCGAGCCGGAAATATTGATCAGAATGCCGCGCGCGCCGTCGATCGCTCCGTCCTCCAGCAGCGGCGACGCCATGGCTGCCTGCGCCGCGGCAATAGCCCGGTTGTCGCCCCCACGCTGCGCCGTACCCATCACGGCATAGCCCATGCCCGCCATTGTGGTCTTCACGTCCGCGAAATCGCGATTGATAATGCCCGGGATCGTGATGATGTCCGAAATCCCCTGCACGCCTTGCCGCAGCACGTCATCCGCCACGCGGAACGACTCGAAAAAGCCTGCGTCCTGCGCTACCGCGAGCAGCTTTTCGTTTGGGATCACAATCATTGTGTCTACGGAGTCGAGGAGCTCCTGCATGCCGCGCTCAGCCTGTGCCATGCGGCGCTTGCCTTCAAAGGCGAAGGGCCGCGTCACCACCGCGACCGTCAGCGCGCCCATCTCGCTTGCCAAGGACGCGATCACCGGGGCAGCGCCCGTGCCCGTGCCGCCGCCCATACCGGCTGTGACAAACACCATATCGGCACCTTCCAGCGCTTCAATGATCTTTTCCGAGTCTTCCAGCGCGGCCCGGCGACCCATGTCGGGGTTCGCACCCGCGCCGAGCCCGCTTGTGAGCTTGACGCCCAGCTGTAACTTCACCGGCGCGGCAGACAGCTGCAAAGCCTGCACATCTGTGTTGGCTACGATAAACTCGACGCCCTCCACCTTTGCCGCGATCATCCGGTTCACCGCATTGCCGCCGCCGCCGCCCACGCCGATCACCTTGATCTTCGCGCCTGTCTGTACCTCATCGTGATACTGAATCCGCATTCCGTCACCCTGGTTCATGTGTCCCCCGCCGCTTCCTTCCATCCACCCTAAATCGCCTAAATGCTTCCCGCAAACCTAAATGCTTCCCGCGAACATGGACCGCAGCCGTGCCCGCAGCGATCCTTCCTCCCGCGCCCGCATCAGGCCTGTCCGGTGCGCGTACAACATCAGTCCCACCAACACGCTGTACTCCGGCTGTTGCAGTTCAGCGGGCATGCGCGATAAGGGTACGGGCGTACCGATGCGCGCGGGCACCCGCAAAATGCTTTCCACAGTGTCCAGCAACCCAGGGAGCTTTGCGCTGCCCCCGACCAATACGCAGCCCGAGCCCAGCGCTTCCAACACCGCGCCGGTACGCAGGCTTTCGCGGATAAGCGAGAACAGCTCACGGGCGCGCGGCTCAAGAATCTCGGCCAGGGCGCGTTGGCGGATGCTGCCCCGCCCGCCTCCGCCTTCTTCGGGCTGCCACTCGATTTCAGTGGATTGCGGCACGCTCGTCACCACGGCATGTCCGTACTCGCACTTCAGATATTCCGCTCCGGAAATACTCAAGTGCAGCCCCATTGCAAGATCGTTTGTAAAGTGGTCGCCGCCGACCGGCACGACCGCGGTATACACCACGGAGCCTTCAAAGTACACGATCAGCTCAGTCGAGCCCGCACCGATGTCGATCAGGCAGCAGCCCAGCTCGCGCTCATCAGCACTCAGGGTGCTTTCCGCGGCGGCCAATGCTTCGTATACAGTTTCCGTCACCGACAGACCGGCCTTGTTGGCACAGGTCACCAGGCTCTGGTGCGCGCTGGCCGACCCGGTAAGCAGGTGCAGTGAAACTTCCAGTTGGTGCCCAACCATGCCTACCGGATCGTGGATTCCCGGAACGTCATCCAGCAGGAAGTGGCGCGGCAGCAAATGCAGCACTTCGCGGTCGCCGGGGAGGGAGATCGCCCGCGCCCTGTCCGCCGCCGCCCGCACATCTTCGCGCGCAATCTCACGCATCCTCGAGCCCAGTGCGATCCCGCCCTGCGAGTTGATGCCGCGCACATGGGGGCCGCCGAGCCCCGCGACACACTGCTCAATCACTGTTTCGGACGCAGCCTCGGCGATTACGGAAACCTGGGCAATGGCTGCGGTAACCGGCGCGAGCTCAACGATAATTCCACGCTTCATGCCCGTGGTCGGCACAATCCCGTGGCCGCGGTAGCGCAGCGAGCCTTCCTGCACCTCGGCCACCAGCATGCGGGTGTGCGCGCTGCCCACGTCCAGCACAGCCAGCACCGGGTTGGTTTTGGGCGTCATCGTGCAGCCCCTTTCCCTGCTTTGGCGATGTAGTGCGGCACCCACTTGACTGCTCCGTGCGGCCCGCGCCGCTCGGTGAACCAGGCACGGCCCGAGCCATGCACGGAGGCCGCCTGCCGCGGCGCGGGGCGGCTTTCCGCGGGGACAGCGTGGGCCGGTCTGGGATGGTTCGCCCCCGAGTGAGCCGGGGAAGCGGGTTGTTTTGCGGGCGTGGATGAAGCAGCTTCCACCGCCTCGTCAGCCTGCGCGGCATCGGCCATCTTCAGCACCACCTGCCGGTCGTAGCGCAAATCCACGGCGCTTAGGTTGGGGTACTGTTGCCGCCATTCCGGTAGGTGCTCTCCATAGGAATGCCACCGCTCCAGAAAGTCGCTGTCTCCGAAATGGAGCAGCAGGTCCGACCCCTGGGCTGGAACCACTGCGCGTACGTCATGGAGGTCGCTCACATCCACCTCGCTCAACTGCGAGGCCACCCCGGTCCCGAGCGCCGCGACGAAGCTGCCGTACAACTTCATCCTGTCTGCCCGCGCCTGTGCCGGGGCCTGCGGATCCAACCCAATCACAACAGGAAATGAATAATGCCGGGCTGCCAGGGTTGCCGGAGCCATCGGCAGCAGCACCCCCTGGCTATCCACCAGACCGATCTGCCGGCCAACGCGTACAAACGCAACCGGCACCCGTTCCACCACCGTCACGCGCAGGGTATGGGGCAGCAGGCGCATCACGGTCGCATGCTTCACCCAGGGTTCCCCTTCGAGTGCGGCCTCCCGCGTGCGGAGCGGCACAAAGAACACATTGCGTCCGATATCCGATCCAAACACCCGATCCAGCTCACCACGGGGTAACTCCGTTGTGCCGGAAGCTTCAATATCGGCTGAAGTGTCGATGCGGAAATGGGCGTCATGCCGAAGGAAATCCTGGACTGCCCACCCCAACATGCCCAGGCAGCCAAGAACGACTAACGCGGCCAAGATGATAAGAACTCTGCCGAGGCGCGTGCCGAGCAGCCGCTGCCACGGCGTCTTTTTCGGCTGTACGCGACGGCGGGCGCGCAGAAACCCGTCTTCCGCTGCGTCGTAATTTGGAACGAGTTCAGGCTCTTGGGCGGCCGCACGAGGTCGGGCCGCCTTGCGCCCCGGCATGGACGGTACCGCGGGGCGCAGAAAGGCTTCGTCCTCCTCATCCAGCAGAGTCGAGGACCCGTTCTGTCGCCCGTTCCAGTTTTCAGAGTTTTTCGCCACGCCCGAGCAAGGTCGCAGAGAATCGCCACCCTGACTATAGCCCGCCCGAACCGCTTCCGGGCCGGCGCTGTGAAAAAAGATCGGCAAGGCCTCACAGAAATAATGAACATTTCGACGACCAGCCGGGGGAGCCCAGCCTTCATTTCCGCTTCAAAACCACGGCTCATCCTCACTGAAGTGAGGGACTTGCTTTGTCACCCTGTCAACAGCAACGGAACATCACTTCGGCAAGAAACTTAGGGCAGAACCGGCCCGGCCCCCGCCAACGCCGGTTGAGGTGCCATGGCAACCTCTTTCGCCCGGAGCGCTGCCAGCACCATCGGCCCCACCTGCGAAATGCTTCCCGCGCCAAGGGTAAGAATCAGATCTCCCGCTTCCGCTCTTTCCGCCGCGCGGCTCACAGCCTCGTCGAAGCTCCGCGCGTGCCGCATGCCGGGCTGCGCGGCCGCATGAACCAGCGCCGGGGCGTCCACGCCGGGTATCGGTTGCTCGCTTGCGGGATAAATGTCCAGCACTTCGACCGACGCGGCTCCCGCGAACGCCGTTGCAAACTCCGGCAACAAATCGCGCGTGCGTGTAAACCGGTGCGGCTGGAAGATGACATGCACCTGGGCGTACCGGCAGTCTTCCGCTGCCCGCAGCGTCGCCGCGATCTCTGTCGGGTGATGCCCGTAGTCGTCCACCACCGTCACCCCGCGCACCCGGCCTTTAATCTGAAACCGTCGGTCAACTCCACGAAATTGCCGCAGCCCGGCCACAATGGCCTCCGGGGCAATCTCCAGCTGATGCCCCACGGCAACTGCCGCTGCCGCATTCAATATATTGTGTATGCCCGGTACCAGCAGCTCGAACGGCCCCAATACCTGGCCATCCGCCGCAACCTCAAACCGCGAGCGCACCGGCATCTGCTCTCCCTCGTCCGCACAGGGCGGTACGGGCAGCCTTCGTACAACATAGTCCGCCCGCGGTCCCTGGCCATACGTAAATACCCGCCGCCGCACCCGGGGCAGCAATGCCAGGAGCCGCTCGTTCTCGCAGCAGGCCACCACCGCGCCGTAAAACGGCACACGCTCCATAAAGTCGACAAACGCGTCTTCGATATCGGCCATGTCGCGGTAGCAGTCCATGTGCTCGCGGTCCAGGTTGGTGACCACCGCCAGAATGGGCGACAACTTCAGGAACGAGCGGTCGCTTTCATCCGCTTCCGCCACCAGATATTGCGAGGTCCCGAGCCGCGCGTTGGAGCCCAAGGTATCGACCCGACCGCCCACCACCAGCGTGGGGTCAAGGCCGCCCGCGCCCAGTACGCTCGCGATCATGGAGGTTGTCGTGGTTTTGCCGTGCATGCCCGCGACCGCGATGCCGTACTTCAACCGCATCAGCTCGGCGAGCATTTCGGCCCGCTGGATCACAGGGATTTTGCGTAGCCGGGCTTCGGCGATCTCCGGGTTGCTCTCGCCGACCGCAGAAGACGCGACCACCACCCCCGCGCCCACCACATTCGCTGCCGCATGCCCTTCGAAGATGCTTGCGCCCAGCCCCTGCAAACGCTCCGTGGCCGGGCCGTGCCGCAGGTCGGAGCCCGAAACCGCATACCCGAGCGTAAGAAGGATTTCGGCGATACCGCTCATGCCGATGCCGCCGATACCGACGAAGTGAACGCGTTGTGCCTTGGCGAACATGAGGTCTTTCAAGCAGCTTACCTGACGGAAACCACCGCGCGCGCCCGACTTCTATCGGGAGTCGACGCAGTCCCGATCTGAGCTTCTTTGTCCCGTTTCGGCACTCCCCGTCCGGGCGCAACTAAAAAGAAGACAGCGGGTTTTCATCATTGTCCGGCTTGTCCCGTGCTGCGCCGAACCCAACGTACCGCGTGAGATGAAAGGCGCTCTCCACGGTTCCAAGAACTGCTGAGGAGACTGCACCATGAAAAGTTTTGTGAAATTGTTCGGCTTGGCGACCCTGTTTGCGGCACTGCCGGCCCTGACTCCCCGGGCTGCGGAGGCACAAATCGCGGTTGGAATCGGCATCGGGCCAGTGGTCGACTACCCGGCGTATGAGTACGTAGAGGCGGCTCCCCTTTGCGAGTACGGCTACTACGGTTACGCCCCGTACGCCTGCGCCCCTTATGGCTATTACGGCGCGGACTGGTTCCTCGGCGGTTTGTTTATCGGTGCCGGCCCCTGGTACCACGGCTATTATGGGCGGGGCTGGGGCTATGGATATGGACGCGGCGGTTATGGCTACCCGGGCTATTACGGTCGGGG
>CAXTKZ010000026.1:25902-30485 GCA_964244985.1 uncultured Acidobacteriaceae bacterium
GGGGTGGGTATGGTTACGGACGCACCGGCTACGGTGGGTATAACGGTTTCCGGGGCGGCTACGGCGGCTTCAGTGGATACCGAGGCGGCGTCGCGGCCAGCGGCTTTCACGGCGGCGGCTATGGCGGGGCTACCGGGTATCGTGGCGGGGTCGCGGGCAACAGCTTTCAGGGCGGCGGGGTCAGCGGATTCCATGGTGGGGCGGTAAACGGCGGAGGCTTCCACGGTGGAAACTTCGGCGGTGGTTCCAACACGGGTGGAGGCTTCCATGGTGGGGCCAGCGGTGGCGGATTTCACGGCGGCGGCTTCGGTGGTGGTGGCGGTTTCCACGGTGGTGGAGGTGGAGGATTTCATGGTGGCGGTGGAGGCCACCGCTAGTTTCAGACAGCAAAGGGCCGCGCTGATGCGGCCCTTTTCAATGAGCGATTTTGGAAATCCGCGCTGCAAGTAAATCGGGTTCAACCTGAACGCAGTGAAGGACCTGCTCTGCGCCTTCCGCGTACGGAAAGGCAGAACCAGATCTTTCCCCTACGGCTTAGGATGACCCTGTTTTTTTCGTAGTCAGCAGCTGCAAACCCGATCTGCGCACCACATCGGGTTCAGAGGCACGCGAGCTTCCGCACCATGCCCGCGATCACTTCCCGGGCATCTCGCTTTGCCAAATCGCGCGCCCGCTCGCCCATATGCTGGAGCTCGCTTTTATTGGCAAAAAGCTGTTTGAGATCCGCAAGCAGCCGCTCGGGGGTCAGTTCCGCTTCCGTGATCATCGCCCCGGCTCCCGCGCCGGCCAGTACCTCGGCATTCCGGCGCTGATGGTCATCGGCCGCCAAGGCGAACGGCACCAGCAGCGAAGGCTTTCCAGCCGCGCACAACTCGGCGACCGTGCTCGCTCCGGAGCGGGCCAGCACCAAATCCGCAGCCGCGAACCGCGCGGGCATGTCGTCGAGAAATGCTTCCACCTGCCAGCGTGCCGGGTCAGCGCCGCTTGCTGCAAACGCAGCCCGTGTTTCCTCTGCCGCGCGCGCCCCCGCCTGGTGCAGCACTGTCAGGCCCGGCAGGGCTTGGAGCAGCGCCGGCAAAATCAGCGGCATCGTCCGGTTCAGCACCCGCGCTCCCTGGCTGCCGCCGAAGACCAGCAGGTGCGGCGGCACACCTTCAGGCCGGTGGAGTAAAGAGAAGAAAACCTCCCGTACCGGAATCCCCGTCACCCGCGCATTGCGGAAATATCGCGCGGCGGGAGCGAAGTTGACCGCCGCCGCGGACACACGCTTGCCGACCAAACGGTTCGCCAGCCCCGGCGCGGCGTTCGGCTCAAAGGCCAACGTAGGCACACCCGCGAGTACCGCCGCCGCCATGGCCGGTCCTGAGGCGTAGCCTCCTACCCCGACCACCACATCCGGCTTGAAGGATTGCAGAAGAGTGCGAGCCCGCAGCAATGCCCGCGGCAGGTCGCTAAAGGTTCTCAACCGGGTCGCGAGCGAAACGTTCTTGAGCTGCCCCACCTCGATCAACTCCAGCCGGTAGCCGGCGGCGGGCACCAGCTTCGACTCCAGCCCGCGCGGCGTGCCCAGGAACAGCACCTCGGCCTCCGGCAGCGCATCCGCAATCGCGAGCGCCGGGATAATATGCCCGCCCGTGCCGCCCCCAGCGATCAGAACCCGCATACAGCCTCAGCCGCGCGAAGGTCGAGACTTTCCACTCTCCACATTTTCCCCTCTGCCCTGGCGCTCACTCAATCTCCCGCGTGATATTCAGGAGCACCCCGACTGAGGCCAGCGTGATAAACAACGACGTACCTCCGTAAGAAACGAACGGCAGCGTGATGCCCTTGGTCGGCAGCAGGGCAATCACCACGCTGATGTTGAAAAACGCCTGAATCAGCACGGTCGTGGTGATGCCGAACGCCAGAAACCGCGCAAACGGGTCGGTCGACAGGATTGCCGCCCGGATGCCCCGGTAGCCGAACCCCACAAACAACAGCAGCACACACAATGCCCCGAGCAGCCCCAGCTCCTCCGAGATATTCGCGAAGATGTAATCGGTGTGCGACTCGGGCAGGTAAAACAGTTTTTGCCGCCCTTCCATGTAACCCACGCCATGGAACCCGCCCGTGCCCACTGCGATGAGCGACTGAATAATGTGAAAGCCCTTACCCAACGGGTCGGCGTCAGGGTTGAGGAACGCAAAGATGCGATCGCGCCGGAACTTGACCCGAAACAGCAGGAAGTAGAGCGGCACCACAGAAGCAAGCGCCGCGTAGCCCAGGTACTTAAAATTCATGCCGGCGAGATACAAAAGCAGCGCCGTGACCGCCGCGCACACCATGGCGGTGCCCAGGTCGGGCTCCTTCACGATGAGCCCGATAAACAGGAGGCTCGGCACCACCGCGGGCAGCACGGTCTCTTTCAGGTCTTCAATGCGGCTCATGCGGTCCTGGAGCCACCATGCGAGGAACAGGACCAGCGCCGGTTTCGCGAGCTCCGACGGCTGAAACTGCATGGGCCCGAGCCGAATCCAGCGGTGCGCGCCGTGCGAGTCATGCCCGAAGAACGCGAGGATGAGCAAAATGATGGTGATGGCCACAGCGGGAAAAACCACCTGCGGGTTGTTGAACCGGCGGTAGTTGATGTGCATCAGCACCCACATGGCCCCAAGCCCCGCCATGGCCCAGATTGCTTGCCGCGCGACAAAGCTGTACGGCGAGCCATAGCGCGCGCTCGCCATGACCGCGGAAGCCGAAAACACCATCAGCAGCCCCGTCACTACCAGCAGGAGTGCGATGCAGAAAATCCATTTATCGACGCCGACCCGTTTGGCCATCCCACTCCAGCACTTCTTAAACTTGGAACCATTTCCTCAAATATGGGTCATCCTGAACCGCAGGTGAAGGACCTGCTTCTGCATTTACACCCGCTGCAGCTCCCTCGCATGCACCAGTTCCTTAAACTGCGCTCCCCGGTCCTCGTAATCCCGAAACTGATCGAACGACGAGCACGCCGGCGCAAGCAGCACCGTATCGCCCGGTATAGCCGCGGCTTCGGCCAGCTCGAGCGCATGCTCGAGCGTCCCGGCACGCCGCACTGGCACCGCTCCCATCAGGTGCTCCTCGATCTTCTCTGCAGCCGCGCCGATGGTATACACAGCCCGCACCCGCCCGGCAAACAGCGGCCGCAGCGCGCGGTAGTCCGAGTCCTTGTCCTTGCCGCCCAGGATCAGGTGCAAGCCGCCCTCAAACGAGGCGATCGCCTTGGCCGTCGAGTCCACGTTGGTCGCCTTGGAATCGTTGTAGTAGTCCACCCCGCGCACATTCGCGACGAACTCCAATCGGTGCTCGACTGCCTTGAACCCCGCCACCGTCGCGCGAATAGTTTCGGCAGGCACCCCGGCCAGACGCGTCGCCGCGACTGCCGCGAGCACGTTTTCAAGGTTGTGCGCGCCCTTCAGTGGAATCTCCGCAGCCGGCAGCACCGGCTCGGTGACCGCTTGCTCGCCCGCGCGGAACATCACCAGCCCGTTCAGCACAAACGCCCCCTGCCGGACCACCCGCGCCCGCGAAAACCAGAACACTTGCGAACTCGCCCGCGCCGCCGCCCGATGCGCCACATCGTCATCTGCATTCAGCACCAGGAAATCCTCACCGGTCTGGTTGGCGAAGATGCGCTCTTTCGCCTGGCGGTAGTTGTCGAACGAGCCGTGCCGGTCCAGGTGATCGGGCGTGATATTTAGCAGCACCGCAATGCGGGGGTGAAAGGTTTCCGTCGTTTCCAGCTGGAAAGACGACAGCTCCAGCACATTCCAGCCGTCCCCGCGCGACTGGTCGGCAAGCGCCGCCACCGGCGTCCCGATGTTGCCGCCGACCAGGGTGGGCGCGCCGCCGGCCTTCAATATCTCACCGCACAAAGTAGTCGTAGTCGTCTTGCCGTTCGACCCGGTAATCGCCAGCGTGCGGCCATGGAGGAAGCGCGACGCCAGCTCCACCTCACCCATGATTTGCTGCCCAAAGCCGCGCACCTGCTTCAGCTCCGGCGTATCGAGCGGCACCCCAGGGCTCACCACGATCAGGTCCTGCCGGCGGAAGGTGAGCAGTCCATGGCCGCCCGCTTCCACCGCGATCCCCTCTTCCAGCAGCATGGGGATTTCCTTTTCAAGCGCCTGCGCGCTGCGCATGTCGGACACCGTGACCTGCGCGCCGCGCCGACGTAAAAACAGGGCCGCCGCGAGCCCCGACCGGCCCAGCCCCACTACCAGCACGCGTTTGTTCTTCAGCTCCATTTAACCCACATACTTCCTGATCTGTTCCCAATCCACCGTGCACACGCTGCCTTCAAGCGGCCCGGATACAGCAGTCGTAAGCTCGCCGCTGCGGAACTGCCAGGCGGAACGATCTTGCGGATCGACCAAGAAGATATTTCGAACCCCCATCCGTTCGTAATCCTGGAGCTTCAAGACTGTACGCGGCACGCGATCCTCGGGGGAGAGCACCTCAAAGACTGCAATCGGCGGATACGCGATGACTTCTTCCTCCGGCAGCGCACGATCGATCAACGAAACATCCGGCACGCGGACCCGGGTCGGGCTGACCTG
>CAXTKZ010000026.1:30585-32844 GCA_964244985.1 uncultured Acidobacteriaceae bacterium
AACCGCGCGATCACCTTCGACTCCGACCAGCCGCCCAGCTCGAAATGGTGATGCAGCGGCGCCATCTTGAAAATCCGCTTTTTGCGCAATTTGTACGAGCCCACCTGCAAAATCACCGACAAGGCTTCCAGCACGAAAATGCCGCCGATAAACGGCAGCAGCAGCTCCTGCTTGATCGCGACCGCCACCGTCCCGATCGCCCCGCCCAGCGCGAGCGACCCCACGTCGCCCATGAACACCTCCGCCGGGTGCGCGTTGTACCAAAGAAAGCCGATGCTGGCCCCCACCATCGACCCGCAGAAGATGGTCAGCTCGCTCACCAGCGGCATCCGCTGCAGCTCCAGGTAATCGGAAAACACGACGTGCCCGCTCACATAGGTCAGCACGGTCAAGGCCGTCGCGGCGACGATGGTGCAGCCGATCGCCAGGCCGTCGAGCCCATCGGTCAGGTTCACCGCATTGCTCGACCCGACGATGACCAGTACAACAAACAAGATGAATGGCAGAAATGCCAGCAGATGAAGGTGCGGCACGCTGGTGAGCGCCGGGATGCTGAGCGCCGGATGGACGCGCTTCAAGAACGGCACCACCAATTCGGTCGAGTAGCCGCCCCGCGTTTGCATGGACACGAGCGCGACCGCCACTCCCGTGCTCACCAGAATCTGGTAGCCGGTCTTAGCGCGCGCCGTCAGCCCAAGATTGCGCCGGTGCATCACCTTGATATAGTCGTCCGCGAACCCGATCGCCCCGAAGCCGAAAGTCGACAAGATCACCAGCCAGATCATCGGGTTCCCCAGGTCGGCCCACAAAAGCGTCGGCAGCAGGATCGCGATGGCAATCAGCACGCCTCCCATGGTCGGGGTGCCGGCTTTTTTCTGGTGCGCCTGCGGCCCGTCCTCGCGGATGTACTGCCCGATCTGGAACTCGCGCAGCTTATCAATCACAAACGGCCCGATAAACAGCGCGATCAAGAGCGCCGTAAGCGAAGCAAAAGCCGTCCGAAACGTGACGTAGCGGAAGATGCGGAACGGGGAGAAGTAGGGAAAGAGCTTTTGATAGAGCAGCCAGTACAGCAACGTGGGTCTCCAGAGGGGTGGGGTGCGTGTTTATGGTACAGGTCTGTCGTTAGTGTATTTTGGCAAAACCCGCCACGGAATATCCTTTGATGTTGCTTTCGCAGATGCGTCAGAACGAGCTTACGTCTGCCAGTTCAGGAGGGACGATTCCTTCTTAAATTGGTTCATAGCAGCTCCATGGTAGGGCCAAATATCTCTTTGAAGACAAGCAGGAGCGCTATCCTCGATTTGGATTCCTATTTCTATTGCGTTGAATGATATTTTGTGTCATGCTGATTTTGTAATTTGGAAAATAAGTGGTAAGGTGAACACATACGATGAGTATTCTTGAAATAGTGTGCAATGTATCGCAAATGACTTTCTACAGTCCTATTGCAGTAGCCATCCTCAACCACTTGGTATTTCGCAAAAAACTTCGCAAGGTCGAAACAGTGCGTTGTCTAGTGCATGTGTATGGCAGGAGAACAACGCATAGAAGTAGTCGTAAGCGTTCTTCGTCGATTTGAGAGATGCGGTTTCGGCAAATTTACTTCGGTCGCCGGGGCACAAGTCCCGGCAGAGTGGACGGTTCCAAATGGCTAAAGCAGCGCTGCCTCCCGAGCTTATTAAGCTACGGGAGGCATACAATCAAAATGTTTCAGCGAAAATAATTCTCGATGATTTTGCAAGCCGCACTAATAATCAGCGAGTCACCAAAGTGGATCAAGTTCTTAACCGCCTTCGCGGCAATAATGTTCAAAGATGGGAGGTTATCGCAACATTCCGGAAGCTGGAGGAGCTTGGGCACGGCAAATTTACTGAGGGCCGTAAAGGGCATCCCTCTCGATTTGTTTGGTCCTCAAATCCTATCGATGTGGGAAGGGTAGCCCAGGGTCATGAAGCTTCCATATCCATGGTTTCTGTAAGTACTACGGCAGATGGCGGATCAGAGGAGATGCGTGAGTATGTTTTTCGCCTTCGAAGCGGCACGGATGCGACGTTTGAGTTGCCAACTGATCTAACTGAGAAAGAAGCAGAGCGGCTGAACGCTTTTTTGAAAAGTCTTGCAGTTCCTGAATGAAAGATTGATCCATGACCTGCAGGCTGGGTGTACACAGTGAGTGCCATACCGTTCGGGGTGTTACACAGTGGTACAGTCCTGAGAACGTTAGTAGCTGCAGGCGGCGCAATATCATAATTGTTA
>CAXTKZ010000027.1:0-6882 GCA_964244985.1 uncultured Acidobacteriaceae bacterium
GCGATCGCGGGCGCTCCCATGGGGTTCGACCGCGTGGACGTGCGCTATGCCGTGCGCGGCAGGCAAATGGGGACCCCGGAAACACCCGGCATGCCCGACGCGGACATCAGCCCCGTCACACCCTCCTACCTGCAAACCATGGGCATCCCCTTGCTGCGCGGACGCGACATCACTGCCGCCGACCGCGCTGATAGCCCGCCGGTGTTGCTGGTCAGCCGGGCATTGGCGCGGCAGGTTTTCCGGGGGCAGGACCCCATCGGGCAGCAGATCCTGTGCGGCTACGATGAGCACTCGTCCTGGTGGACGATTGTCGGCGTGGTTGGCGATGTGCGGGGTGACGCACCCGGCAGCCCAACGAAGCCCGCGATGTACATCCCTGTCATGCAGCACGCGCGCGATGCCGCCGAAATGCAGCTGGTCGTCCGCACAGAGGCTGACCCCGCGGCCCTTATGGAAACTCTGCGCAAGCGCCTGACTGGCGAGCACCCGGAGATCGCCGTCCGGGCCGCGACCATGCGCGAGAATGTCGCGGGAACCGAGCGCGGGGACCGGTTCCGCACCACCCTGTTCGCGGGCTTCGCCGGGATAAGCTTGCTGCTGGCGGCGGTCGGCATGTACGGCGTGACCGCGTACTCCGTCGCCCAGTGGCGGTTTGAGTTTGCCCTGCGCATCGCCTTGGGCGCGAGCCGAGGGCAGATGCTTAGGCTGGTGCTGCGCGGGGCTGTCACGACTGCGGCGCTTGGTGTCGCGATTGGGACCGCATTGTCGCTCGCGTTCGGGCGAGTGCTCGGCAGCGTCGTCGGCGCGCTGCCCGCATTCGACGTTGTTTCCTACGCGCTCGCGGCGTTCGCGGTGCTGCTGCTTGCGGTACTCGCCACACTGATCCCCTCGCGCGCCGCGGCGGATGTCGACCCCATGCAAGTGCTGCGCGGGGAGTAGCCCGCTCCACAAACAACGAGGACAAAAAATGCTCAACGACCTTCGCTACGCGCTCCGCCAGCTTCGCAAATCACCCGGTTTTGCCGCAACCGCTGTACTGACGCTCGCGCTCGGCATAGGAGCGACCACAGCGATTTTCACGCTGGTCTATCAGGTCATGCTGCGGTCCATGCCGGTGGCGCACCCGGAGCAGCTCTACAAGATCGGCAAGGACAATTGCGGCGGTTGCGTCAACGGGGGTCTCCAGGATGACTGGAACGTCTTCTCAACCGAGTTGTACCGCTACCTGCGCGACCAGACGCCGGGTGCGGCAGGCATTGCTGCCGTGCAATCGGCCGACAACACCGTGAGCGCGCGCAAAGCCGGGGATCGCGCCCCGGCGCAAGCCCTGAACACGCATTTCGTCTCCGGCAATTACTTTTCCGTGCTGGGGGTAGAGCCCTACGCCGGGCGCATGCTGCGGCCCGAGGACGACCGCGAGGGCGCCGCGCCCGCGGCTGTGATCAGCTATACGCTGTGGCATACCAAGTTCGGCGCCGACTCGCGGCTGGTGGGCTCGACCCTGCTGCTCACGGGGCACCCGTTCACGGTCGTGGGCATCACCGCACCCGCATTTTTGGGTGAGCGCGAGAAAGCAGACGCGCCGGGGCTGTGGCTGCCCATTGCCTCCGAGCCCGTGTTCGACCCCGACCGCCCTCTCAATCACTTGCCCACGTCCAGCTGGCTCAATTTGTTGGTCCGCATCCCTGACGCGCGCCGCGTTCCCGCCGTGCAGCAGGCGATTGTGGGCGAGCTGCACCAATGGCTCAACGCGAACCGGGGTGTCTTTATGGATGGTGCCCCTCCAGACAGCGAGAAGATCTTTGCCCGTCAGAGCACCGAGCTGGCACCGGCCTCGGGCGGCATCAATGATTTGCGCGAACAGTATGAGGCAAGTCTGAAGCTGCTGCTGTCCGTTGCGGGTTTCGTGCTGCTGATTGCCTGCGCCAATCTTGCCAACCTATTGCTGGTACGTGGCATGGGCCGCCGGCAGGAGCTCGCCGTGCGCTCGGCCCTGGGAGCACCGCGTGCCCGGCTCATCAGGCAAACGTTGTTGGAGGCGGTACTGTTGGCGCTGGCCGGCGGGGCCGCGGCCGTCGCAGTAGCCTATGGCGGAACACGCGCGATCCTGGCGCTCGCGATGCGGGGTACCGAGGTGAGCCCGCTGTCGGCCGCGCCGTCCTTGCCGGTGCTCGGGTTTGCGCTGCTCGCGTCGGTCATCACGGGTATTCTGTTCGGCATCGTGCCCGCATGGATCGGCTCGCGCTCAAGCCCGGTGGAGGCGCTGCGCGGCGCGAACCGGAGCACCCGCGATGCGAGTGCGCTGCCCCAGCGCATTTTGGTCATCGGGCAGGCGGCGTTGTCGCTGGTGCTGCTTTCCACCGCCGGGCTGCTCCTCACAAGCCTGCGGCATTTGGAGCATCAGGACTTCCACTTCCAGCCGGAGGGCAGGCTCGTGATCACAACTGACCTGGCCGCCGCCGGGTATCAATACGGGCAGCTCGCGGGGGTGGACCGGCAGATCGACGGCGCGTTCTCGCGGCTGCCGGGCGTGGAGAGCTTTGCCTACGCGACCTATGGGCCCATGATGGGCAACAGTTGGAACGGAGGGGTATACCTGCCCGGCGTGGCACCCCAGGAGGGGCGCGGCGTGGTCGCCGCCTACGCAGCTGTGAGTTCCGGGTTCTTCACGGCGCTGGTCACGCGCGTGCTCCAAGGGCGCGGCATCACGGACGGGGACACGGCAACCAGCGAGCATGTAGCGGTTGTGAACGAGACGTTTGTCCGGCATTTCCTCAAGGGCAAAGATGCGCTCGGGGCGCACTTCGGGCCCGCGCCGAACCTGCGAGGCGAGTTTGCGATTGTGGGCGTGGTGGAGGACACGAAATATGTGGACCCCACTAAGCCGGTGGATCCCATGTACTTCACCCCGATCACCCAGGCGACCGCGTTCCCAAGCAGCGCGGGCACGGCGGTCGAGGCGGGCAAGCACTACGCAGGCAACCTGATCGTGCGCTACCGGGGTGAGGAGAGCGCGGCGGCTGCTTCCGTTCGTCGGGCACTCCAGGAGATCAACCCCGACATCCCCATTCTCCAGATGCAGAGCTACACCGCCCAGCTCGGGAGCCAGTTCACCCAACAGGAGCTGGTGGTGCGGCTGACAACGCTGTTTGGATTATTGGCGCTGGTGTTGGCCTCGGTCGGGCTGTATGGAGTGACGGCTTACGCGGTCGCGCGGCGCACAAGCGAGATCGGGATCCGCATGGCGCTCGGCGCGAGCCGCGCAGGCGTGCTCGCGATGGTCCTCAAAACCGCGCTGCGGCAAACGCTGCTGGGGCTTGCCCTGGGGCTGCCCCTTTGCCTTGCGGCAGGGCGGTTGGTCGCAAGCACGCTCTACCAGACCGGCGCGTTCCAGCCGCTGGTGCTGCTCACGGTGGGGGCGCTCCTCCTTGCTTCTTCTGCCGTGGCGGCACTCGTACCCGCGCGCCGCGCTGCCTCCATTGAGCCTGTCACCGCTTTGAGAATGGAGTAACCCATGCTCTGGAACGACCTTCGCCTCGCTCTCCGCCAGCTCCGCCGCGCGCCTGGCTTTGCACTCACCGTCGTGCTTACGCTGGCGCTGGGCGTGGGGGCGAACGCCGTTGTGTTTTCCGTGCTGAACGCGCTGGTGCTCCGCCCCTTGCCGCTGCCGGAGGCGCGGCAGCTCCTCACGCTGAACCGGACCGGCAACACGGGCTCCTACGGCTCTTCCCCGTCGCAGTCGTACCCGGACTACCGCGACCTGCGGAATAGCAACCGGAGCTTTTCCGGACTCGCGGCCTACGCCATCAAGCGCGCCGGGGTGCGGGTGGGGGGCGCGCCACGGGAGAGCTGGTTTTATGAGGCTTCAGAAAACTACTTCGACGTGCTCGGGGTGCGGCCAGCGCTGGGACAGTTTTTTCATCCCGCCGACGCGCATGGCCCCAACTCGAGCCCCTACGTAGTCCTGAGCTATGCGTTTTGGCAGCGGCAGTTCCATGGCGACCCGCATGTTCTGGGCCGGACTATCGAGGTGAACAAGCACCCGTTCACCGTGCTCGGTGTCGCACCCGCCGACTTTCACGGAACGGAGTTGTTTGTTCTGCCCGACTTCTGGATTCCCATGCTCAACCAAGAGCAGGTGGAGGGCTACAGCTATCTGGAAGCGCGCGGCGACCATGAGATCTGGGCGATTGGGCGGCTGAAACCCGGCGTGAGCACGGCCCAAGCCGAAGCGGAGCTGAACACTCTGGCCAAGCCCATGGCCGCCGCCAACCCGGCGGCGGATGAAGGGCTCGGCTTCCACCTGTCGCGCCCCGGTTTGCTGGGCGACACGCTGGGCAGGCCCGTGCACGCGTTTCTATGGGGCCTGATGGCCTTGGCGGGGCTGGTTTTGCTGGCGGCCTGCGCCAACCTGGGCAGCCTGTTCGCGGCGCGGGCCGCCGACCGCGCACGGGAGCTCGCGCTGCGGCTGGCGCTGGGGGCAAGCCGGGCGAAACTGCTGCGCGGGCTCGTGACGGAGGCGGTGGTGCTTTCGCTCGGAGGCGGCGCGCTCGGCCTCGTGCTTGCGGACGCGGCTGCGCGGGCGCTAAGTGTGTGGCATCCCTCGCCAGAGTTCCCCATCGCCGTCAACATCGACGCGGACGCGAGTGTATCCGCGCTGGCGCTGCTGTTGGCAGTCGCGAGCGGCGTGTTCTTCGGCCTGGTGCCCGTCCGGCAGATTTGGCGCGACGATGCTTCCCTGGTAATCAGGAGCAGTCACGGCTCCCGCCGGTGGACCCTGCGGGACGGCCTCCTCCTCGTGCAGATTGTGCTGTGCTCAGTGCTCCTCACGGCGTCGCTGGTGGCGGCGCGCGGGCTGGCGCGCAGCCTCCACACCTCCTATGGCTTCCAGCCGGAAGGTGCAATGCTCGCGAGCATGGACATGCAGATGGGCGGCCACTCCGCAGAGGACGCGCTCGCGCTGGAGCACCGCGCGACGGATGCACTCGCGGCGACACCGGGCGTAACGGCGGTGGGCTTCACCAACAAGCTTCCGCTCAGCCTTAGCACTACAGACTCCGCGGTGTGGCGCGACGGAGTCACAGACTTCCGCACGTCAACCATGGCGGCGGACGCGAACCGTTATGACGTCTCGCCGGGTTATCTCAGGGCCGCCCAAACACCCCTCCTCGCGGGCCGGGAGTTCACCTGGCAGGACGGGAGCGAATCGCCGCTCGTCGCCATCGTGAACCAAACTTTTGCCCGCAAGGTGTTCGGCACCACATCCGAACGACCGGGCGATGCGGTGGGTCGGTACTTCAACCGCGGTGGCCCACGCATCGAGGTCGTCGGCGTTGTCGCGGACGGCAAATACAACACGGGCACCGAGGACCCGACCGCAGCCATGTTCTTCCCTGCCGCGCAGGATGGGGGCACCGATGCCGTGTTCGTCGTGCGCTCGCGGGCAGGCGAGGCGGCGACCGCGGCGGCGATCCATGATGTATTCGCGAAGCTCGACCCCGACCTGCCGGTGGCGATCAACTCGTGGACGGCGGCAATGGGCGTCATGCTGCTGCCCTCGATTGCCGCTACGGTCGCGCTGGGCATCCTGGGCGGGCTCGCCGCGATGCTCGCGGTCACGGGCATCTTCGGCATGGCGTCCTATGCGGTGTCGAAGCGCATGCGCGAGCTGGGACTGCGGGTGGCGCTGGGCGCGGGGCGCGGGGATGTTTTAAAAGCGGCGCTGGGCCGCCCCGCGCGGTTGCTCGTGTTCGGCTCGCTTGCGGGTTTGCTGCTGGGCGCGCTTGGGAGCCGTCTGCTGGCGCACGTGGTGTACGGCGCCGGCTCGCAGGACCCGCTCGTGCTCGGCGGCGCGGTCGTGAGCATGGCGCTGCTCGCGCTTGCGGCGACATGGCTGCCAGCGCGGCGCGCTCTCCACGCCGATCCGGCACAACTATTGAGGGAGGAATAAATGCAGGCACTTTGGCAGGATTTGCGGTACGCTCTACGCCGACTTCGTCGGTCGCCTGGCTTCGCGTTGATTGCAGTGTTGACCCTGGCCGTCGGCATCGGACCGACAACAGCTGTGTATGCAGTGTTCCGGCAAGTGCTGCTTCGGCAACTGCCGGTGGACAAACCACAGGAGCTGGTGCTCCTGCACCAGGACTCCGCTTACGATACCGGTTCGTGGAGCTCTTGGGGTGGCAATGCGCATTTGTACTTTGCGGCGCCGGCATACCGGGTCATGCGCGCGGCTTACCCCCGACTTGCCGCTGTCGCCAGACAGCCCGTCAATGTAGCGACAGCGAAGGATGCCGTCCGTACCGACGCGCAGTTGGTGAGCGGCAACTACTTCAGCCTGCTGGGGGAACGCCCGCTGTTGGGCCGCTTGTTGGGCGAGGAGGATGACCGCGTCCATGCCGCGAACCCCGTTGCGGTCGTGAGCGAAGGCTTTTGGCGCGAGCACCTATCGGCAAACCCGGCTGCCCTGAACACGCAATTGACGATCAACGGCGCTTTCTTCACCGTCGTCGGCGTGGCGGCGGACCGGGGCGTCATGGATGCCGCAGCGGTCGCGGTGTTTCTCCCGGAAGCGGCCCAGCAGGCCATCTCCTTGGGTGAAAAGGACCGCGAGGATGACCCGCTCTTTCGTTGGCTGCTGGTGCTGGGGCGTGTTCCCGAGGGCGCGGCTCGGGCGCAAACGGCAGCACAGCTCGGAAGCACGTGGGTCGACTGGCGGCGCGATGTACTCCGCAGCCATGCGGGCTCCATCGGCAACAAGAAGGGGTGGATGCGCACAACGCTCACCCTCGCGCCGGGTGCGCGCGGGGTATCGCTGCTCGGGGAGCAGTACGGTGCGCCGGTGAAAGTACTGCAAGCCATGGCCGCGCTGGTGCTGCTGAT
>CAXTKZ010000027.1:6892-32340 GCA_964244985.1 uncultured Acidobacteriaceae bacterium
CTTGCCGGTCTCCTGCTGGCCCGGGCCGCCGGTGAGCGTACGCAAACGGCCCTGCGGGCTTGCCTGGGAGCGGGACGGTTTCAAATGGCGCGCGCTTCCGTCCTCGATGCTTTGCTGGTCGGTGCCGCCGGTACGGCCAGCGGTGCGGCGCTGGGCTGGGCGAGCCTCCGTCTCCTGGCGCACTTCGCGCAATCGAACGCTTCTCTTGCCGGTGCGTTGGGGGCTCCCTGGCACTGGTCGGTGATGCTCTTCGCCGCGACCGCAGGACTTTCGACCAGTTTGCTCTTTAGCCTCGGTCCCGCGCTCGCGCAAACGCGCGTCAATGCGGCGGAAGTGCTCCACAGCGGGCAAGGCGTCCTGGGCCGCGCGGGCCGCGCCCGCAACACTCTGGTTTCCTCCTCTGTCGCGCTCAGCCTCCTGCTGCTGCTGGCGGCCACGCTGGTCGGCTGGAACCTGTACCGACTCAGCACGACCGAGCCCGGCTTTACCCCGGATCGTCTGCTCACCTTCAACGTCGATGAATCCGCCACGGGCGCACCCCAAGCGCGCACTGCCGCCGTGTATGAAGAACTGCTTGCTTCCATCAGTCGCGAGCACGGGGTGAGTACAGCCGCTTACGCGCAGGAAGGCCTTCTTTCCGGGAATACGATGGGCAATAATTTGTCCATCGCCGGACGAGCAAACAAAGACAACGACCCCGTGCCGAATCAGAACTGGGTAACACAGAACTTTTTCAAGACGTTGGGTGTGCCGGTTTTGCGCGGACGCGAGTTCACCAGTGCCGATACAGCAACAAGCGAACCGGTCGCCGTGGTCGATGAGGCTTTTGTGCGCGTCTTCTTCGGCGGGGACGCAGCGCGTGCGCTTGATGCCCACTTCGGCTTCGGGGCCGGCGACCACATGAACTACACCATCCGCATCGTCGGAGTTGTTCCGGCCATGCATGCGGAGTCCATGCACACGCTCCCGAGCGAGCCGTATGTGTATCTTGCCTATCCGCAAACCTTTGACAACAGCCGCAACGCCCACGGAGCCAACTTTTACATTCGCACGCAAGACAATCCCGCTGCGCTCGCGGCGGACATGCGGGCGCTTGTGCATCGGATCGACCCGCACCTGCCTCTGCTCGAGCTTAGGACCATGCGCGAACAGGTAAGCGCGAGTATCGCTGATACTCGTTTGCTCGCACTGCTTTCCGCCGCGCTGGGCAGCTTGTCTGTTTTTCTGGCGGTAGTCGGGCTGTACGGCGTTCTGGCCTATCAGGTTGCATTGCGCACTCGGGAGATTGGATTGAGAATCGCTGTCGGAGCGAGCCGGGAACGCATCATGGGCCTCTTGTTCGGGCGCATGCTCAGGCTTACCGCCTGGGGGCTCGGCACGGGAGCGGGGCTTGCGTTCGCAGCCGCGCGCTTACTCCGCCATCAGGTCGCCGACCTCATTCCCGCTCCACCCTGGCTGTACCTTTTTGCGGCATTTTTGCTACTTGCCGCTTCCTTCGCGGCCGCAGCGATCCCGGCCTGGCGCGCAGCTCACATTGATCCTATGGAAGCACTCAGAACGGAGTAAATACATGATCGAGCTCAAACATATCGAACGCAGCTACAAGGCAGGCGCGGCGCAAACCTTCGTGCTGCGGAACATCAATCTCACGATCCGCGAGGGCGACTTCGTTACCGTCATGGGGCCGTCGGGGGCGGGCAAGTCGTCGCTCCTGAACGTGCTGGCGCTGCTCGACGATGAGTGGCGCGGCGAGTACACGCTCGACGGCGAGCCTGCGCACACGCTCGGGCGCAAGCAAAGGGCGGAGCTCGCGCGGCGGCGCATCGGCATGGTGTTCCAGAGCTATCACCTGCTCGACGACCTGACCGTGGCCGAGAACATCGACCTGCCGCTGTCCTACAAAAACCTGCCCCGGAGCGAACGGCAGGCCATGGTCGCCGACACGCTCGACCGCTTTCACATCGTCGGCAAAAAAGACCTGTTCCCCAGCCAGCTTTCGGGCGGGCAGCAGCAACTGGTGGGCATCGCGCGCGCGGTGATCCACAAGCCCGCGCTCCTGCTAGCCGACGAGCCCACGGGCAACCTCCACTCGGCGCAAGCGGCGGAGATCATGCAGCTTTTCCGGTCGCTCAATGGGGAAGGAACCACGATCGTGCAGGTGACGCACTCAGACGCGAACGCCGCGTACGGCAACCGCATTGTGGAGCTGTACGACGGCTGGCTGAGACGCGATGAAGCTGTGAAGCCGTTGGAAGGAGTCGCGCGTTGACCCTGAAACCCACCGCCGCATTTTTGCTCCTACAGCCCGCGCTGCTGCTGGGTCAGAGCGCCTTTGCCCCACGTCCGTTTGTCGCGCCGGGCGTACTCGCGCAGCAGATAATCACCACCACGCCGCGGCAGGAAGCCCTGCGCTATCCGCACAATCACAACCCGTTCGACACTTACCGGAGCAGCTTCGTGCCGGAAGCGAGCCTCGGCAACTCGCCCCGCATCGGGACGCTGGTGCGCGGGGGCAAGCTGTACCTGTCGCTCGACGACGCGATCCTGCTGGCGCTTGAAAACAACCTCGACCTGGTGATTGCGCGGTACAACCTGCCCATCGCCGAGGCTGACGTCGAGCGCACAAAGGCGGGCGGATACACACGCGGCGTTAACACGGGCCTGGTGCAGAACACGCCGGGCGGCGGCGTGGGTGGGCTCGGCTCGGGTGCGCCGGGTGCGGGGGCGGGTGGCACCTCGGGTGGTGCGGGCGGTGCAGGCTCCGGCAACGGCGGCCTGGTGCAGTCCACGCTGGGCACGGGTACGGTTGTCAATTCATACGACCCTGTGATTTTGGGGGCGGTCACGACGGAGCATTACACGGAACCCCTGGCCAACCAGATCACCGCGGGTGTGCCGTCGCTGCAAACCAACACAATCGCGAGCACGTGGGAGTACGAGCAGGCTTTTGCAACAGGCGCACAGGTCGTCGCCACGTTTCAAAATAACCGTCTTGCCCAGAACAGCCCGTTCAACATCATCAACCCCATCCTCAACTCCTACTACCAGGTCCGGGTGACGCAGCCGCTGCTGGCGGGCTTCGGCTTCGGGCCGAATCTCCGGTACATCCGCATCGCGAAAAACGACCGCTCCATCTCTGACATCGCTTTCAAGGAGCAGGTCGCGGCAACCGTTACGCAGATCGCGAACATCTACTGGGACCTTTTGAGCGCCTACCAGGATGTGCAGGTGAAAGAGCGGTCGCTGCGCTTCGCGGATGACACGGTCGCGATGGACCGCAAGGAGCTGTCCCTGCAGGCGATTCCCGCGCTCGATGTTACCAAAGCCGAGGGTGAGGCGGCGGCACGCGACGGAGATCTTACAGTCGCGAAAACGGTGCTGCAGCTGCAGGAGTCGCTGATTAAAAATGCCCTGACGCGCAATCTCGACGACCCGATTCTGGCGGAGATGCCGGTAGTGCCGGTCACCTCGGCCGCGCCCACGCCACCCGCGGCAGACTCACTGCCGGAGCTAATCGACCGCGCGCTGCGCGACCGCACCGACCTGAGCGAACTGGACCTGCAACTGAAAAATTTCGACATCAGCCGGCGCGCCACCCGCAACGCCGTGCTGCCTTCGGTCGACCTGCTGGGCTACTACGGCGGCACGGGGTTGGCCGGGCAGCACAACCCGCTTTCAACAACCGGGGCCAGTGTTGCGTCCGACTTCGGCTCGTCGTTCCAGGGGGCTTTCAATAACTCTTCGCCCGACTACGAGGTAGGGTTGCAGGTCGCGCTTCCCCTGCGCAACCGCGTGGCCAAGTCCGACCAGTTTCGGTCGGAGCTTGAATACCGGCAAGCTGAGCTGCAGATTCAGCAACGGCGCAAGCAGATCCGGATCGAGGTCCGCAATGCGCAGTACTCGCTCGAGCAGAATGCCGCGCATGTGGAGTCTGCCCGCAAGGCCCGCGACCTGACCCGCAAAACCTTCGACATCTCGCAGGCGGAGCAAAAGTTGGGTTCGGGCTCCGCGGTACAAACGCTCACAGCGGAGCGCGATCTGGCTTTGGCGGATTCAACCCTGGCGGCGGCGGAGGCCACATTTGAAAAAGCGAAAGTGGAGCTGGCCCGCGCCACCGGCGCGACGCTGGAAACCTACCGCGTATCCCTCGACGACGCACGCACTGGCGTTGTGCGCGCGGACAAACCATAATCAAGGCCATGGCGAACACCCCTCCAATACGCCTGCTGGTCGCCGATGACCAGGCCCACATTGTGGAAGCAGTGGAGTTGCTGCTGCGGGGCGAGGGCTATGTCATTCACGCGGCTCGCTCTCCCGGGGAAGCGCTCGCGGAGCTCCGTTCGGAGTCGTTCGATGCCGCGCTCCTGGACCTGAACTACACGCGCGACACCACTTCCGGCGGCGAAGGGCTCCAGCTCCTGCGGGACGCGCTCGCGCTCGATGGGGAGCTGCCGGTCATCGTGATGACGGCATGGAGCAACGTGGAGCTCGCGGTTGAGGCAATGCGTTTGGGCGCGCGCGACTTCATTCCCAAGCCATGGGAAAACGCGCGGCTGCTCACCGTCATTCGCACGCAGGTGGAGCTGCGGGGGGCGCTCCGGCGGGCGCGGGCGCTGGAAGCGGAGAATCTGCTGCTTCGCGCAGCGAACCGGCCCACTTTGATTGCGTCCGCGCCGGCCATGCAATCCTTGCTCAATGCCATTGCCCGCGTGGGTCCGTCGGACGCGAACGTGCTCGTGACGGGCGAACACGGCACAGGCAAAGAAGTGGTTGCGCAAACACTGCACGCTGTTTCCGCGCGCGCGGCGCAAACGCTGGTCGCGGTCAACACAGGCGCGCTGTCCGACGGCACTTTCGAAAGCGAGCTGTTCGGGCATGTGCGCGGTGCGTTTACCGATGCGCGTACCGACCGTGTGGGCCGGTTTGAGCTGGCCGACCGAGGTACGCTCTTTTTGGATGAGATCGCGAATGTGCCCTTGCGCCAGCAAAGCAAGCTGCTGCGTGTGCTCGAAACAGGGCAACTGGAGCGCGTGGGATCATCGAAAACCACGCGGGTGGATGTGCGGGTCATCTCGGCAACAAATGCCGACCTGCCCCGCGAAGCAGCGGAAGGCCGGTTCCGCGCGGACCTGCTGTTTCGGCTCAATACGGTTGAGCTGCGCGTACCGCCCTTGCGCGAGCGCCGCGAAGACATCCCGCTGCTGGCCATGCATTTCTTGGCGCACTACGCGGGCAAGTACCGGCGCGCGTTGAAGAACTTTTCTCCCATGGCGCTCGCTGCCCTGAACGGGTACGACTGGCCGGGCAATGTGCGCGAGCTGGACCACACGGTGGAGCGCGGGGTGCTGATGGCGGCAGGGGCGCAGGTGGAGTGCGCGGATTTGCGTCTGCCCGCCGCGCCCGAATCAAAAAATGCCATCGACGCGCTTGATTTGGAGGCGGTTGAGGCGATCCTGGTGCGCAAAGCACTGGCCCGCGCCGGCGGCAACATCACGCAGACGGCGGAGCTGCTGGGCCTGAGCCGGGGTGCCTTGTACCGGCGCCTGGAAAAGCATGGCATCGCGCCCTAGGCGGTTTTCCCTCCTATTGCGGCTCGCGCGATTTGTTCCCATGCGACTTTTCCAGCCGGAAAAGCCGCGCTCATCGTTTCTCCAACCTGAACCGCTCCAAGGAAAACGCCCGAAGCGCCTGCCGCTGGGGCGCACACGCCATCGGCTGGGGTATGAGCGGCGGCTCCGCATCATCCTGTTTCTTTTGGGGCTGCCGCCGGTTGCGCTCGGAGCCCTGGTGCTGCATCACCTCGGTGCTTCGCCTGTGTTGTGGGCCGTTGCCCTGGGAGGCTTGGGGCTGGGCTGGGCGCTCGTGCAGGCCACGCTTGCGGAGCAACTGCTGCGCCCCATGCAAACCCTGTCGAACGTGGTTGCGGCGCTGCGTGAGGACGACTACTCGTTCCGCGCGCGGGGAGCCCGCCGCGGCGATGCGCTGGGTGATCTGGCCCTCGAAATCAATGCGTTGGCCGGCGACTTGCAGCGGGAGCGCGTTCAATCGCACGAGTCGACCGCGCTGGTGCGGCGTGTGCTCGATGTGCTGGAAGCCCCGGTGCTCGCCTTCGACCAAAAAGAGGTGCTGCGGCTCCACAATCCGGCCGGCGCGAAGCTGCTGCACGGCGGGCATGTCGTGGGCTCGAGTGCCCACGCGCTCGGCATCACGCACTTGCTCGCAGCGCGCGACGGCGAGGTGGCGCGTTTCGCGGGCCGGCAATGGGTGGTGCGGCGCAGCAGCTTTCGCGAGGGGGGCGTGCCGCATACTTTGCTGCTGCTGGCCGACGTGAGCGCGGCGCTGCGCGAAGAAGAGCGGCAAGCCTCCGACCGGCTCATCCGGGTGCTGGCGCACGAAATCAATAATTCGCTGACGCCCATCAAGTCGCTCGCGGGCTCGCTGCGAACGCTCGCGCGCCAGGGTGCGCCGGGGGTGGAGTTCGACCGCCCGCTTGAAATCATCGAAGATCGGGCCGACTCGTTAAATCGCTTTCTAACCGCGTACCGTAAGCTCGCGCAGCTGCCGCCGCCGCAGCGCGAGCCGCTTCCGCTCGGGCCCTTTCTTAGGCAGCTCGCCTTGTTGGAACAGCGGGTAGCGGTGGATGTCCGGCCCGGCGAGCCGGTAACGGTCCTTGCCGATAAAGACCAGCTCGGCCAGGCAATCATCAATCTCCTGCGCAACGCCGCCGAGGCAACTCTTGAAAATGGGGGATCGCGCGTGGAGCTCGGGTGGCGCGCGGATGGGGATTATGCGGCAATCTGCCTCCGCGACGGCGGTCTCGGGATTGCGAATCCTTCGAATCTGTTCGTGCCGTTTTACACGACCAAGGCAGGCGGCGCGGGCGTGGGGCTTGTATTGGTCAAGCAGATCGCCGAAGCGCACGGCGGATCTGTGACGCTGCGCAACTGCCCGGAGGGCGGCGCGGAGGCCGAGCTGTGCTTGCCGCTTCGTTCGATCGGACCTTCGCGCCCTAGAACCAGCCCTGGCATATCGTCCCATTCATAGGTTTGCCCACTCTGCTCAGGGCGGCAAAGCCAGCGGGATGCACATCGTCGGAGCAGGAACAGGGCCGCGGCCTCTGTCCGCTATCGCAGCACACGTACTGACGCCGTGTGGTGAACCGCGACCGCTGGAGCTCACTCACCAGCAACTACGCGGTTTTAACGCGCTCGGACGTCCATGCAACCCGGCCCAACTCCGTCCATCGCAAATGCATATGTGGTTCCGCGCCGGGTAGTTGCGCCAAGGCCAGCCGGCTCCTTACCGCGTTGCCACACCGGCTTCGCTGCCATGCGCCGCACACACACCGGCCCAGCGCCGATGCTGCGCCTCGGCGATGCGGCTGCGGCCTTCGTCTGTCAGTATCCGCCTTTTGGGCTTGCACCCAACTGCGGCCGACGCCGGCAGTTGTGCGCGAAGCACCTCCAACCGGTATATCTCGCCCTCCATAGCTTTGATGATGTCACTCCGTCTCATGCCCGGTACACGAATGCGGACGGCTTATGGATTTCAAGATGCTGCACTCTTTATTTGCGCGGGAACTGTTTCTCCTGATAACACTGATGTAACTGGACGCGCGCAGAATGAACGCCGGATTGTATCGCTTCCCGTCTTCTCTTTCCCCGTACGCACCTTCCTGCAGCACATGGCAGAGGCAGCCTTCCCGGGCACTTTCTCCCTCGACATCGCCCGTGCTTTGCCCGAAGGAGATCCCATGTCCACGAACATCTTTGCGCTCGCCCTGACCGCCACTTTTCTCGGCTTGCTCGCGCTCTGGGTACCATTTCTCGAGCTTGTGAGCAGGTTTGCATTGAGACACTTCCATTCCGCCAACGAAGAGGAAAGCACTGCGCCGGAGCTTTCTCCGCTGCAGCCACTGGCGGAGTACGACGGGGCCGACTAAAGCCGCCCCGCCTCCCGCAGCGCGCCGATCTCCTCGTCCGTGAACACCCGCGAGCGGATCAGAAAACGCACACCTTCCGCATTTTCAAGCGAAAACATGCCGCCCATCCCCGGCACCGTGTCGAGGATGATTTGCGTATGTTTCCAGTACTCCCACTGCCCACGGCTCATATAGAAGGGCGTGCCCCATACCTCGCCGACAAGCACGTCCCCATCGCCCACCATGAACTCCCCGCGTCGGAAACACATGGGCGAGGAGCCGTCGCAGCAGCCGCCCGATTGATGAAACATCAGCTCACCATGCCGGGCGGCCAGCTTCGCGACGAGCGCGTCAGCCGCGGGCGTGCTCACTACCTGCTCGGCACAACTCCCCGGCGTGGCGATCAAAAGAACCCCAGCGCGTTCGGGCTGTAGCTCACCAGCTGGTTCTTGGTTTGCTGGTAGTGCTCCAGCATCATGCGATGATTTTCGCGCCCGATGCCCGACTGCTTGTACCCGCCGAACGCGGCGTGCGCCGGATACAGGTGGTAGCAGTTGGTCCACACGCGGCCTGCCTCAATGCCCCGGCCCATGCGGTAGGCGCGGCTCATGTCGCGCGTCCACACGCCCGCGCCCAAGCCGTACAGCGTATCGTTCGCGAGCGCGAGCGCTTCTTCCTCGTCCTTGAAGGTAGTGACGGAGACCACCGGTCCGAAGATCTCCTCCTGAAAGACGCGCATCCGATTGTGGCCCTTCAACACCGTCGGCTCCACATAGTAGCCGCCCGCCAGGTCGCCTTCCATTTGCGCCCGCTTGCCACCGGTCAGCACCTCCGCGCCTTCCTGTCGGCCGATGTCGAGATAGCTCAAAATCTTTTCAAGCTGCTCGCTCGATGCCTGCGCACCGATCATGGTGTTCTTGTCGAGCGGGTTCGCCTGCCGGATCGCTTCCACGCGCCGGATCGCCCGCTCCATGAACCGGTCGTAAAACGACTCCTGCACCAGCGCGCGCGAAGGGGAGGTACACACCTCGCCCTGGTTCAGCGCGAACATCGCAAAGCCTTCCAGGGCCTTGTCGAAGAAGGCGTCATCCTCGCTCGCGACGTCCTCGAAAAACACATTCGGCGATTTGCCGCCCAGCTCCAGCGTAACCGGGATGATGTTTTGCGAAGCGTACTGCATGATGAGCCTGCCGGTCGTGGTTTCGCCGGTGAACGCGATTTTGTTGATGCGCGGGCTGGAGGCCAGCGGCTTCCCTGCTTCCAGGCCGAAGCCGTTGACGATGTTGAGCACACCCGCGGGCAGGATGTCCTCAATCAACTCCATCCACACGAGAATCCCGAGTGGGGTCTGCTCGGCCGGCTTGAGCACCACCGTGTTGCCCGCCGCCAGTGCCGGCGCAAGCTTCCAGGCAGCCATCAACAGGGGGAAATTCCATGGAATGATGAGCCCGATGACGCCCAACGGCTCGTGGTAGTGATAGGCGACGGTGGACTCGTCCAGCTGCGAGATGCCGCCCTCCTGCGCGCGGATGCACCCGGCGAAGTAGCGGAAATGGTCGATGGCCAGCGGGAGGTCGGCGGCCATTGTTTCCCGGATCGGCTTGCCGTTGTCCCAGGTTTCGACGGTCGCCAGCATTTCGAGATTTTCTTCCATGCGGTCGGCGATGCGGTTCAACATCCGGCTGCGTTCGGCGGCGGAGGTGCGGCCCCAGGCACGGCGCGCTGCGTGGGCGGCATCCAGTGCTTTGTTGACATCTTCCGCGGTAGACCGGGGAATGCGGCACAGAACCTGCCCCGTGACGGGTGTGGTGTTCTCGAAGTACGCGCCGGACGCGGGCTCGATCCAGCGGCCGCCGATGTAGTTCTCATACTGGTTGCGGATGGAAACGGGAAAGCCGTAGGTGCCGGGCTGGACAGCGGTTGTGGTGGCCATGCGGGCGGTGCTCCTTCGCGGAGCATTCTAAGCCCGTCCGCAAACCCCTGTCGCCCCATGCTTCAATGGAAGCATGCCCTTGAACTGTGGAATTGTAGGCCTGCCGAATGTCGGCAAAAGCACCATCTTCAACGCGTTGACCTCGGCCAAGGCCCAGGCCGCGAACTACCCCTTTTGCACCATCGATCCCAATACCGGGGTGGTGACCGTGCCCGATGTCCGACTCGACAAAATCGCGGACCTGATTAAGCCCAAAAGCCTGGTCCCCACCACGATGGAGTTCATCGACATCGCCGGGCTGGTCAAGGGCGCGTCGAAGGGCGAAGGGCTGGGCAATCAGTTTCTTGGGCACATCCGCGCGACCGACGCGATTGCCCACGTCGTCCGCTGCTTCGACGACCCTGAGGTGATCCACGTCGCGGGAGCGGTGAACCCTCTGCACGACATTGAAATCATCAATACGGAGCTGCTGCTGGCCGATCTCGACTCCGTGGAAAAGCGCGCGGCCCGCACGGAGCGCGCTGCCAAGGGTGGGGCCAATCCGCAGGCCAAAGCCGAACTGGCCGTGCTCCAAAAACTGCTCACGGTACTGAGCGCAGGCAAGCCCGCCCGTACCGCCGAGCTCGCCGATGATGAAAAACAGATCGCCCGCGAGCTGTTCCTGATTACCATGAAGCCGCAGCTGTACGTCGCCAACGTGGACGAGGCCGGACTGTCCGAGGGAAACGCTTACACGTCAGCCGTGGAGGCTCGTGCTGCCGAGGAGGGGAGCCAGGTGGTGCGCATCTGCGGCGCGCTTGAAAGCGAGATCGCCCAGTTGGAGCCGGAAGAGCGGGCGGAATTTCTCCTCGATATGGGCTTGCAGGAGCCGGGCCTGAACCGGTTGATCCACTCCGCATACCGGCTGCTGGACCTGATCACCTATTTCACCGCCGGGGTACAGGAGGTGCGTGCCTGGACGATTCGCCGCGGCACCAAAGCGCCGGGCGCGGCGGGGGTGATCCACTCGGACTTTGAGAAAGGCTTCATCAAGGCCGACTGTTATGCCTCCGACGACCTGTTCTCCTTCGGCAGCGAGCAAGCGGTCAAGGAAAAAGGTTTGCTGCGCTCCGAAGGCAAGGAGTACGTGGTGAAAGACGGCGACATCCTGTTTTTCAAGTTCAACGTGTAAGCCGCATCTGCCTAAAGCATGAGCAGTTTTCAAAGCGGCGCGGAAACCATTCGCGTCGATTCCTTCGAGGCGGAAGGCGGACGCAAGCCGGCCCTGGTGCTCCTGCATGGCTCGGGCGGTGCGGTGGGCTACTGGCTGCAGCGGTTTGCCCCGGCGCTGACCCGGTTCGGCTTCGGCCTGTATGCGCCGCACTACTTCGACAAAACCGGCACGGTGCGCGCCACGCCTGAAACCATTCTCGACGGGCGGCACTTTCCTGCCTGGCTTACGGCCGTTCACGATACAGTCGCCTACGTGGCCGGACGGCCCACCGTCGACCCGGAATGCATCGGGGTGCTTGGCATCTCACTCGGCGGCTACCTGGCTGTGGCGGCGGCCTGCGACAACCCGCGGCTGCGCGCGGCCATTGAGCTGTCTGGCGGCATGCCTCCGGGCTGGGAAGGCCGCTTGGGGCCGCACACCCCGCCGATGCTCCTGCTGCATGGCGGGCGTGACACGCTGGTGCCCGTAGGGGAAGCGCACAAGCTGGCCCGCCTGCTCCAAACCGCGAAAGTCGAGCACCAGGTGGAAATCTTCCCCGAAGAAACGCACTGGTTTTCGCAGGCGGCCCAACCCCGTTTGCTGATGGCTTGTGCCGACTTCCTGTCGCGCCATTTGGCTGCGGGGCTACCCCGGAGCGTTTGAGCCCATCCCATTTGGGGAAAGGAACGAGTATGGCCGACGAGAAAAAACCGGACGAGCCCCTCGGCTTTACCGACCACACCCGGAGTTTGTCCAGTGAGTACGCGCATGAGCAGGGCTGGAGCCTGAACGAGGAAGAACGCGTAAAGCTGCCTGAAGCAAAGCAGGACTTTGAAGGTGGTACGGATTACGAGTATGGTGCCCAGGACTTCGGCGACACCGCCATGGACACGGGTGAAGTGAAACCGTCTCCCGAAGCAATTGAATTCCTAACAGGAGAAAAAGAATGAGCGAACACAAGCCCTCACGTGCCTCGCAGCAGGCAATGCACGACATGGACGCACATACAGTGGCCGCGCAGAACACGGACGCTACCCCCGCGCCGGACGAAGGCGGCCATGCGCACTCGCATGCGGCGCATTTGCACGAGCCAGGGAATGTACATACAAAACCGGAGGGCAACCTGCGCCAGGGGTCCGATCCCGGTGCCCTGCGGCAGCCTCCGGCGGAGATCAGCCGGGCAGGAAAGCAGCATCGGGATTAGTGAAAAGCCCCACCTTATGGGTGGGGCTTTTCTAATTATGGAAAATAGAGCCATGCTCTGCGCTTTGGGTCCACCGCAAGCCGAACGTGTAAGTGGGGCTGTAGTATTCGCGTTGAATAGGATACCGCTCACTGCCATTGTAAAATCCAAAAACCTCGTTGTTTAAGTTCAGGAACTGCGCTACGACGCTGACCCCTCTGCCCTTGGGAAGAAGATAGCTTACCTGGGCATCGACCTGAGTATGCGGATAGATGTAGGTATCCGATCCGGGGCCGTTAATCCCTCCCGGTGTCGGCGTAGTCGGCTGCCCCGCAACAGGCGTGCCGTCTCCGTAAGCATACGACCAAAGATAAGCGTCGTTGTGTGTTACTCCCATGCGGGCGGAGATGCCGTATTTATCGTAGGTGGTGTCGAAATTATAATTATTCGGCGCGTTGCGCTGCAGCGTCGGATGATCCGACCGCCCCGGATAGCCGGCCACGGAAGCCGTGTAGCTATAGTTCGCCCGAAAGCCGACCCCGCTCAGCCCGGAAGGAAGCCGCGTCAGATGCTGCTCCCAGCTGCCTTCCACTCCGATCAGGTGGGCCGCCCCGATGTTGACCGGCGACTGTGACAACAACCCCTGCTGTGCTGCTGCGCCGGGAGGGGTGTACTGGACACTTGCGATTGAGGTCGCGATGTCGTTGTAGATCATCTTGTAAAACAAGCCGCCCTGGATTACCCCGATGGTCTTCAAATAATGTTCGCCGAGCAGGTCAAGATTATGCGCCCAGGTCGGCTGGAGGTTTGGGTTGCCGGCTGCCAACCTGGGATTTGCCGCGGTACCGTCTGCTGTGGGGTTATACGTCAGGTAGGGGGCGAGATCTCCATAGTTGGGCCGTGCAAGTCCGATACTGTAAGCCACTCGAAAATCGGTGTAATCGCTTATGTTGTATTGCAGGCTCGCGCTTGGCAGCACATAGATGTAACCGCTCGTCAGGTTGACCGGGGCGACCACACCGACCGTGTTCGGCTGGTAGCCGCGCACCGCCTCGGAAGTCGCTTCCACCCGAATACCCGTGTTCAGACGCAAGCGGTTGTACGTCAAAGTATTCATCGCATACCCCGCGGCAACGCGCTCGTTGATTTTAAAATCCTGGCGCAGGTTTCTCGCGCTTAAAGGGTCGACGCTGAACTGTGTTTGGTTTTGGTCGTAGTACGATCGGATTTGCGTTGCTTTGGACTGCGGTCCCGATTGGTATTGCCCGAAGTAGTAGCTTCCATTGCCTCTGTCTGTAAGAAACTGGCTGAGCAAAGGCGATGTGCCCGTAGCCTGCGACTGATTGTCAAGCTCGTTCTTCACCACATCCCGCACCTTAAAGCCGATCTGCCATGTCCCGAAAGCCTGCCCTTCCGTGTAGGTCCGCGAAGAATCCGACTGGCCGACCGCATCCCGTTCAAAGGTATGGTTGTCTTGAAAGTTGATGCTGCCCAGGGCGTAGTGGGTAGGATCGTAGACGCCGACGTTGTTCGGCACCACAACGGGCGTGAGGTGGGGCAAGAAGGGATCTGCCGCGCTGAAGGTGTAACCCACCCCATTGTTCAGCAGAGTATTGCCTGTCGAATCGGCAGGATCGGCTGTGGCGGCTGGTCCATTGAACGTGGAAGTCATAAACCCACCGGTTAACTTAGCCTGCGAGAGCGCCGCCCGCACATGCAACGTGGAGCGGCCGAAATCGTGCTTGCCGCCCCCGGAAATACTGAATATCTGCTGCACGGGCCTGCGGTAAATGTTCTGGTACTGCAAATTTCCGGTGTTGTCGGTCGTACTTGCCGATGTGAAAGCTCCCGCGTTCAGCCGATTGATCGTATCTTCGCCGAAGTCGTCGAAGTACGAGTACAAGCCTTTGATGTAAGCGCTGGATCGGTCGTTCCACTTATAATCAAGCGTACCGCCGAGGCCATAGCGCGAACGGTCGTAGAAGTAGTTCCGTAAGTCGATGGTGTTCGGTGCGTTAACCGTCTGGCTGGACCCAGCTATCGGATTCACAGCCTGACCCGGCTCAATGTCATTGATGCCGCGTTGATTTGAATCATAGCTGCCGGTGAGCAAAACTCCGAGCTTTCTATCCGCGAGATAGCGACGCCCATACGTTGTGAACACCTGATCCTCTGCGCGGCCGCCATTAATCGGCGTATGTCCGTACAGCCCTTCAATAGCAAAGTAGGGTTCGTCCGTCGCTTCGCGTGAAACAAGGTTCACCGAACCGCCGATACCGTCCGCATCCATGTTGGCCATCAGGGTTTTATTCACCTCTATGGATTCAACAAGATCGGCCGGGATAGTGTCCAGCTTTACGTTGCGTACATTCTCCGGCGACGGCACAATGATGCCGTCGATAGTAACCGCGTTCAGCCGCGGCTCGGTTCCGCGAATCTGGATGTACTTGGCCTCACCTTCGTCGCGCTCCACGGAAACGCTAGGCATGCGGCCTACCGCATCGGCGATATTCACATTGGGCAGGCTGTTGATCACCTCTGAAGGCAACACCTGCACAATGTTGGCTGCCACGCGCTGGCGGTTGAGCGCCTCTGCCTCGCCGACCTCACGCTCGGGACGCACGTCCACGCTGGTGGTTTCGCTCCCCAAGGACAACACCGCGTCGGCCTTCGCGACAACGCCGGCAGCCACGTCGATTTCGGTCTTGTACGGCTGAAATCCAAGGTACGTAATCGTCACCGAATAATGGCCCGGTTTCAGCCCGGCAAGGATGTACGAGCCTTCCTGTCCGGTAACGGCGGTCTGGCCGCCGGGCTCAAGCACCACCTGCGCGCCCTGCAGCACCGCTTTGGTGGATTCCGTGACGCTGCCGGCCAACGATCCACGGTCGGCCTGCCCTTGGGCAGGGAGAGAGTGCAGTACGGACCCGGCAATACAGCAGATGCAGGCAAGATTACGCGCAGAAAAATGCAAGAGAAAAGCCTCGAGACCAGAAGTGAGAACACCTCCAGTCCATCGGGCGGACCTTAACCGAAGCTGAAATTATGTGCCGCGGGCATGAAGTTTCAACGTCTGTTCACAGACTTTTGACAATCGCCCCCTAAATCCGGATCAATCACCCTTCAGCAACCGGCTACAAAAATCGCTTATGCGCGGCATAAACGCAGCCCGTACACCCTTTGTGTGTGGAACCTTCCATGCAACGATGAGGATTCAACTGTGCCCTGCCGATGGATGCCTTTCTAGCGGGCCGGGCGGTTTTTCTGTTCAACTCTGGAGGGCGGCATGTTTTCACAATTCAGCAATCGGCGGCTGTTGCTTGCCTCATCCGGCTTGGCATTGTGCGCAACCACGGTTCCGGCGCAGGTCAGCTTCACCTCGCTGCGGGGCACGGTGTCCGACGCGACTGGAGCTCTTGTACCGGGTGCAACAGTTGCGCTCAGCAATCGGTCAACCGGTTTTTCCGCGACGCAGACCAGCGACCGGGCGGGTGGCTACAACTTCGCCCAGCTTGCTCCGGGAACGTATACGGTGCATGTGGAGGCCTCGGGGTTTTCTCCCGTCGACCGCACAGCAGAACTGCTCGTTTCGCAGCCCGCCACCGTCGATGTCGCGCTAGGTGCCGCGGCTTCGCAGGAAACAGTCAACGTGACCGCGGAAGCGCAGACGCTCAATTCAACCGACGCCAGCATCGGCAATGCTTTCAACAACCAGTTCATTCAGTCGGTACCGACCGAGGGCCGCAACGTACCTGACCTGTTGAGTGTGCAGCCCGGCGTTCTGTTTTTGGGGCACAACGTCGATCAAAATACCGACAGCCGCTCGGGTGCGGTTGCGGGTGCGCGGTCCGACCAGGGCAACGTGACGCTCGACGGCATCGACGACAACGACCAGGTAAACGGCTATGCTTTTACCGGCGTGCTGCGCTCCACGCAGGACTCCACCGAAGAATTCCGTGTCACCACTTCCAATTCAACCGCCGACCAGGGCCGCTCCTCGGGCGCGCAAGTCTCGCTTGTCACTAAGTCCGGCACCAACAGCTTCCATGGCGCGGCCTATGAGTATTACAGGCCGCCGTTCGCCGCTGCCAACGATTGGTTTTACAAGCAAGCTGAGTTGCAAAACGGGCAGCCCAATATCGCCAGCAAGCTGCTCCGCAATACCTTCGGCGGCTCGCTCGGTGGCCCCGCGCTGAAAGACAAGCTGTTCTTTTTCGGCAATTATGAGGGCCAGCGCACCGCGGAAAACATTGTTGCGACCAGAACCGTGCCCACGGCTGCTTACCGTGCGGGAAGATTGACATACGAGGACGCAAACGGCGGCGTAACTACCCTCAGCCCCACTCAGGTATCCGCACTCGATGCTCCCTGCACCGCCAATGGAGTTTGCCCCTGGGGACCCGGCGGGGATCCCTTTGTTCTGAGCTACTGGAACCAGTACCCGCTCAATACCAGCTTCAACACAGGGGATGGCTATAACACCGGCGCGTATACCTTCTCCTCGCCCGCGCCTGCGTCGCTCAATACCACCATCGTTAAGGTGGATTACGTGCTGAACGATAGAAACCGCTTTTTCGTGCGCGGCAATCTTCAAAAAGATGTAACCGAGGGTACAGAGCAATTCCCCGGCCAGCCCGCGTCTTATTCTATTCTCGATAACACCAAAGGTTTGGCAGGCGGTTATACATGGGCACCGACCTCAAGCCTCGTGAACGACCTGCGGTATGGGTATGTGCGCCAGGGTTACGGAAACCGCGGTGTGGGAAGCGGCAATTATGTCGATTTCCGCTTTATCGACCAGCTCAATGCAGAGAACCGGAGCACCCTGGTCAATGTGCCGGTGCATAACATTGTTGACAACCTGACCTGGAACAAAGGCAGCCAAAGCGTCTCGTTCGGGGGTAACTGGCGGCTGATCACCAACAATCGTTCGACCGACGCGCTGTCTTACTCGCAGGCCAGCACGAACCCTTATTGGCTGAACAATGAGCCCGACCCCGCCTCCATCGGGGACGGATCGCCTACTTACTCACAGGGGTTCACCAATTCATTCCAGATCGCTTATGCCAATCTGGTTGGTACGGTGCCGCAGTTAAACAGCGTCTATAACTACAATGTCGCCCGCGACGGTGCCTCCGGGCTGCTGCTCGACCAGGGCGCGTTTTTAAACCGGTCTTTCCGCACCAATGAGTTCGAGTACTACATTGCCGACACCTGGCGCGCCACGCCCAGGTTGACCCTGACCTACGGCCTGCGCCACACCCTCCTGCAAACTCCGTACGAGCGCAACGGGCAGCAGGTCTCGCCCACCATCGACACCGACGCCTGGTACAAGCAGCGTGAAGCCGCCGCGCAAGCGGGCCAGGTGTATGAGCCGCTGCTCCAGTTTGTGCCGAGCGGCAAAGCGAACGGACGCCCCGGTTACTGGCCCAAGCAGAAACTCAACATAGCTCCGCGCGTTTCGGTCGCTTTCGCCCTCAACCAGAAAACGACTTTGCGTGCGGGCTTCGGACTGTATTTCGACCATTACGGACAGTCGGTAGTCAATGCCTTCGACCAGCAAGGGTCGTTTGGTCTGACTAATAGCTTCGTTAACCCCGGTGCGGGTTACAGCACTGAGAATGCGCCCCGCTTTACCGGCAAGCGCAACCTGCCCGCCATCAATACCGGTCCGTCGCCGGGCAATCCTATCAGCTTCCCGTATACCCCTTCAGCAACAAACTTTTTGATTACGGAGGGGATTGACAACCGATTGAAGACGCCCTACTCGGAGGTCCTCGATGCCTCCGTGCAGCGGCAGCTGCCGGGCGGTATCACGCTTGAAATGGATTACATTGGCCGCCTGGGTCGCCACTTACTCCAGCAGCTTGACCTGGCCCAGCCTGTCGACTACGTCGACCCTCAAGGTGCAGGCGATTACTTCACCGCAGGCTCGGCGCTGTCACGGCAGGTGGATGCTCATGGCGGCGACCGCACCGCTACAGTGGATCCGATTCCCTACTTTGAGCATGTCTTCGGCTATCTTGCGACGCCGGCGGTCAGCGCTACGCAATTTATCTATTCCAATGAGTGGGCACCGTATCGCTACACGTACGGCGAAACTACCTCGCTGGCCGACCTGGACTTCTATTGCTATTACGGCTGCCCCATGGGTACGCGCTTTTTCCAGGGACAGTTTTCTACTCTGAATGCCACTGCAAGCATCGGCCAAAGCTACTACAACGCGGCGCAAGTAATCGTGCGCCACCCTACTTCACATGGACTGCAGTATGACTTCAACTACACGTTTTCTAAGTCCATCGACTACGGCTCCGATGCAGAACGCGGCAATCCACTCTCCGGCGCAACCGGCACATTCTCCACAATCAACAACACCTGGAATCCGGCTCTCAACCGCGCGGTTTCGGACTTCGACACACGCCACCTTATCTCGTGGGACTGGGTGTACCAGGTGCCGTTCGGACGCGGACGGCAGTTCGGCGGCGGCATCGGTCGCCTAGAGGACGCCGCGCTCGGCGGCTGGCAGGTTGCCGGTCTGGGCCGTTGGTCGAGCGGTCTTCCCTTCTCGGTCGTCGAGCCCGGCTATACCACGGATTGGGAGTTCCCCGCATTCGGCGTGCGGCAAGGCTCTGCACCCATCCGCAAGCATCTCGATGCCGCCGGCACGCCGCAGGTGTTCGGCAACCCGAGCGCGATCAACAATAATGTACGTTCGTTGTCCGCGTCGATCCGCCTGCCCTACCCCGGTGAAGCCGGGAGCCGGAACGTGTTCCGCGGTGACGGCTTTTTTGAAGTGGACGGCAGCGTTTCCAAAAGTTGGTCGCTCCTGCGTGAAGCAAAACTGCGCGCATCCTGGGAAGCGTTCAACTTCACGAACTCGGTCCGCTTCGACACCAACCCGAACACCTCGCTCGGCAACCAGCTCACCTCGGGTTCGCTGGGCAAGTATTCGGCCGTGCTCAATCGCCCGCGCGTGCAGCAGTTCTCCTTACGGGTGGACTTTTAAACAGTTCCGGTAGGCTGGAAGTATGCCTGCCGGCCTCCAGGAAACATTACAAGAGCACGCCCGAGCCGCCGGTTTCGCAGCGGCTGGGATCGCACCTGTACCCCCCCTCGGCAGCAATGAAAGCGAGACGCACGAACGCTATTTTGCCGAGTGGATCGCGCAGGGCCACGCTGGCGAGATGGAGTATCTGAAGCGTAAAGATGCCCTGGGCCGCTATGTACGCAGCGCAGTTGAAGTCGCTGTGCCCTGGACGCGGTCGGTCATTGTGTGTGCCGCGCCGTACGGCGGTAGCGTGGAGTACCCACTGTCCACTGACTCCGCGCCCCCCGGCACGGGTTGGATCGCTCGCTATGCCTGGTCCGGGCGGCAGCTCTCCGGCGGGGAGCTCGCCCCTTCCGATTACCACAAAGTTCTGCTGCGGCGGCTCAAGGCCATGGAAGCCTCGCTCCAGGCCGAGTTGGGCGCATTCCGTTCGTGGGCTTACGTCGACACTGGCCCGCTGGTCGAGCGCGCCTTCGCCGCCATGGCAGGCATCGGCTGGACGGGTAAAAACGCCTGTACCCTGAACGAGAACCTGGGCTCCTTTTTCTTTCTGGGCGTCATCCTGACCGATCTTGAGGTGGAGCCCGAGCAGCGCGCCACCCTACCCGCCGACCGCTGCGGCTCCTGCACGCGCTGCCTCGATGCCTGCCCCACCGATGCGTTGATCGCGCCTCGGCAGATGGATGCAAGCCGCTGCATTGCCTACCTGACCATAGAAAAACGCGGACCCATTGAGCCCAACCTGCGGGAAGGCATCGGCCGGCAGATCTTCGGCTGCGATATCTGCCAGGATGTTTGCCCATGGAATGCCCGCGCGCGCCGGCAGCCACTGCTGCCCGACCCTGAGCTGCGTACCCGTCCGGAGCTGGTGAACCCCCACCTCAGCGAGCTGGCGGCACTGGAGCGGCCCGAATGGGAGGCGATGTTCTTTGGGTCGCCGGTCAAGCGGGCACGATGGGAAGGCTTCCGCCGCAACCTTGCCATTGCAATCGGCAATGGCGGTGACCCTTCGCTGCTGCCGTTCCTGGAACAGTGGGCAGCGGACGAAGACGCAACAGTGCGGGATGCAGCGCAATGGGCAATGAGGCAGTTGAGAGCGGAAGCTGCGGAGTTTCCCAATTCGGGATTCTAGTCCCGAAATGAAATCGTTGGTAATGAAGAACGGTGATTGGGCAGTGGACAGGCAGATACGAGCCTGTATAAAGAGTGAGGAAATGCGTTCTTTCCTGCCTTTCCTGCTCTGGAAGGACTTGCTTGCATCGTCGTTTGTTCCACTCGCTTACGCTGTTGGCTTCTTTGTGTTTCGTTTTAACAGTCACGGGCTGCCGTCATCACGGCTCCTCCGCGCCTGCGACCGATCATGCGACGAGCAGCCCGCTCGAGCAGGCACTGCAAACAAAAGCCGATGCCGGGCACCTGTCCGCCCTGCACTGGCCCGATTTTTCAGACTACAAGCCGCTGGTGCGGAGCTTTTACGAGCAGCGTGGCTGGAACCCCGCCTGGGTCGATCATCAGAAGCCGACTAAGCAGGCACTCGCGCTGGCCAAATTGTTCGAGGCAAGCGGGACCAAGGGTCTCCATGCGGAGGACTACGATGCCCCGCTGTGGCAGGCGCGGTTCGCCGGGCTGGGCAAAGCGGGGGATCAGGAGCTGGCCGCTTTCGACATCGCAATGACCGTCAGCGCGATGCGCTACATCTCGGACCTCCATGTGGGCCGCGTCAATCCACAACATTTTTCTTTCGGGGTCAACGTACAAGCCAAAAAGTACGACCTGGCCAACTTCGTGGTGCAGCAGGTAGTTGCGGCAGACGACATGGACGCGGCACTCAAGGGAGTGGAGCCGGATTCAGCTGAATACCGTGACACGCTTGATGCCCTACACCATTATCAGGAGCTCGCACAAAAGGCAGGAGGGCAAGGATCGCTAGCCGCTCCTTCGGGCACGCTGGCACCCGGTGGGGCCTACCCGCAATCGGGCGTCCTTGCGGCCCGGCTTGCCCTTCTGGGCGATCTACCGAGCGATGCAGCCACCGACGGGGGCCGTACTTACACGGGGGCGATCGCGGACGGGGTCAAGCGATTCCAAACCCGGCATAACCTGCCGAACGACGGCAGGCTCAACGCACAAACCGTAGCGGCACTCAATGTCCCGCTGGAAACTCGGGTGCATCAGCTCGAAGACACGCTGGAGCGCCTGCGCTGGCTCCCACCCGAGTACCAAACCGCACCGATCGCGGTGAACATTCCCGAGTTCAGTCTGCGTACCTACGATGCCGATCACAAAGAAGCGTTTGAGATGCGGGTTGTGGTCGGTCAATCTATCGAGGACGACCATAAAACCCCGGTGCTAGTGCAGCAAATGAAGTACCTGGTTTTTCGCCCATACTGGGTGGTCACGCCCACTATCGTCAAGCAGGAGATCGTGCCGCATGTGCAGGCAAGCAAAAGCTATCTTGATGAGAAAAACTTTGAGGTAGTGGACCGCGCAGGCAAGCCCGTGCCGCACTGGACGCCGGAGGAACTGGAAAAAAACCTCTATATGGTTCGCGAAAAGCCCGGTCCGAACAACTCGCTGGGCTTGGTTAAATTCATGTTCCCAAACAAGCTCAATATCTACCTGCACTCCACGCCCGCTGTTGAGTTATTCAATCGCACGCGGCGGGACTTCTCCCACGGCTGCATCCGCCTGCAGGAGCCGGCAAAGCTGGCCGCCTGGGTCTTGCACGACCAACCGCAGTGGACCCCGGATGCTATCAAAGACGCGATGGAGAACGGAGAGGATAACAAGACGGTTGGTCTCAAAAGCCCGATTCCCGTCCGGATCTTCTACGAAACAGCGCGCGTCGCCGAGGACGGCACAGTGCACTTCTTCAATGATCTATACGGGTATGACAAGGATATGGAAGACGTGCTTTCAAAAGGCGATCCCTTCCCCGTTCTGCCTGAACCGAAGCAGCAGACCGGAGATACAACTTAAGCGCCTGAAGTCATCTCAAAGTCCATTTCCGAACCGGGCCTACATCCACATGCACAAACTGCGAGCGGGGATAATAGCCTACCCCGCCCTGTCCGAGTGAAAGCGCGGCAAGGTCGAGTTTGCGTGTGGAAACGCCGGGTACGCGGATATCGATTGCCTTGGAAAGCATGTGCTGCGAATGCTCTGCTACACCTCTGCCTTCCGAGCGCAGGTATGCATTGCTTGCGGGCGTGCGATACCCGCAAACAATCTGGATCAAACCATTCGGCCTGTGCAGCTTCTGCATGAGAGCGTGCAGCACATCGAACTCGTGCGGGTCATAGTCCGCCAGGTCATTGGTGCGATGGTCGCGCAGAAAGTGATTCAACATGGCAATTGCGGAAGGAATGTAGCGGTCGCCCACGCGGTAGGTCACATCCACCGATTCACCCGTGTGAAGGTGATACATCCGCAGATGAAACTGCTGCGCCTGGCTTGCCGCGGGAGTTAAGGGTGCGGGCAGGGGATCAAGCGCTCGTGCCGGGTGGAGGCTCGTCAGCAGGAAAGCACAGCAAGCGAAGGACCTCAGTGTTTTCCGCCACATCCGGCCAGTCCTCCCCGAGACAGGTGATTCATGATGCAACACGAAAGTACGTTGACAGTTGCGTCATGGTAGCCGAATCGCGCCGGAGAGAAAAGATTACGCGGCGGAGCGGGTTTCGAGAGGTTCGGTGGACGCAAGCATCGCAGCAGCCACATCCCGAAGCATAGAACCCGCAGCGCCACCGTCAGACAGCTGCTCCAGAACACGTTCAAACGCTGTTTGCCACTGCGCACGGGCTTTCGCCAGGATATGAACCCTTGCGTGTGCGGCAGCAAGCAGGGATGCGGCTCCTCCCGGAAGCGATTCCCCGCCCAGGTGCACATCACCGCCCACCATGCCCAAGGCGTCCAGCATGGGCAGCGTCCAAAGCCGCGCGGCGGCATCCCGCCTGAGGTCCTTCCCTGCCGCCTGCCCGTCGCCATACAAATCAAGCGCATCGTCGAGGTATTGGAACGCAACGCCCAAGGCGCAGCCGGCCTCCCGCAGGCGCGACGCTCGGCCTGGGCTGCTTTCCAGGACCGCAGGCGCACTCAGCGCCAAGCCGAACAATTCGCCCGTTTTCCATCGAGCAATGGCCGCAGCCCTGGCTCGTAGCGATGCCATCCCTGCCCATCTGGGTGGCGCAAGCTCGTGCGCCTCGCCGGCCATCAGCGTTTGCGCGCATTCGCTCAGCGCGTCACCAAAGCTGAAGTGAAGCCGGTATGCCGACCGTATCGCTTCTGCCAACATCCAGTCGGAAGCAAGCGTAGCCAACCGTGTACCGAACGCGCAATGCACAGCCGGACGGCCCCGGCGTGTGCGGCTGCCGTCGAAAATATCATCCTGCACCAGCGTTGCCGCGTGCAGGAGCTCCAAACAGGCAGCCGCTTGGAGCAACGTGTTTCCCTCCGCCGGTCTTCCGCCCGCGAGTATCAGCAGCACACCCCGGACGCGCTTGCCGCCAGGGACGGCATAGCTGACGGGTGCAGCGAGGTCTCCCCTGGCACGATCTGCAAGAAGGTGGATCTGCTTTTCCAGTTCCCCAAGGATCGCGTCGGTCATACAAAGCTCTCCCTTACTTTCGACCGCCGCAGCCATTGGGAACGGCCCAGCTCGTTCAGCATCATGTGCGGTACCGTCAACGCGCTCAGGATCACGAACAACTCGCTTTGATACGCGACCCACTCATGACGGCCCCAGGCAAACGCCGCACCCAGGAGAAAAAGCGAGACAAGCCACGGCAGCAGGCCGGCCCGAAGATTGCGCCTGAGGGCTGTTTTGAGGCTTCCACTCCCTGTACTGGTTGCTAAAAGGTGCTCCGGCGCGTGCCAACAGCAGAAAAAAGCAGCAAACGCCGTCAGCGGATTGCAAACACGAAATAAAAGTATTTGGAGCGCAAGCCCACACAACAGCGTAGCCCGCTGCTGCCCAAGTGCCCCGGCCAGCACACCGAGAGCGGCAGCGAGAAGCACGGGCCAGCACAGAAAAGACAGGACATCGACCAATCCTTGCGCGTTTGCGAGGGCATCGGCCTTGTGGGAAACCATTGCAGCCAGGATGGGCACAACCTCGCTCCCATGCCACCGGCAAGCTGCGACGATCGGCACTGCCCCCAGCAGAAACGCAACCAATCCCCCAGCCGGACCGGGTGTGTCCTCGTCCGGCTCGGTTCCGAAATGCCAAGCGGAGTAGCTGAAAAACAGAACGAGCGACGAGAGAGGAAACCACCACCAACCCAGGAGAACCGCTCCGGCCAAGGCTGCATACCCAATCAGGAACGCCGGCAGCCAGCGCCGACCGAGCGTGGGTGCGAGTACCTGCCTGGCTTGGACATGGTCGTAAGCGCCATGCCACATGGCAATGGAGACCGCTCCGATCGCAAGCGCAGCGGCAGCTGCCCCCCGCAGCAGCCCCAACCCGGACAGTACACAGCAAAGACCCACCACGGCAGAAAACGCCATTAAGCGGGCGGGCAGGAGAAGGCCGCGCACACTGGGCGTAACGGAAGAGTGCAGCGTAGCTTCGCTCATCCCGGTACCTCCGCAGTCTGCACGCCTGTTTGCCAGCGGTCCCGCGCCACCCGAAGCGCAGCACCCATCATGGGCAGCTTTGGGAGGCTCGCCGCCACCCGCAGCACCTCTCCCCAGCCCTCGCTCGCCTCACTCAAAAAGCGCACCAGCGCATCCGGCTCCGCTTGCGCGAACATCGTCCGAAACAGTTCAGGCGCGTCGGCATTTTCGAGAGCCTTCAAGAAGATCGCGTCCAGTGCGCTGTAAAAAGGAGGCTCGGCCACGTCCGGTATGGGCCGACCCGCGCAGAAAGCCTCTGCAATCGCACGGCTGTGCCGCTGGATCCGCAAAAAAGCATATCCCGAAGAGGGCTTGACGCGTCCGCCCCGGATGCCGATCGCGTGAAGATTGCCGGACGGCGCGAGCGCGGGCGGGGCGAAGCCCATGGGCAGTGACCCGCATTCCGTGTACGCAATCTCCCAATCGTCCGTGCGTTCGCGCAGCCAGGTTTCGAGGTCGCGCTGGTACGGAGGCTCGGGCAGCTGCGGATCATCCAGATACGTCATCTCCACCAACGCCTCCACAGGGGAGAACGGGAGTACGTACACGAACCGCATCCGA
>CAXTKZ010000028.1:0-2487 GCA_964244985.1 uncultured Acidobacteriaceae bacterium
TTTACCACACGCGTAGCACGTTGAGAAAGCAAGTTTAGTTGGCTCTGAATCCTCGCAATCACGATTCTGACTCAGAAGATCGCTCCAGTATTGCTGTGCAAGAACTCCACAGCAAGGACAGGTAAACCCTGTTGAATTAAGTTCTGGCCGTATATACCTGCCCTTCATATATGAAGTTCCTATCTTAACTCAGTTCCAGATCGCGTTCGCAGCTACCGCATGCAGCCGCCAGAACATATCCGGCTGCCGCTGCTGCATCTGCCGCATAAAGCTCTCCGCTTCGTCCTTGGAGAGGAACAGCATCGTGCTGTACACCTGCCCTGCCCGCAATTGTTCACACTGCCAGAATGTGCTTTCCATATCCTCTGTTCACCCTTCCAGCCGGGTCTGTCCCGGCTCCAATCTCTATACTTGATAAGACTCCACTCAACCTCGAAAGTTGCGGAAAACAGCAGCGGGGTTCCTGTGTCATACATAGGAACCCCACTGTTTTCTGAATCCCGTCAGGATTGCCCTTACGCCGGAGGCATCCCCGCCCGTCCGGCTAGGACTTGGGTTCGACGTCGACGTACTCGGCGTCGATTACGCCTTCTTCCTGCTTCGGCTGCTCCGTCGTACCCGCGCTTGCGGTTGCGCCGTCGGTCGGTGCGCTTGCACCGGCCTTGTACATCGCCTCAGCCAGTTTGTGCGACGCCGTTGTGAGCTTTTCGTGCTCACTCTTCAGCTCCGCCGCGCTCGGGTCGCCGGCCAGAACTGCCTTGGCCGACTGGAGCGCCGACTCAACCTCGGTCTTTTCGCCCCCGGGCACCTTGTCCGCCGAGTCGCGCAGCATTTTCTCGATGTTGTAGACCATCGAGTCGAGCCCATTGCGCGCCTCGATCTGCTCGCGTGCTTCTTTGTCCTCGGTTGCGTGCGCTTCGGCTTCCTTGGCCATCCGCTCCACCTCTTCCTTGCTCAAACCCGAGCTCGAAGTGATGGTGATCTTCTGGTCCTTGCCGGTCGCATTGTCCTTGGCGGTGACATTCAGAATGCCGTTCGCGTCGATGTCGAAGGTGACCTCGATCTGCGGCACACCGCGCGGAGCCGGAGGAATGCCACTGAGCTTGAACTTACCCAAGGTGCGGTTCTGCGACGCCATTGGACGCTCGCCCTGGAGCACGTGCACTTCCACCTCTGTCTGGGAATCCGAAGCCGTCGAAAACGTTTCCGTCTTCTTGGTCGGGATCGTCGTATTCCGCGGAATCATCGGCGTCGCCACCGAGCCCATAGTCTCAATCGCCAGCGTAAGCGGTGTCACGTCGAGCAGGAGCAGGTCCTTCACATCGCCGGACAAAACGCCTGCCTGTACCGCGGCACCGATCGCGACGACCTCGTCCGGGTTGACGCCCTTGTGGGGCTCCTTGCCGAACAGCTGCTTAACCAGCTCTTGAATCTTGGGCATGCGGGTTTGACCGCCGACCAGCACAACCTCATCGATCTGCGCCGCCGTTACGCCGGCATCCTGCATCGCCTTTTTGCAGGGCTCAAGCGACCGCTGAAGAATGTCGTCGACCAGCTGCTCGAGCTTGGCGCGGGTGAGCTTTTCGACCAGGTGCTTCGGCCCGGAAGCATCCGCCGTCACGAACGGCAGGTTGATCTCGGTTTCCATCGCGGTCGACAGCTCAATCTTTGCGCGCTCCGCTGCGTCCTTGAGCCGCTGTAGCGCCATTTCATTGCCCTTGGCGCGCAGGTCCAACCCTTCTTTTCTCTTGAACTCATCGATCAGCCAGTCGACGATCTTCTGGTCGATGTTGTCGCCGCCCAGGTGGGTGTCGCCGTTGGTCGCCTTGACCTCGATGATGCCGTCGCCCACTTCCAGAATGGACACATCGAACGTGCCGCCACCGAAGTCGTAGACCGCGATCGTTTCATCCTTCTTCTTGTCGAGACCGTAAGCCAGTGCCGCCGCCGTGGGCTCGTTGACGATGCGCTTCACCTCAAGACCGGCGATCCGGCCCGCGTCCTTGGTTGCCTGCCGCTGCGCGTCGTTGAAGTACGCCGGCACAGTGATGACCGCTTCGGTTACAGACCCACCCAGGTAGTCTTCGGCAGCCTTTTTTAGCTTTTGCAGGATCATCGCTGAAACCTCGGGCGGGGTATAGTCCTTGCCCTGCGCCTCAACCGAGAGATGATCCCCCTGCTGCTTGACCTTGTAGGGCACCATCTTCATTTCGTCGTTCACTTCATTGGCACGACGACCCATGAAGCGCTTGATCGAATACACCGTGTTTTCCGGGTTGGTGATGGCCTGGCGCTTGGCTACCTGGCCCACCAAACGCTCGCCGCTCTTTGTAAATCCAACCACCGAGGGGGTCGTCCGACCGCCTTCCTCGTTGGCGATCACTTTCGGCTCGCCGCCTTCCATCACTGCCACCACTGAATTTGTAGTGCCCAGATCGATACCGATAATCTTTGCCATTCGTTTGTTCCCTCGCCTGCTGGTTAACC
>CAXTKZ010000028.1:2587-31159 GCA_964244985.1 uncultured Acidobacteriaceae bacterium
AGATCGATACCGATAATCTTTGCCATTCGTTTGTTCCCTCGCCTGCTGGTTAACCCGCCACTTGAGCATCGCACTTGAGTGGCTTGTTGTCAACTAATCTGATGATGCTTGAGGAGGAAAGTTGCAGGAAAGGTTGGACTGGATTTCGTTGTTGCCGAAATAGAGAACGGCTACGATATGGAGAGAGGGTATGCGCATGGCCGCCCAGACAATCAGCCTGAATGAAGAGCAGCAGCAGCTTGTAGCAAGTCTCGTGAACTCCGGGCGATTTCCCAATGCCGATGAGGCCGTCAGCGCCGGCCTGCGCACGTTGGAGCGCCAGCAGCGCGAGTACGACCGCAAGCTGGCCGTGCTTCGGGCCGCCATCGACGAGGGGGACAAAGGCGGATTTGTGCATGACAGCGCGATCGTGTTTGCCGAGGCTCGCGCTAGAATTCGCGAACGCGCCAGAGCCATGGCTCAGGAGTAATTAGTTTTGCCTTCCGCGATTCTTTCATTCAACGCCCGCCTGGACGTATTAGAAATCGGCGCATATACCGATGAGCGGTGGGGTGTCAGGCAGGCGCTGCGTTATCTCGACCAACTAGACTCCTGCTTTGATCGCCTAGCCGCCAACCCCTTCTTAGGCCGCGCGTGTGACGCGATACGGCCCGGTCTGCGCCGCTATGAAGAGGGCAGGCACGTGATCTTCTACAGGCCATACTTAGACGGCGTTGGCATCGTGCGCGTTCTCCACGACACCATGCAGCCGGAGCAGCACCTCTCCGAAGAGGACGAGCAGTTTCCGTCACGTCGCTTCGACCCCATCGCATAACGCCTCAGAAGCCTGGGCGCACAAACGCCTTGCTCCGTACATCCCACACACAGGACGCACTTCTCTCCCGCGAAAGCTGCCTGTGCCTGACGCCCCCAATCAGAATGACGCCACCCAAGGTGTCAATCCATGGCTGATCGCCATCTCCGTCATGCTCGCCACCTTTATGGAGGTGCTCGATACGGCGATTGCCTCCGTGGCGCTGCCCTACATCGCCGGGTCGCTTTCCGCTTCCAATGATGAGGCCACCTGGGTTCTGACCAGCTACCTGGTCGCAAACGCAGCCATTCTCCCGGCGAGCAACTGGTTTTCGCTCCGGTTCGGGCGCAAGCGGTTCCTGCTGGTCTGCGTGGTGATCTTTACGATCGCATCGGTGTTCGTGGGCGCGGCTCCGTCGCTCATCTTCATCCTGATTGCCCGTGTTGTCCAGGGCGCGGGCGGGGGCGCGTTGCAGCCGCTTTCGCAATCCATTCTGCTTGAAAGCTTCCCACCCGCGAAGCGCGGAGCGGCCATGGCACTGTTCGCTTTCGGCGTCGTGGTCGCCCCGGTCATCGGGCCGACCCTGGGCGGCTGGCTGACTGACTCCTACAGCTGGCGTTGGGCTTTTTACATCAACGTGCCTGTAGGCGCACTCGCGTTTTTCATGATCAACCGCTTCGTCCATGACCCGCCGTATATTAAAATGCCAAAGCCGGCCCTTTCGACAATATCGGCTTCGGCGCGCTGGCGGTCTGGGTCGGCTGCCTACAGATCGTGCTCGACAAGGGGCAGGAAGACGACTGGTTCGGTGCGGTGTGGATCCGCTGGGCTACCTTCTTCTGCGTTACCGGCTTTATCCTGTTCCTCTACCGCTCACTCACGGCCAAACATCCCCTCGTCAATCTCCGTTCTTTGCGCGACCGCAACTTCGCCGTCGGCTGTTTGCTGATTTTCCTGTTCGGAATTTCACTCTACTCGCTCGTCACCGTGCTGCCGCTCTTTTATCAGGAGCTGCTAGGGTATACCGCGTTTACAGCGGGCTTGGTGGTTGGCCCCCGCGGCATCGGGTCGATCCTGGGTATGCCCGCCATCGCCTTTTTGGGCAACCGAGTGGATTCGCGCGTCCTACTCACTTTCGGTTTTTTGGTTTACGGCATTACCTCGCTTGTTTTCGGCAATGTCACATTGGAGATCGGGCCCTGGACCCTGACCGGGCCAATCGTCATCACCGGATTCGCGTTGTCGTTTGTGTTTGTTCCGATTACTACCGTTTCCTATGGAACTTTGCCTAAAGAAGAGATCGGCAATGCCAGCGGAATCTTCAATCTTCTGCGCAATGTGGGCGGCTCGTTCGGCATCTCCATGGCGCAAACCTTATTGACGCGCCGCACCGAGCACCATCAGAACGAAATCCTCAACTATGTGCCGCGGTCCGGCGCCCAGCTGCAGCAGCGCCTCGGCTCCATCGGGGGCTATTTGGCGCACCAGACGAACCCGGCTAACGCCCGCGGCGCAGCGCAGGGGCAGGTCTACCAGCAGCTCGGGTCGCAGGCTCTCCTGTGGGCATTTGTGGATGTGTTTCGGTGGCTGGCGATTATCTGTTTTGTGAACGTGGCTGTGGTTTGGCTGTTTAAGAAGGTCCGTCCAGGCGCGGCTGCGGGGGCACACTGAGCTTGGCGGGTATTCTAGACGGAGGCGTGTTCCCCGCCCTTCTCACCCAGCACTACGAACGCCGTAGAGCGTAAGGATACTTTTGGCTTCTTCCAACCAGACTGCCATCATCATCGGTGCGGGGCCGGCCGGGCTTACGGCCGCGCTTGAGTTTTGCCGCCGGTCTTCCATCTGCCCCATCGTGCTTGAAGCGAGCGACCGCATCGGCGGCATCTCCTGCACGCTCGTGCACAACGGCAACCGCATCGATATCGGCGGCCACCGCTTTTTCTCCAAATCCGACCGCGTCATGGAGTGGTGGACCTCACTTTTGCCGATCGCCGGCGACGGTGACGAGTTTTCCATCCGCTACCAGAACCAGCAGCGCACGGTAAAGCGCAGCGAGGCGGCGCAGCACGACCCCGACCTGCAGATGCTGGTGCGCCCGCGGAAAAGCCGCATTTACTTCCTGCGGTCGTTTTTCGATTACCCCTTGTCGCTTTCCCCGGCGACCCTCGGGAAACTCGGCGTGGCTCGCACCCTGCGCATCGGTTTCAGCTACGTAAAAGCCCGCCTGAAGCCGCGCAAACCCGAGCGCACCCTGGAAGACTTCCTTATCAATCGTTTCGGCCGCGAGCTGTACCTGACTTTCTTCAAGAGCTACACCGAAAAGGTGTGGGGCGTACCCTGCGAGGAGATTCCAGCTGCTTGGGGTGCGCAGCGGATTCGAGGGCTTTCGCTCCGCAAGGCCGTGGCGCATTACCTACGGAAAACTTTCAGGAAAGGCAAACAGGACATCGCGCAAAAAGGTACGGAAACCTCACTTATCGAGCATTTCCTGTACCCAAAATACGGCCCCGGGCAGCTGTGGGAGCATGTCGCCTGCCTTGTCAAGCAAGCCGGGGGCGAAGTGCGGACTGGCTGGCGCGTGACTGGAATTCATGTGGAAGGCAGCCGAATCGCGAGCATCGAAGCACAGTCGGCTTCGGGGGAAGCCGTCACGCTGAAAGGCGATTTCTTTTTCTCAACCATGCCGGTCCGCGAGCTGCTGCGGGTCCTCGACACGCCCGCGCCGCCGGAAATCCAGGCGATCTCAGATGGGCTCGCGTACCGGGATTTTATTACTGTCGGTTTATTGGTCGACAAGCTGCTGGTGACCGAGCCCGATGGCTCGACCCTGAAAGATACCTGGATTTATATCCAGGAGCCCGATGTGCTGGTAGGCCGCCTGCAGATCTTCAATAACTGGAGCCCTTACATGGTTGCCGACCCGACAAAGGTTTGGATCGGGCTCGAATACTTCTGTTACGACTCGGACCCATTATGGAATAAGCCGGACCAGGAAATTGCTCAATTTGCTATCGAAGAAGTTGCAAAAATCGGTTTGCTGCGGTCTGAAGACGTGCGCGATTCCGTTGTTTTCCGTGTACCGAAAACATATCCGGCTTATTTCGGCACCTACGAACGCTTTCCGGAGATCATCCGCTACATGGACCAGTTTGAAAACCTGTTCCTGGTTGGCCGCAATGGAATGCACAAGTACAACAATCAGGACCATTCCATGCTGACCGCCATGGTATCGGTCGATAACATTCTTGCCGGCAACTTGGATAAATCGAACCTGTGGGAGATCAATACCGAGCAGGAGTACCACGAAGATAAAAAGGCTACATCCAATGGTCGCGGCGCACACTGACCCACCAGCAGGGCATTAAACGCTGATGGGGTAAAAACGCGACGACGCAGGGTACATCCACCGTACCGAAATACTCTTCACGCCAGTGGCCCGGGCTTTCCGGCACGGCCACATACTGCCGTACAGTGGTGAATGAAAGCACATCGCCGCGACGCTGCCGCCATGCAAATACTGAAAAATCGGTACCGATCGCGAGTATAAGCGCGATCGAGGCAAGCAGCAGCCATGAGCGCGTTTCGCGCGCAACCATTAATGCGCAGCTTCTGCCGCGAGCATTGCTTCCAGCCGTGCCGGATCGAACCCGATCATCACCTCGCTGCCTACCCTCAACGTAGGGGTGGATCGGCTGCCCAGGTCCATCAGCTCACGGAATGCCTGTGGGTCGGCCTGGACGTCCTTGTACTCAAACGGCACGCCGCGGGTCTGCAGAAACATACGCGCGGCAAAGCATGGGGCGCAGCCGGGCTGGCTGTACAACGTAATCGAGGGCGGGTTTTCCGGAAACATGGTTAGGTAGATGGGATACGGCAGCCGACGGTTTCATGGGAATTGCTCATTGGGGTGGCCGGCGTCAACGGCGCGCATCAGGTCTATCCAAATCGGCAGGGCGGTTTTGCCGCCGGTCTCGCCATCGCCGAGAGGGGTGCGGCTGTCGTAGCCCACCCACACGCCGCAGGTGACCGAGGGCGAGAAACCCAGAAACCAAGCGTCGGTAAAGCTGCTGGTTGTGCCCGTTTTGCCCCCGACCGGGTGCCCCAGCGCCGCCGCGGCAGCCCCCGTCCCCCCGGGCGCGGTGACCGCGCGCAAAAGATGCACCATGGTACGGGCGGTTGCCGGGCTGGTCACCGCCGAGGCCCCACCGCCCCAACCGTTGGCTGACCCGCTGCCGACAAAGACGCCCTCCGTATCGGTGACCCTGCGGATAAGCCGGGGCGCGGCGCGAAAACCGTCATTAGGGAAAACCGAATACGCCGCCACTTGCTCGCGAAGCGTGATCTCGACCGCGCCCAGCGCAACCGGCAGATACTCCGGGATGCGGCTCGCAATGCCGAACCGGTGCGCCGTGGCCGCCACTTTTGCCATGCCGACGCTCGCGGCCAACTCCACGGCCGGGATGTTGCGCGAGTCGGCAAAAGCCTTTTCCAGCGTGATCTCGCCTAGGGTATTGCCTTCAAAGTCGTGCGGTGTATAGCCGCCAAAGCTCATCGGCGCGTCGAGAATGGTTTGCTCCGGCTTCGCTCCCCCTGCTTCCACTGCCGCCGTATACACATAGGGCTTGAACAACGAGCCCACCTGCCGCTCGGCTTCGGTCGCCCGGTTGTACTGAGACACCGCAAAGTCGCGCCCGCCCACCATCGCCAGCACCTCGCCGGTTGCGTTGTCCATTGCCAGCAGCGCACCCTGGGCACCCCCATCCTGCTCCAGGCTCGCGCGCCAACCTTCCGGCGTTTCCTGGGCCAGCTTCACGTAGATCAGGTCACCTGCATGCAGAAATTGTCCCGCTGCGTGAAAGCCCGTCCACGACCAATCCTCCGGCCGCAGCGCAATCACCGAGGAACCCGCCCGCGCCCGTACACTCTCCCCGTTCACTGCTTCAACAATCGCATGCACATACGCGCCAGAGGCGAGCGGGGAGCTCCAGTCCGGGTGCCGGTAGTTTGCCTCGTCCAGGTGCGACATCCGGAGGCTCGGCAAGCGCCCGCGCCAGCCCTGCCGCCGCTCGTACGCAGCCAGGCCGTCCAGTACAGCGCGGTTTGCCGCGCGTTGCAGGCCCAGATCGAGGGTGGTGTACACCCGCAAACCCGCGCTGTGCAGCATCTCCGTACCCACTTCGCGGTCCAGCTCGCGCCGGACTTCCTCCACAAACCAGGGCGCTTCGGTGTTCGGAGGGGGCCGCAGATTCAGCCCCAGCGGCGCACCTGCTGCTGCCTCTGCTTCCGCTCGCGTGATCTTGCCTTCAGCCTGCATCGCTAGGAGAACCTGGTTGCGCCGTCGCAACGCCCGGTCGGGGTGGGCGGTTGGAGAAAACTCCTCCGGCCCCTTGGGCAAGCCCGCCAGCATCGCCGCCTCCGGCAGGGTCAGAGTGCCCGCATGCTTCTGGAAATAGAGCTCGGCCCCCGCCTCAAATCCATACGCCCCGTGGCCGAGATAAATCTGATTTCCGTACAGAGTGAAAATTTGCGGCTTGGTGAAAGTACGCTCGATTTGGATGGAAAGCAGCGTCTCCTGGAGTTTGCGTCCTGCGGTCCGCTCATCCGATAAAAACAGGTTGCGCGCCAGCTGCATGGTCAGGGTGGAAGCTCCCTGTGCGCGGCCTTTCGAGCGCAGGTCGTGCCAGGCCGCCCCGATTACGCGAAACACATTCACTCCGAAATGATGCTCGAAACTGCGGTCCTCGATCGAGATCACAGCGTCACGCAGCACAGGGGCAAACCCCTCATACGGGATCACAACCCGGTGCTCCAGCGCAAACGAGCCGATGCGCTCGCCATGAATATCGAGCAGTTCTGTTACCGTCGAGGGCCGGTAGTGTTCCAGTTCGGCAACCTCCGGCAGGTCGACCGAGTCAAGCAGCACCAGGCCGCCCAGGGAGCCGCACAGGGCGGCCAGTATGCACAAGGCAATCAGCCCGCCCCAGCGCAGCTTGCGGCGGCGTTCAGCCCCCTGATGCGCGGTGGGGAAACTCGGGTTCAGCTTTGCTTCGCCTTGAGCACATCCAGCGCCTTGTTAAGCTGGTCGTCGACACGGGGGTGGTTGGGCGCGGCTGCCGCGGGCTCGTCCTGCTCTGCCAAAAACTGGTCGATGCTCAGGTTGACGGTGATGTTCGGCTTGACGGCATTTTCCTGGATCGGCTTGCCGTCGGGCGCGTTGTACTTAGCGACAGAAAGCAGCACCGCCGCTCCGCCGGGCATATCGATCTCTTTCTGCACCGCGCCCTCGCCGAAGGTGCGGTCACCCACCAGGTCGCCACGCTTGGCCGCCAATACCGCGGCTGCCACAACCTCTGCCGCGCCCGCCGTGCCGTGGTTTACCAGCAGAACCAGCGGTGCGCCGGTCACAAATTTTTGCGCATCGGCGGTAAAGGTTTGCGCAGGGTATTTTTGCCCAGTCACACTTCCAATCGTGCCGCTTTGCAGGAAAGCGTTTGCCAGCCGCACGCCCTGCATCTCATCGCCGCCCGAAACATCGCGCAGGTCCAGCAGAACTTTTTTCGCCTTCGCAGCCTTCAGCGCCGCTTCCAGCTCCGTCACGCGCTCCCTGGTCAGCTCAGTCGGCTTCAGATACACGATCGTTCCATTGTCGTACTGCTGCGTCGCCATCGCGGGCAGCGCAGAAGCGGCGCGCACCAGCTTTTTATTGATCGGGTCTTCCTTGCCCGGCACAATCAGGTCCAGCGACACCGGCGAACCCGCCTTGCCTTCCAGCAGCATGCGCGTCATGGCCAGTGAGGTGTCATGCGTCGATTTACCGTCGATCGCCTCCAGCACGTCGCCGTCGTGGATACCGCCTTTATCGGCAGGGGAGCCCGGCAGCACGGAAACCACGGTGGCATAGCCGAAGCGCTTGCTCACATACAGCCCCAGGTCGGCGGTCGCACCCGGTGCCGCGGTCGCGGCCTGCTCGGCTTTGTAGGCCTTCAGCTCATCCGGGGCAAGATAGCTCGAGTCGGCGTCCAGCGACTCCAGCATCCCGTGCAGCGCCCCTTCCGTCACGGCCGGCAGGCTGGGCTGCACCACGTAAAAGTTCTGGATTTTGCGCAGAACTTCCTCGTACACACCCATCTGTTTGTACGCGCCCTCGGTCTCCGGCAGGCTGCCCGCGCGCAAGCTCGGGGGCAAAAAGCCGCCCAGCAGGATAAGGAGGGCGACAGACACGGTAAGAGCGAAGACGGAGCGCTGAAAGTTTTTCGACATAAAAGGGTGACCGGATGCACCCGATCATACTCTGTGCGACGGGCTGAACCGCCAAAGGAAAGCGGCGGGCGCGCATCTCATCCTGAAAAGCCCTTTCTCCTAGGAGTTCTCCCCCATGAAAGCAGTTGTTTACCACGGCATCGGCGATGTACGCCTCGACAACGTGTCCGAACCCAAAATCAAGTCGCAGGAGGATGCGATCGTCCGCATCACGGCGAGCGCCATTTGCGGCACGGATCTCCATTTTCTCCGCGGCACGGTTCCCGGCATGAAGCCCGGCACCATTCTCGGGCACGAAGCGATCGGCATCGTTGAAGAAGTCGGCAAGGAGGTCCGCAACTTCCGCCGCGGCGATCGCGTGATCATTCCATCCACCGTGGGCTGCGGGCGCTGTAACTACTGCCGCGCGGGCTACTTTTCGCAATGCAACAATGCCAACCCCGGCGGGCCCATGGGCGGCACAGTCTTTTTCGGCGGCCCTGAAACCAATGGCGGGCTCGACGGCCTGCAAGCCGAGTACGCACGCATTCCGTATGCCGCCATCACCCTGCTCAAGCTGCCTGAGGACATCGACGACGACAATGCCATCCTGATGAGCGACATCCTGCCGACTTCGTATATGGCCGCGGTGATGGCGGAGATCAAGCCCTCGAACTCGGTGGCGGTGTTCGGCTGCGGCCCGGTGGGGCAATTGGCGATTGCCTGCGCGCAGCACCTGGGTGCGGGGCGGGTGTTCGCAATCGACAACGAACCGACGCGGCTCGACATCGCCCGCGCGCACGGGGCGGAAGCGATCAACTACGACCAAGAAGACCCGGTCAAAGCGCTGCGTGAGCTGACCGGCGGCTCAGGCCCCGATCGCGTGATCGACGCAGTAGGTATTGACGCGGCAGCCCCGTCTCGCGGGCCCGCGAAGCCCAGCCGCTCCGACGCGAAAGAGTTTGAGGCCGAGCTGGCCGCGATCGCGCCTAAGCAGAGCAGCAAGTTCAAAACGGGCGGTGCACCCTCGCAAGTGCTGCGCTGGTGCGTGGAAGCGGTCGCGAAAGGCGGGACGATTTCGGTGATCGGCGTGTACCCGCTCACCCTGAAGAGCTTCCCTATCGGCATGATGATGAACCGCAACCTGACGGTGCGCGGCGGCAACTGCGACCACCGCCGCTATATGCCGGAGATGATCGAGCTGGTGCGCTCCGGCCGCGTGCAGCCGAAAGAGTGGATTACGCAGGTGGAGCCGATCGGGTCGGCAATCGACGCATACAACGCGTTCGCCTCGCACAAACCGGGCTGGTTGAAGGTGAAGCTGGACCCGGGGACGGCGAAGCGGGTGGCTTGAGGAGCTGGACTACATTTTAAACTCAATAAAAGGGTCATCCTGAACGAAGTGAAGGACCTGCTTTTTTGCGCGCTGCGCAGGAAAGCAGGTCCTTCGTCGCTTTGCTCCTCAGGATGACCCCTCTTGAGTGTTTGTCACTGAAAGCTGTGAACGTTCTTTCTCTACCCCCAAAATCCTGCGTAGCTCCTCGCGCCCATACTGCCCGCCGGCGAAATCGTCGAACGCCCGCTCTGTCACCCGGACGATTTCGCGCCGAATCAGCTCCTCGCCCACCCGCGCGCCGTCTTCGGCGCACTGCAATGGGTCTTCCCACTCCAGCACCGCCCAGCCGGGGTAGTCGTACTGCGCCAGCTTTGCGAAGATGGCGGGAAAGTCGATCTGCCCCATGCCGGCGGTTCGAAACCGCCCCGTCCGGTCGACCCAACCCTGGTATCCCCCATACACGCCGGAGCGCCCGCTCGGCCGCAGCTCCGCATCCTTGACATGGAATGCGCGCACATGCGGGTGATACAGGTCGAGAAACGCGAGATAGTCCATGCCTCCCAACAACATATGGCTCGGGTCGTAGAGTACCTTTGCGCGCGTGTGCCCGCCCACGGCTTCGAGAAAGCGCTCAAATGTCACGCCGTCGTGGAGGTCTTCGCCCGGGTGCAGCTCAAAGCATAGATCTACCCCGGCTTCGTCGAAAGCATGCAGAATAGGCAGCCAGCGCTTCCCCAGTTCGGCGAATCCCTCTTCAACCAAGCCTGCGGGCCGCTGCGGCCATGGGTAAATGTAAGGCCACAACAGCGAACCCGAAAACGTGGCATGCGCACCGAGCCCAAGATTTTGCGAAGCGCGCGCCGCCAGCCGCAGCTGGTTTTCTGCCCAGGCCCGGCGGGCGGGTTCATCCCCGCGCAGGTTTTTCGGCGCAAACGGCGCGAAGAGCCGGTCATATGCCGGATGTACCGCGATCAGCTGTCCTTGCAGGTGTGTCGAAAGCTCGGAAACAACGAGCCCGTGCTTTGCAAGCCGTGCCTGCAAGTCCTCCGCATAACTCCGACTTTCGGCCATGAGTTTTAGGTCGAACAAACGACGGTCGTGTGTGGGCAGCTGCACGGCTTTGAAGCCGAGTTCCGCGGCCCAGCCGGCGATGCCGTCCAGCGTGTTGAACGGAGGCTCTTCGCCGAGGAACTGCGCCAGGAAAATTGCCGGTCCTTGAATGGTTTTCATCGTGAAATGCTGCCCTTATCCTGCGTAAACGGGTTGGTACGACTGCCAGAGCCCCGATGACGGAAGGGCCGGACGACCCAATCTGTCAGCAAGCTTTCAGAACTCCCCATGCACCTTGACATTGAAGATATCCACCGGTCCTCGCGCCGCATTGAAGCCCGGATTCGAGACACGTTGATAGTCTCCAGCAAGCCAAAATGACTTATGGATGTTTACGCTGTAAAAAGCATCGAGCACCCGCTCCGCACCCTGCGTCAGCGCGCCGTCCCCGACAAACCCATCCACGCCGCCCATCTTCAAGTACTGCGCATGCGGTCCGGAGATCCAGCCAGAGTTGTAGCCGATCCCTGTAACATCAAGCGGGCGCGACCATGTCGAACCTTTGGCTAAAATCCCGCCGGCCAGCGAGTGGTCTGTCGACGTATACGCATCCACCTCCGACTTACCATCTGAAAACATCCCGCGCGCGAACACGCCGATGTCCTTGACTAAGTACTGTTCTCCAAAAGCGCCGATGCCCAATTTTGTGTTCGGCTTGCGCACCCAGCAAAGATCCGGTGCTGTTTTGTTACTCGATCCATAATTGAAGCCCGGACAGGTGGTTGCATTTTCAGCGGGGTTCGCGCGGAAAGCTTCAATCGCCTCACTGAACCGTCCGATATTCTCACGGTTGCGATAGCCGAGCACGCGCACCGTGCCGCCGCCGTGCGCCTCATGCTTGTGCTCCACTTCAAGCTGGTCGCCGTAGTATTTGGCCAGTCGGTAGTCGGCCTGGAGCTGGTTCGGCTGCTCGGGCGGGGTGATGCGCCCATACTTGATCGACCACTTATCCCAGAAAAGCTCAGAAACCCCGCCATAGGAATAACCCCTCGCATTGGAAGCAAAATCATAAGCGGCGTATGTCAAGAATGCCAGGCTGAACATACCTTGGCGCGGGTCGATATCGAAAGCGTTTGTATCCAGAAAATCAAGAATGCTGAAATTGCCGGCAATCAGAACAAATCGCCTGCTATTGTATGTTTTACCGAGCTGCATGGGGCTCGATTCTTTTACAACGCGCCCACCGCCGAGCTCAACCGTTTGCTTGAGAAACACACGAGATACATACAGCGTAGGTGTTTCCGCGCCGCCCTTTTGTAATTCAAAATCCTGTACAGCGCCGCCTAAGCCTTTCAGGTTCGACAGCGGACGCTCCGAAATCAACTCCGGGACAAAATATACCTCCGCGCCCTTCCAAAGCTGCGCTCCCGCGTACAACGTAGCGGAGCCGGTAAAGCTTTGTTCCGGTGTAGGAAGAAGCGAGTTGATGCTTCCATTCAAATTGGTATAGGGAGTGGAAAACGCTTTTTTGGAACCGTAAATGTAAGTGAACTGCCCATATGCGTTCCAGCGTTCATCCTCGATGTTATGCTTGCCTTTTTTTGCAAGCTCTTTCATCAAGCTGGGCTGGTCGTCCGGCAGCGGTGCGGGAGCCGCGTCCTGCGCACGGAGGTCGCCGGCTGCCATGCCCGCCGCCAGGGTAAGTAAGAAAGCGTGCTGCCTTTTCAAAATGCTTCCGCGCCGCTGGTAAAAGGCGCTTCCCTTTCCTTCATCGCTGCCGTGCGCTCACATTTCGCAACAGTCCGGCAACGCTTGATGGTATCAGGGCCGCACCATGAAAAAGGTGAAAAGCCCCTCTCTTCCACTGGGTCGGCAACCGCATAGGACGAAGGCTACAATGTGTCGGCAGCTTTAAGGGTGTCGGGAGAGCTTCGATGATGCGGAATACTCGGCGGCGGTTTTTACAGCAAGGAGCCTTGGCAGGTTTGGCGGCGACTTCTGGGCGGTTTATGGGTGCCGCGGTTCCCGCTCAAGAGTCTCCGGGCGCACACCTCAGTCGAAACTCACCGGTCCCTAACCGCGCCCCGCTTGCGCCCAATGCGTTCAACCCCCTACCCTTGGGCGCGGTGCGTCCCGCGGGCTGGCTTAAGGATCAGCTGACCATCCAAGCCAACGGATTGGGAGGCCACCTGGACGAGACCTGGGCCGATGTCGGCCCGAACAGCGGCTGGCTGGGCGGCACGGGCGAGTCCTGGGAGCGCGGGCCCTATTTTCTCGACGGGCTGTTCCCGCTGGCCGTGTTGCTCGATGATCCCAAGCTGAAGGCGAAGGCGCAGAAGTACATTGACTGGACCCTGAGCAGCCAAACTCCGGACGGCATGTTCGGCCCCGCGACCAACAACGATTGGTGGCCGCGCATGGTCATGCTCAAGGTGCTCACCCAATATGGGGAGGCTACTGGCGACGGGCGCGTCATCCCTTTTCTGACCCGCTACTTCGCCTACCAGCGCAAGGCACTGCCCGGGCGCCCGCTGCGCGACTGGGGCAAGTACCGCTGGCAGGATAATGCCCTCTCCGTGATCTGGTTGTACAACCGCACCGGGCAGCCGGAGCTGCTGGAGCTCCTGAAGCTGCTGCATACGCAAGGGCACGACTGGCAGGGACAGTTTGCCGACTTCAAGTACACCGCAAAGATCACCCGCGAGCAGCTGAAGCTGGACCAGGGGGGAGATGAAGGGCTGAAAGATGCGGCGCTCTCGACCCATGGCGTGAACAACGCACAAGCGCTCAAAGCATCACCCGTGGCATCCCTGTTTACCAAGAGTCCGGCTGACCGCGCGGGGCTCGACCAGATGCTCGGGGCGCTCGATAAGTACCACGGCATCCCCAACGGCATGTTCTCAGCCGATGAGCACCTCGCGGGCCCCAATCCGTCGCAGGGTATCGAGCTGTGCGCGGTGGTTGAGGCCATGTTCTCGCTCGAACAGTCGCTCGCAATCCTCGGCGAGCCCGCGCTCGGTGACCGGCTTGAAAAGCTGGCCTACAACGCCCTGCCGGGCACCTTTACCGATGACATGTGGGCGCACCAGTACAACCAGGAGCCCAACCAGGTGGAGTGCTCGCTGCACCACAAACCCTGGACCACCGACGGCCCCGAGTCGAACCTGTACGGCCTGGAGCCGAACTTCGGCTGCTGCACCGCGAACTTTCACCAGGGTTGGCCGAAGTACACCGCCAGCCTGTGGATGGGCGCGCCCGAAGGCGGCCTGGTTGCCGCTGCCTATGCGCCTAGTGAAGTGCGCACCGCCGTCCATGGTGTACCCGTGCATGTTGTCGAGGAAACCGACTACCCGTTTCGCGGGACGGTGCACCTGACAGTCAACCCGGCGCGGGCACACGCGTTTCCGTTGCTGCTGCGGATTCCCGGCTGGGCTGCCGGTGCAACCTTGCGGGTAAACGGCAAGCCGGAGCCCGCGCCCGCCGCAGGGCAGTTTGCTCGCATCGACCGCACCTGGAAACCCGGCGACACGGTCGAGCTCTCCTTCCCGCTCAACCCGCGCACCACGCGCTGGTACAACAACTCGGTGGCCTGGGAGCGCGGACCGCTCCTGTTCTCGCTGCCCATCGGCGAGGACTGGGTCAAGCTGCGCAGCCGCGATCTAACAGCAGATTGGCAGGTGTTCCCGTCCACTCCGTGGAACTATGCGGTCTCGGGGGACGCTGCCGCTGTCAAAGAAAACATGGTTGGGGCAAGACCCTTCGCGCTGGCAGGCACGCCGGTCACGCTGGCCGTAAAAGCCCGCAAATTACCCAAGTGGCAAGCCGAGGACGGCGTGGCCGCAGCACCCCCGCAAAGCCACGTTTCCGCCGAAACAGCGGAAGCGGAGGAGACAATCACGCTTGTTCCCTATGGTGCGGCCAAGCTGCGCATTACTGCATTCCCGGCGCTCGGGTAGATGTTTTTTAAGAATGCCCGAGGTGCCATTTCCATGGATGGGTCATCCTGAGCAAAGCGAAGGACCTGCTTTTTAATGCCGACTCGGGCGAAAAGCAGGTCCCTCGTTCGCTGCGCTCCTCAGGATGACCCATCTTTGTGAGACGCACTTCTCACTTATCAGACAAAAAGGCGGAGCCGCCTTTCTAATTAATCCCATCAGTAGCGGTCGCCGTGCCAGTGGTCATGGTCCCCATGCCAACCATGATCGTGGTCATGGTCATAGAAGTGCTCGCGCTCCCATTGCTCATGCTGCCACTGTGCCGCGCGCTCGGCTTCCCACTGCTCGCGCTGTTCGTGTTCGATCCAGCGCTGCCGCCGGTAGTCGTTGTATGCATAAGGGTTGGCATAGCCATACGCCGGTGCCGCATATACAGGCGCGCCATAGGTGCCCACACTTACGCCGAACTGAACCTGCGCCTCTGCCTTGTGCGGTGCCCCAAACAAGAGCGCTCCCGCCAAAGCCGCGCCCGTCATCCACTTCGCGATTCCTTTTGCATTGCGCATTGCGCACCTCCATCTTGCGTATAGGTGAACCCGGGTATGCCCCTACGAGTTTCGCGCAACTTTTCACGTGGGAGGGGTGTTTGGAGGCGCGAATTTCAGCGCGCACGGACAGCTTTCACAGGCACGGCGGGCGCAACCCGGTTCTGGCCGGTCGCGATCTCAAGAAATGCATGCGCGGCGCGAGACAAAGCTTTTTCCTTGCGGAACACCAGCGCCAGCTCGCGCGACAATCGCAGCCCTTCCACCTTGCAGGTACGCAGGGTGCCCCCAGCTATGTCGGCGGCGACAACCGCCTGGGGCAGGAAGCCCATACCCAGCCCAGCACCGATCAGCCGCTTCAACAGCTCGCTCGATTCGACCTCCATCGCGACGCGCGGGTGCGCGTCTTCCGCGCGGAAAAAATCGTCGATCTGGTCGCGCTGGCGGCCGCTTTTTGTCAGCAGCAAAGGGTGCTCCAGCAGCTCGGCAACCGCTACCACCTCACGCCCGGCGAGCGGGTGCGCGGGGCCGGTCACCAGAACCACCTCGTCCCGGTGAATGCTTTCAATCGTCAATCGCGCATCCTTGACAGGCAGGCTTACCACGCCGAAGTCGACTTCCCGATTAAGCACATCTTCAAGAATGCGGGCGCGGTCGGCGCGCACGATTTTAAGTGCCACGCGGGTGTACTGGCGCTTAAACGCCGCAAACACCGCCGGCAGCACGTAGAGGCTGGTCGCCTCGTTGGCGCTGATAGAGATTTCTCCACGCGGCGAGCGATGCAGCTCTGCAATGGTGATGCCGATATGCGCGTGGCAGGACAAGACATGCTCGGCAAAAGGCTCAAACACACGCCCCGCCGCGGTAAAGGTCACCTTGCCGCCGTCGCGGTCGAACAAGCGGGCACCAAGCTCCGTTTCCAAGGAGCGGATCTGCGCCGAGATCGCCGGCTGCGTCACGCTCAGTTTTTCTGCCGCGCGCGAAAACGAGCGGAGCCGGCTGACTTCAAGAAAGGTCCGCAGCTGCTCAAAGTCCATGGCTGTTCCTTTCGCGGCACCGCATTGTTCTCACAATACTAGACGCGCTTCCGCAGCAGCGCCTCAACAGCCTCCAAGTCCTCTTCCGTATCCACGCCCCGCGTGTCATAGGGCGTTTCCATCACCCATATATCGATTCCGTTTTCCAACAGCCGCAACTGTTCCAGTTTTTCGGTATCTTCCAGGCGACTGGGCGGCAGGCTGGGGAAGCGTCCGAGCGCCGCCTGGCGAAACGCGTAAATCCCGAGATGCTTGAGCGGCGGCGTGCCCGCAGCCTCGCCGTCGCGGTCCCATGGGATCGGCGCGCGCGAAAAGTACAACGCCTTCCCGCTGTGGGCGCGCACCACCTTTACCGTGTGCGGCGAGTGGAACTGTTCAGGCGGGCACGGGGTCGCCAGCGTGGCAACCTCGACCGAAGGATCGGCGAGCATGGGCGCAAGCAGCGCGTCGAGGTGCTCGGGGCGCAGCAGCGGCTCATCCCCCTGCAGGTTGACGTAGATGTCGGCGGGGATCGCCTGCGCGACCGCATGGACGCGGTCGGTGCCGCTGCGGCAGTCTTCCGGCGTAAATACAGCCGGGAATCCGAGCGATTGCGCTAGCCGCATGATCTCGGCTGCATCGGTCGCGATCAGCACTTCATCGAGCGCCGCGCAGGCCCGCGCCGCGCGATACACCCAGGCCAGCATGGGCTCACCCGCCAGGGAACGCAGCATTTTGCGCGGCAAGCGCGTGGACGCGAGCCGAGCGGGGATGACGCCGAGAACGCGGGGGGATTTAAGGATGGACAAAGGGGATTTCCGTAAGGAAGTTGGATCGCGCTATCGATTGCAGTATAAATGCAGTAAGAATGCAGCATTGTTGCAATCAAGCTGCGCTGGAGGTAGCCATGCCCCGATACACCCTGGACCTGGATGAGAAATTCGATACAAACCTGACACGACTGGCGGAAGGCGGCAGCAAAGCCGATGTAATCCGGAAAGCAGTGGCTGTGTATTCGCTGCTGAAATCGGAAGTTCCGAGTCACTCCTCAAAAAAGCAGGTCGCTATTCGGGACGAGCACGGCGCAGTTCTGAAAGACGTCATACTGCCCTAAGGAGTTTGCATGCCGGATATACCCGACACTTCATCGCAACCGTTGCGTGTCGCCGACCTCGGTCAAGTCTACCTCGTCCCTCCCACCTTTCTTGAGCGTTGGGGCGTCATCTTTGTCGCATGGGTGGGCGCCTGGATACTCGCGATCAGCACAGCCCTGATTACGTATTTCATCGTCAAACATCCGCAGCCGCCGATCTTGGCCGGGCTCACAGCAGACCAGTCCCGCGATGTGCTTGCCGCGCACAAACTGCTGGAAGACCAATGGCGCGACTCGCTCACCTATGTCTTCGACCTTACTGTCACCAAGACGGCGCTCCCCATCGCCACCCTGCTGCTCGGCTACCTTTTCGGTCATGGCAAAGCCATTGCCTGATTGCTCAGGAAGCGGCGAGCTTGTACCATGAAGATTCGTGGCGGCGTAGCTCAGATGGTTAGAGCGACGGACTCATAACCCGTAGGTCGATGGTTCGATTCCATTCGCCGCCACCATACCCGTACATCGCAAAGTGATAGCCTCACGAAAAGCAAAAAACTTTTCCGAGGTCCCGTGCGACTTGCCCTGTATGTTCCCGTTTTAAGCCTGTACGCGATTTCTCTTTCTGCGCAAACCGCGCCGCCGCGCGTGGTCGATGTGTCCGAAGCGCGCTGGGGGCAGGGCTGCCCCAACGCAGCCGACCCCATGGGTCGGCGGGACTCCACCTGCGCCCTCCGCAATGCATTCCGCTTCGCGGAGACCTCAGGCATTCCGGGCGGCGGCTTCCCCACCCTTTACTTTCCGCATGGCGTCTACAGAGTCGCGGGTGAGGGCTATGCCTCCGCGCTCACCCTGACCAAGGCGATCAGCATCCGCGGCGACGGCGCACCGAACACAACGATCCTGAACACCAGCCCGCACGCGGCCGCGCTGACATATCTCAAAGCATCCGACGAGTGCAGCGGCAAACCCGGTCCCTGCCCCGTCACCATCGAGGGTTTAACCATCGCCGGGCAGGGCCGTGCAACGGACGGCGGCCTTGTGGAGATCGATTCGACCAACACCGGATCCATGCGGCATGTGGTGCTGGCTGAAACCGGCGGCGTCGCGCTCAACCTCCAGGGCTCGAGCGAGCGCTGGTACTTTTCCGACATGGAAATTGCCAATACGCGCCGGCCGGTGCTGCTCGAAGGCGACACAAACGAGGACTACTTTGAGCGCGTGAACGTGCTGGAAGGCGGGGCAACCCACGACTACTGCTGGAGCGTGAACTGCCCGAACGGCAAGCGCATTGAAAGCGGCACCTGGCGGCCCGACCAGCACTCGGCTGTGTACCTCGACGGCGACAATGTGCATTGGTCGAACTCGTCCATTAAAAGCACGGCGGAGCTCGGCGGCATCCGCATGGCGCCCACCACCTCGTCTGTGACGCACACCTACATTGAGGGCTATCCCTGGGGCGGACAGCCCCGCACCAACCACGCCATTGCCGCGCCCGGCCCGGGCGAGCTGGGCCACCTGACTGCCGCCATCGGCGCGGGCGCGCTCGATATCCCGGTCGACGACGCCTCCTGGCAGCCTTTATATGTGAATGACCCCGCGCAGGCCACGCTGAACGGTACACACAGTTATGTGAACGCGTACGGCATCTTCCCCGCGGACTACCAGGTCAACAGTCACGAACCGAGCCGCTCTGTACCCGGTATCACACGCGGCACGGTCGAGATCGTGCAGGTAGGGGCGTTCTCCGGCGACGGCAAGGCGCACCTCCTGCACCGGGGCAAGCAGGTGGTTGCCTGGCCGGCAGGCAGCGTCATGGAACAGGTACCCGTCAACGGCTACGGTGTGCTGCGACTGGAGGAAAACCACTTCAACTCGCTCGATCCCGATTCGTCCGGACCGTATCGCTCCGGCTGCAGCGATACGGAGCAGTTGACGCGATGGACGAGCTCGCCGTCGGAGCTGTGCGCCGAGGTGATCGCCGGTTTGGTGCCGGACGGCTTTATGGTGCCTTTCCCTACGGACGACTATGTGCACCAGAGCTTTGCGCTCCACATCGTGGACAATTCGATCTACACCGGCGGCACCGAGCCCGACGGGCAGGGCTGGGTGAAGGTTCCCGGCAACGCGGCCGTGGTGGTCGAGGCCGCCAATGAGCCGCAGCGTACCTTTACCGACGCCCAAACCGCGCTGCACAGCTATTCAAACGGCGTGACGCGGGTGCAAATGGTCACCTGGCCTGGCTCCAGACCCGCGACAGCTCTGGGCTATGTAAACGACAGCTCCGCCGGCACGCGTTTTTCTCCGCAGGAGGGCTTTTACGAGAGCGACGTGATGCACGACGGCGCGCTGGCCCACCAATACATGAACAGGCAGTGCTGGTTCAACACAACCGGCCGCAGCGCCGCACCCGGCAGCCGCACCTGTGCGAGTCCGGGGGATGCACCGGGGGGCACCCGCGCCCTTGTGACAACAGCCCTGAACAGCCCGGTAAAGTACGTTGTCCGCGACTGGCAGGTCAATACGCTTGCCGGGCGCGGGCAGGCAGGCGACTGCAAAAGCCGCGAGGTCGCAACCGATGGGGTACATTTCAGCACTGCTGCCGATGCCACGCTCGTGACCAACCTGTCGCCCAACCCCGGCGCGCAGGTTTCCGTGACCGCGGCTGTCGGGGCCACCGGCTCGACGCTGACTGTACGCGTGTGCAATACAGGCACCACGCCTGTACGCTGGGAACTGCCGCCGCAAATTGTTCTTACGCAGCTGCCTTAAAATCGGGAGAAAGAAATGCTTGAAACACTGAAAGCTGAAGTCCTCACTGCCAACCTGGAACTGGTGCGGCGCGGCCTGGTCATCCACACCTGGGGCAATGCCAGCGGCATCGACCGCGAATCCGGTCTGGTCGTAATCAAACCGAGCGGGGTGGACTACGACGAGCTCCGTGCGGAGGACATGGTCGTCTCGGACCTGGATGGAGAAGTGGTGGAAGGCGACATGAAGCCCTCCTCCGACCTCGAAACGCACATCCTGCTGTACCGGGCGTTCCACTCCATCGGCGGCATTGCACATACCCACTCTGAGTACGCGACCGCGTGGGCACAGGCCGCGCGCCCCATCCCGCCGCTCGGCACAACGCACGCCGACCACTTTTACGGGTCCATTCCGGTTACCGACGAGCTGACTCCGTTCGAAATCAAGGGCGACTATGTCCACAACACGGGTCTTGCGATCACCCGTAGGTTCCGCACGCTTGACGCCAATGCCATTCCCGCCGTCCTGGTGGCTGGGCACGCGCCGTTTACATGGGGTCCAACCGCGTTCGACGCAGCGCACAATGCAGTGGTGCTGGAGGCTGTCGCGAAGATGGCTTGGTTTACCCTGCAGCTCAACCCCAACGCCCGTCAGGTTTCACAGGCACTGCTTGACCGGCACTATTTCCGCAAGAATGGGGAAGCCGCGACGTATGGGCAGTAGTTCGCCAATCTGACCAGATTCACGTAATCTGGTCAGCAGAGGTGAGTCATGGCAGCATGGCAGTTACAGCACGCGAAAGCGCAGTTTAGCGAAGTCGTGAATCGAGCCCAAACAGAAGGACCGCAGATCATCACCAAACATGGTGTGGAACGAGCCGTCGTGATCTCGGCTGACGAGTATGCTGAACTCTCAGGCAAGAAGAAAACGTTTATTGAACACCTTCTCAGCGGACCGAAGGTGGAGGGTTTCGCCGAGATGATGGACCAGATTCGGGAGGAAAGCCGGGGAGCCTCTGCCAAGCGAGCATCAGAGCTGGACAGCTTGTTTGCGGAGCACCCGTCCTCTTGAACAACGGATTTCTTCTGGATACAAACGTCATCTCAGAAACGCGCAAGCCTCGGCCAAACTCGCCCGTACTGCATTTTCTTGAGTCGAAACGGCGCGATCAATGTTTTCTAAGCGTCGTCTCCTTAGGAGAGCTTCGGTTCGGAGAGTATCGCTGGTCCTACAAGAACCCTGACAAGTTCAACCATCTCACTGCATGGGTCGACAGCATTGAAGCTGATTACCGCTGGAGATTGCTGGATGTGACCGCGCCGATTGCCGATCGCTGGGCTCAACTCGCGCGGACCCGGGACCGCTTGGACGTCGATGCAATCATAGCCGCTACTGCAATTGTGCATAAGCTCACGGTCGTCACGCGCAATGTCAAAGATTTCGCCGACCCCGGAATGCAGGTCATTAATCCCTGGCAGGAGTAATCTTCACTCCCCCACCGTCAGTGCCAGATCCACCAAAGTCCTTTGCTCCATCTCATGCGCCTTGGCCGAGCCCGTCGCAGGGCTTGCTGCTGCTGAGCGCTTGATCGAAAGCACCTGCCGCCCATCCCGCACCAACCGGCGCAGCCGCGGCATAACAAATTGCAGCGCGCCCATGTTTTCCGGCTCTTCCTGCACCCACACTACCTCGCGAGCTTCGGGGTGCGCGTTGAATGCAGCGACTAGTTCCCCCTCGGGCCAGGGATAAAGCTGCTCCAGAAACACGATGGCGACATGCGTATCTCTGCGCTTTTCGCGCTCCACGCGCAGGTCGTGGCCAATCTTGCCGGTACACAACAGGATTCGCTTTGCATTGGAAACAGACGCATCCGGCAGCACGTTCATGAACCCCGGACGGCTGAAATCCTCGATGGGCGACAAGGCATCCGGATGCCGCAACATCGACTTCGGCGTGAAAACAACCATCGGCTTGCGCCATGGCCGCAGCATCTGCCGCCGCAGCAGGTGGAAGTACTGGGCCGCGTTCGACGGCTGGCAAATCTGCATATTGTCGTGGGCGGCCAATTGCAGGTAGCGCTCGACACGCGCGCTGGAGTGCTCCGGCCCTTGCCCCTCGTAGCCGTGCGGCAGCAACAGCGCCACATGCGCCAGCAGACCCCACTTGTCCTCGCCGGAGGAGATAAACTGGTCGATGATCACCTGCGCGCCATTGGCAAAATCGCCGAACTGCGCTTCCCACAGCACCAATGTTTCCGGGTAATCGCGGCTGTAGCCGTACTCAAAACCCAACACGCCGTTTTCGCTCAACGCGGAGTTGTACACCTCAAACCGCGCCTGGCTTTCCGATATATGTTCAAGCGGAATCCAAGGCTTTTCGGTTTCCGTATCCAACAGCACGGAGTGTCGCTGGTTGAACGTCCCGCGTTCGGAGTCCTGCCCGCTCAACCGCACCGGGGTGCCGCGCTCCAGCAGCGAAGCAAGCGCTACCGCCTCAGCCATCCCGTAGTCGAACGGCCGCTGCCCTTCGGCCATCTCCAGCCGTTGTTCCAGCAGCTTGCGCAGCTTGGTATGGATCCGGAACTCACGCGGATATGCACACAGCGCCCGACCCAGCCGCGCGATCTCTTCGCGAGGCAAGCCGGTTGCGCGCTCATATTCGGGCTTGTAGGGGCCGCCCTTGTACGGCGACCAATACTCCGGCAAAGTCGCCAGCACCGCCACCTGCTGGATTTCGGTCGCGGTCCGCTGCGCTTCGGTCAGATCATGCTGCACGGTATGGATTTCCGCAGAGGCGTCCACCCCAATGCGCTTGGCATACAGCTCCGACAGCGATGGGTGATTCCTGATCCGCGCATAGCGCAGGGGCTGCGTGATGGTCGGGTCGTCCACCTCTGAGTGCCCGTGCCGCCGGTAACCGATCAAGTCCACCACCACATCGGAGCCAAACTCGTACCGGTACTCGACCGCCAGCGCCGCGATCCGCAGCACGGCATCCGGGTCTTCCGCGTTGACATGAAACACCGGCACGGGCAGGCGTTTGGCCGCATCCGACGCAAACCGCGAGGAGCTGGTTTCACTTGGCTCCGCCGTAAAGCCGATCAGGTTGTTCGCAATGACATGGATCGTGCCGCCCACGGAGTAGCCCGAGATATTGCCCAGGTTCAGCGTTTCCGCCGTCATGCCCTGACCCGCGAACGCTGCGTCGCCGTGCACCACCACCGGCAGCACCGCCTGTGAACCACCCGCGCCGACGCGGGCCTGCTTGGCCCTGGCGCGGCCCATGGCGACCGGATTGACCGCTTCAAGATGGCTCGGATTCGACACCAGATGCAATGCCAACGTTTTACCCGCGCGCGTCGGGTACTCGCCGGTCGCGCCCACATGGTATTTCACATCGCCGCCGCCGAGAAACGACCGAGGGTTTACGTCTTCAAACTTGGAGAAAATATCTGCCGCGGGTTTGCGGAAGGTGTTCACCATGATGCTGAGCCGCCCGCGGTGGCTCATGCCCATCATCACCTTGAGCGCGCCCAACTCCGCCGCGCGGTTGAAAGCCTCGTCCAGAAACGGGATCAGCGCCGTCACGCCTTCCAGCGAAAACCGTTTTGTGCCCAGGTACCGCGATTGGATGACTTGTTCGAACAGGTCCGCGCGAATCAGGTGCGACAGCACGGCGCGCTGTTCCGCCGCCGAAAGCTTGCGGGGCGCTCTTTCCAGCCGCGCCGCAATCCACTCCCGCCGCCTGCGGTCGGGAATGTGCATAAACTCTGCCCCCACGGTGCCGCAGTAAGCCTTTTTCGCCGTGGCTATATCTTCATCGCGCGCGCCGGGCGGCAGGTCTTCTTCAAGAGGCAAAGGCGCAAGTTCCTGCCCCAGGGGGTCAAGCTGGGCCTGGAGATAGCCCCAACGCCGGAAGACGTCGAAAACGAGACCGCGGGTGGAAGCGGAGAAGGAAAGCTGCGCTGCGGGTTCCAGATGGGTTGCGCTCATGTATCGCTCAGGTGTTTAGGGGGAGCGGCAAGCCGCTCGTTCAATGCACCGCCCCGAGAAAAGGCTGCCCCATGATTCTACGCGCGTCCGCCCCCAACGTGCATCCGGGGTCTCTACACGGTTACGGTGCAACCCGCAGCAGCACAACCCCATGACCGGGGACCGTGGCGGAGTAGCTGCCGTTTTCGGGCGTAACGTCCCCATTCGCCCAAATGTCGTGCAGCTTCGCGCTCGGCCCCATGCCGACCGCCGCGAGGGGCAGCGTCATGGGCCGCGGATCGTCCGTTCGGTTGAACAAGCCGACCGCAACCGCCCCATGGCTCAACGGTTTGGAATAGATGGCCGTCATCCCTTCTTCCGCGATGCGGCCGCCCTGCTTGCCGAGCGGGTCCTGATCGATCGCGATCACATCGCGGTTGGTCAGGATCTTGAGCGTCGCGGGACTCATGCGGCTCAGGTCGTTGCCGGCGATCAAGGGCGCGGCCAGCAGCAACTACAAGCTCATGTGTGTGCGGTACTCGTTGTCGCTCATGCCGCCGTTGCCCACCTCAAGCATGTCGGGGTCGTTCCAATGGCCGGGCCCGGCGTAGGGCGCGAGCCCGGCCTGGCTGAAGCCGATCTCGGACATGCGGGTATAGGTGTCGTTGATGTCGCCGGTGGTGCGCCAAAGGTTGCCCCCCACACCGGCACCCCACTTCCATACGTCGTCCCACCCGTATTGGCACATGGAAAGGACGATGGGTCGTCCCGTGGCCTGGAGCGCCCGGTGCATCTTCTCGTACACCTCCTTGTCGGCCGCGAGGCGCTTTTCGGCGTTGGCGGGGGAAGGTTTGCCGTACTGCTTTTCAAGAATCGGACCGTACGAGCACATATCGTATTTGAGATAGTCGAAGCCCCAGGCGGCGTAGGTTTGGGCATCGTCCTTCTCGTGCCCATAGCTGCCCGCATAGTGGGCGCAGGTCAGCGGACCCGGCGAGGAGTAAATGCCGATCTTGAGCCCCTTGGAGTGGACGTAGTCGGCAAGCGCCTTCATATCGGGAAACTTGCTGTTGCCCGTGATGCGGCCATGCTCGTCGCGCTTTCCTTGCCATGCGTCGTCGATGTTGACGTATCGGTAGCCCGCATCGCGCATGCCTGTAGCGACCAGGGCGTCGGCTGCCGCGCGCACGTCGGCGTCGGTCACCTTGCCCGCAAAGTGGTTCCAACTGTTCCAACCCATGGGCGGGGTCGGGGCGAGTGTAGTGTCGGGGGTCTGCGCAAGGGCACTGACACTGACGGCGAGAACGGCAAGCAATCGAATGAACATGCGGGGGAGTCTGCTCCGCTTTTTTTAGATAGCGCAACCATACCCTTGACGGTCGAGGTTGGCAACCGGCGCTCGCTGCATCGTATTCCGTATGAACCAGACAATGAAAAAGCTTCTGATCGCCGCGGGCACCCTTACGGCGGCGGAGCTCCTGCTGCGCTCGTGGCGACGCTACCCCGTGCGCGGCAAGGTCGCGCTCATCACCGGCTCCTCACGCGGTTTTGGTCTTGCAATCGCCGAGCAGTTCGCCCGCGCCGGCGCACGCGTCGTGCTGACAGCCCGCGACCAGGTTGCTTTGGGACGCGCCCGCAACCTGCTGCTGGAGCGGGGGGCCGCACTTGCGGACAATGTGATCGCCTTTCCCTGCGATGTACGGGAACGCGCGGAGGTTGAAAAACTGATTGCGCATGTGGAAGGGCACTGGGGCCGGATCGATGTGCTGGTCAATAATGCGGGCATCATCTCCATCGGCCCGGTGGAGTCGCAGCCGGTAGAGGCCTATGAGGACGCGATCCGGACCAATTACCTGAGCATGGTCTACACCTCGCTCGCCGTGCTGCCCAAAATGCTTGCCCGGCGCGACGGCGCAATCGTCAATATCACCTCTATCGGCGGCAAGGTCGCGATTCCGCACTTGCTTCCCTACTCCGGCAGCAAGTTCGCCGCGGTCGGGTTCTCCGAAGGACTAGGCGCGGAGGTCCGTGCGAAAGGCGTCCGTGTGACCACGGTAACGCCGGGGCTGCTGCGCACGGGCTCGCCGCGCAACACAAAGGTGGTCGGCAAGCGTGCGGAAGAGTTTCGCTGGTTCAACCTGGGCGACAGCCTTCCCGGCCTTTCCCGCGATGCCTATGCCGCCGCGGGCCGCGTTCTGCGCGCAGCGGAAACCGCTGAAACCGAGTTGAGCATCACCCCGCAGGCCGCGCTGATGGCCCGCTTGTACCCGCTCGCGCCCGCGCTGGCTTCGCGTTTGTCCAGTTTGACCAACCGCTTTCTGCCTGGGCCGGACCCAAAGGAGAACCAACCGCTGCCTGCTTCGACCGCGACTGAAAAAGATCTGCACTCACTGACCGGGTTGGGCCGCAAAGCCGAGGAAGCGTGGAACGAGAAGTAGTTTCGGACAGCCCATTCATAACTGGGCATCCGGAGAAGATATGTGCAAGGTCCATTCGTCGCCACAAAAAGGGTCATCCTGAGGAGCAAAGTCCGGGGTCCCCGGCGAGCGTTCTTTGCTCGCTGGGGTGGAAAGCGACGAAGGACCTACTTTCTCTGAGGTGCGCGCACAAAGCAGGTCCTTCACTTCGTTCAGGATGACCCAATTTCAGTGTCGACATAAACCAGGATTCAGATAGAAGATGATTTCGCCCGCCCCAAAGAGAACCGCAGAAGAAGCCCCGACTCCCTCGGGGCCTCTCTTCCTACGACTTATGCTGCTTGCGGCTGCCCCTGCGCACCATCCTTCGGCTGCAGCGCCCCCGTCCGGTCCGCCCACGGGTCGATAACTACCTTTGTGCACCCGTATTTCTTATCCCGGAAGATGCGGAACGCCTCGGGAATCTCCTCAATCCCGATGCGGTGCGAAATGATAAAGCTCGGGTCGATCTCACCCTTCTCAATCCGCTCGAACAATGGCTGCAGGTAGCGCATCATGTGCGTCTGCCCCATGTTCATGTGAATTCCCTTACCGAACGCCGCGCCGAACGGAATCTTGTCGAGCAGGCCTCCATACACCCCCGGAAACGAAACAGTTCCGCCCTTGCGAACCGCCATGATGGCCTGCCGCAGCACCGTGGGCCGATCAAACGACAGCCGCAGCGTCTGCTTGGCTTTGTCGTACAGTCCGCCCGGGCCGGTCCCGTGCGCTTCCATGCCCACCGCATCGATGGCCGAGTCCGGCCCTTGCCCGCCGGTCAGCTCGCGCAGGCTCGTCAGCACGTCATGCTGTGAGTAGTCGAGCGTTTCCGCGCCCACCTGCTTTGCAAGTGCGAGCCGCTCCGGAAAACGGTCGATCACGATCACGCGCTTGGCCCCGAACATAAACGCGCTGGCCGCGGCAAAGATGCCCACCGGCCCCGCACCCCACACCGCAACCGTGTCGCCCTCGCGGATGTTTGCGTTTTCCGCCGCCATGTAGCCGGTCGGGAAAATATCGGTCAGGAACAAAAGCTTATCGTCGGGAATGTCGTTGTTGACCACCAGCGGCCCCACATCGGCGAACGGCACCCGCGCGTACTGCGCCTGTCCGCCCGCGTAGCCGCCGTATATGTGCGAGTACCCGTACAAAGCCGAGCCCGAATAGCCATACATCGTTTCCGCCGTCGCGGCGTTCGGGTTTGAGTTGTCGCACAAACTCCACAGCTTTTCTTCGCAGAAGAAGCAGTTGCCGCATGCAATGGTGAACGGCACCACCACGCGGTCGCCGCGCTTCACCTTTTTGACGGCTGAACCCACTTCCTCAACCACGCCCATGAACTCGTGGCCCAGGATGTCGCCGGGCTGCATCGACGGGATGTACCCGTCATACAAGTGCAGCTCCGACCCGCAGATCGCCGAGCGCGTCACCTTGATGACCGCGTCGTGCGGGTTCAGGATCTTCGCGTCGGCTACCGTTTGCACTTCCACTTTTTCTTTTCCCATCCAGCATGCGGCTTTCATCTATGCAATCTCCTTGTGCGCGATCGTGCCGGTTGTCGGTTCCGTCCGCTGTTGTTCGCGGTCGCCTTCCAGCGCCTGCGGAATGCTTGTCAACGCGCCGCGCTTGCCCACGGGCTGCCCCTTGGTCGTCGCGACTTCGCCCGCTTCAGCCAACTGCTTGAAGTGGCGCAGGTTTTCACGCACAAACCCGCCCGGCGTCCGTGCGAACACGCCGCCCAAAGCCGCCGCGAGCTTGCCGCCGGGCAACAGGAACTCCTGGTCCACGCGCATCACCGTGCCCCGCCCGCTCACCGCGGGCTCAAACGAGATAAGCCCGGCAGCCGGGATCATCGTCTCGCCCACCGTGTGCCAGGCCAGCCGCTTGCCCGGCGTTTCCTCGGTCCACGCGGCATCCCACTCGTACTTCACGCCGCCCGGCAGGCTCATCACCCAGTGCGAGCGCCCGCTGCCCAGATCCTCGACGCTTTCAATCGCTTCCATCCACTTGGGCGACTGCGTCACGTCGTGCCACAGGTTGTACAGCTCCTCGGCGGGCTTGTTGATGGTGAAGGTTGCCTGCTCTTTCACAAGCCCCTGCACGGGCGAAAACGGCTTGCCCTTGGTACGCCACAGAGCATACCCGCCGCCCGCCAACAGCAAGGTGCGTGTGCGGAAAAGCTGCTTCCGCAACAGCCACGCGGCTGTCAGCGCGCCCGCGATCGCGAGCGGACTTTTCGCCGCGAGCTGCAAACGGGTTTTCGCCGGTGAGCCCGGGGAACCTCCCGCGGCCACGCTTGTTCGCGTGTCGAGATTGGTCTGAATTTCTTGTTGCATCATGGGGAACCTGTCCTGTTTGTCGTTGCCGCCCTTGCGTTTGTCAAACGAACG
>CAXTKZ010000029.1:0-20404 GCA_964244985.1 uncultured Acidobacteriaceae bacterium
GAGCACAAGCAGCTGCCGAGTATACAAACATGGGATTCAACCCTTACCTGGACGACGAAGACTAGCGCCAGGAAACGGCAGAGGTGACGCGACGCCCCCGTCGTATCGTTATCAGGCTTTGTTCCACGACTGGCACCAAGAGCCGCTGTTGATGAGGTGGGCACCTTTGACTGCGGCTCCGGCTTCTTCCGAATAAGCGAGGTCTCAATGTTCACTATCGCGGCGCTGAATCCCCTAGCAGCTCGCATGGGCACCAATGGCTCCCAAGAAATTCTTTGTATCTCATGCTGCTGAGTCTTGACCCGCAAGCTACAGAGGATGCGGGAGGGCGGAGCTTGAAGGATGGCACGAGCCGCCAGCAGAGCCGAGCTACACCGTTTCAAAATCGAAGTTACAGACCCAAGCTATGTTTGGCACAGCCGGGCAGCTACTTAGGCAGTATGCTGTCTGCGGAGCTCCGCGTTCGTTGTCGGACGTGACTACCTCTACCCGGCTGAGCACATTCAGTACAACATCGGTATCTTCAAGCAGGGGGAATAGATGGTCTTGCACGGGCTAAGCAGCACCAGGTCAAGCACTTAGGTTGATCACCCGTGTAGTTCGGGACCAGGAGGTCGGAGGTTCCAATCCTCTCTCCCCGACCATCACATCCACCACACTCCGCGCACATATGTAAGAGCGGTTTGCACACCTACCAAGTTAAGGTCGTCACCGAGTCCCCGGCAAGCGGAAGCTCCAGGGCATCCCCTCCCAGCCTGCATTGGACGCGCACCGGCGCGGCCTCGCGGTTGGTGAGAACCAGCACACGGCTGCCGTCCGGGTTCTCCGCCGCGACGTGGTCGACCCCGGGCAGATCGCCCGAAGAAGCAAACACCACCGCACCCCGGCGCATGCTTTTTCCGTAATGCGCATACGCGTGGTACTGCCCGCTGTAGCTCAGCGCACCCGTTTGTGAATTGACCGTGACGAGGCCTCCGCAGTGAAAGGGTCCGATGTCGGGCTGGCCTTTTTCATCCAGCAACAGGTTCCATGTGGTGATAGTGCGGGCCCAGTTGCGGATGATCCCTGTAAAGCTTGAAGACCACTTTGCCCAATCGGTCGCGTAATCGGGCTGCTCGTAATCGGGGCCTCCCTCGGTCCAATAAGCACTCTTCGTTGGAAACGCATTGTGAACGCGCGTCATTGCATCCGGCGTACCCACATACCCATGCCAGGCGACGCCGTCCGCGTACTTATACACCAGCGCGTCGCTGAACTCATCGAGCACCCGACCCCATAAATCGTAGTTGTGGTCCAGAATCCATATCTTTGTGTCGAGCGCAAGCTTTTCAAACAACGGACCAAGATGTTTTCCTACAAACTGTATCTCGTACTGCTGACCCCATTCGCATTGGGGCATCTTTCCATTCTGGTTGGTATCCGATTCGTTCTGCACGGTCACCGCGCGCACCTTTACGCCCGCGTCCGCATAACCCTGAACGAACTTCGCGAAGTAACTCGCGTAGGCATGGAAGTAAGTGTCCACCATGCTCCCGCCCATAAGTGAGCCGTTGTCTTTCATCCAGGCCGGTGGGCTCCAGGGCGAGGAAAACAGAAACAGCTCCGGGCACACGGAGCCGGCCTGCTGCAAGGTAGGCAGGATGTAGGCGCGGTCGTGGTCGATGGAAAAATGCGTGAGCTCCCCGTCGGGCGCGCTCGCGTCGTCAAAGGTATAAGCATTGCGCGAGTAATCGCTCGATCCAATGCAGGTACGCCCTACCGTGAGCCCGATTCCGTCCGCAGTGAAAAGCTGCTTCAGCAGCGCTTGTCGCGCCGAGGCTTGCATCCGGTTGAACAGGTAGCAGGATGAATCGGTAAACGCCCCACCGAAGCCCAGGAGCTCTTGGTAGCGCCGGCTCGGGTCAAGGTCGATGCCGAGGGGCGAGGCGGCGGCCCAGGGCTTCCACTGCGGCGCGTCCGTCGCTTGATACAGTCTGCCGGGCGCGGTGGTCCAGGCCTTTACAGCTCCGGGTCGCGCGCCGGCCGCCCACAACCGCCCACGAGTCAGGGCGGAAGCGGCCGCCGCAGCTGCGGTTCTCTGGAGAAACTGTCGTCGGCTTTGTCCGCCCATTCTTCTCCCCTTGTGCGCAAAAGTGCGCTGGTAACTGTTTTGCACTCGAAATGCCCGAGTGCTATGCAACGTACACCGCACTTTCGTCACTTGACAATTCTTTTCGGAAAATGGTCCTATCCATCGCGGCAAGGTGGAGGGTTTTCTCTCGCGCCGTTCAGTTACAGGTAGTAACGAAAAAGTAAACAGCATATCGGGGCGCGAAGTTCCGGAGAGCAACCAGGTTTCACTTCTAAAGGGGGCACCATGAAGGCAAGGCACCGCCTCATTACTGCGTTTTTGGCCTTGGCATCGGGCGACATAGCCCTTGCGCAAAACACCAACTCCGGCGACATCCAAGGTACGGTGACCGATACGACCGGCGCTGTCATCCCCGGCGTTACCGTTACCGTCTTCGATGTGGACAAGGGCGAAACACGCACCGTCACATCGAACGATGCAGGCGTGTACGATACCGGCCCCATCGTTCCGGACCACTATAAGCTCACCTTCACCAGGCAGGGATTTACGACCTTCGAGCGCGGTCCCATCACGGTCGCTGTCGGGGTTGCGAATGTCGACGCGAGTCTTCCCGTCGGCTCTGAAAGCCAGAAGGTTTCGGTCACCAGCGACATCCCTCTGTTGAACACGGAAAGTGGGGCGGTCGAAGCGACGTTAAACGCCCAAACCATGGTGCAGCTCCCGCAAGTGAATGCAGACTGGCAGAACTTCATCGTGCTGCTGCCGGGAGCTTCCGGATCTCCGGAGCAGCCCAACGGTCTCGGCTCCAACAACCCCCAGCAATCTGCCTCGATCAACGGCAACCTGCCATTTGATAGCATGCTGCAGGACGGCGCGACGACGACCCTGCCGATGAGCCAGAACGCCGACGTAACTATTTTCGAGACCACGTCCGAAGTGAAGGTTAGTTCCTCGTCCTTTTCGGCGCAGTATGGCGTCGGCAATATCATCTACAACCAGATCACCAAGGGCGGGTCCGAGCGATTCCATGGGGTCGGGTATGAGTATTTCCAGAACGACGCCTTGAATGCGGCACCTTACTCGTTCGGCCAAAAGAATGTGAAAGTACCGAATCTCCGCTACAACAACTTTGGCTTTTCAGTCGGCGGTCCGGTGCTGCCGCATAAGATGTTCTTCTATTTCGATTTCGATAAAATCCTCAGCCACGGTACCAACGCGCCCAGTTTCGCGACCGTGCCGACAGCCGCATTGATGGCCGGTGACTTTACGGCTCCGGGCCTGCCGACGCTGTATGACCCGACCACGCAGGTCATTCAGCAAACCGGAAGCCACACTTATACTTCGGGCTCCGGCCAAACCTTTACACAGGCTTGCCCCTGCGTCATCCGGCAAACATTTGCCGCCGAGTACGGCAACGGCAATCGCCTGCCCGCAAACCTGATCAACCCAGTCGCGCAAAAAATCCAGGCGCTCTTTCCGGGAACGAACACCGGGGGCAGCCTGAGCTCCGGGATCGCGCAAAACAATTTCGTCAACCAGTCTTCCAACAACAATCCATTTACAAGATACTTCGGCCGCCTGGACTGGGATGTGGCCGCGAACAACCGCATCACGATCTCTCAAACGGAAAGCGACAACCCTGGGTTCGCCTATAGCCCCGTGTGCCCCATCAACTGCGGTAGCCAGGACGTAAGCCGCGAAAACGCACAAATTTCCGACGTTTGGACGTTCAGCCCGACCTTCACGAATGAGGTGCGCTTCGGCTATACCAACCAACTGAACTTCTTCGTTCCCTCAACCCTAGGCAAAGGCTTTCCCGCGCAGCTTGGTCTGGGCATCGCAAAAGCGGATAACTTCCCGAACGTCTCCATCGGCGGATTTTACGGCTTGGGTTCAGCTACGAACGCCGTGTATAAAGAGCACGTTTATGACCCCTCGGACGTAGTCACGCTGGTGCGCGGTAAGCATGTACTTCACTTCGGCGGGGAGTTCCTGATCAACGAAGCGAACTCGACAGCGTGGGGCAACATCAACGCTTCCAGCATCAACTACAACGGCAACTACACTTCTATCAATGGCCTGAACTCAAATAAGTTGAGTCCAACAGACAACTATGCGTCAGGCGGGTCATATGCCGACTTCCTTCTCGGAGATACCCAGAGCTGGAGCGCGGGCGTAACGCCGGAGTACGGCGGCCGCCTTAAACTGCCTCAGGTGTTTATCCAAGATGACATCAAGGCAAAATCGAACCTGACCGTCAATGTAGGGCTGCGCTATCAGATTACGACTGGCTGGTCGGACGTCCACAATAATGAAACGGCATTCGACCCGGCGGTCATCAATCCGGCGAACGGCCAGCCCGGCGGTATGTGGTACGCGTTCAGCCATGCGCATGGGCGTACAACACTGCAGGCACCTAATTACAATATCTGGCTCCCGCGTGTGGGTTTCAGTTACCAGCCTAGTCCCTCAACCGTGGTCCGCGGCGGGTTCGGCATCTACGCTTCCACCTGGAGTGAAGATACCTATGGCGGTGGTCTGGGCGGCGCATTCGGTCAGTCTGGCGGTCTAACTGATACCACGAACGGCATCTGCCCGGTGGTTCAGTTGAACTCGGACGGCAGCACGCCCGACACAGCCGCCGGCGGCTGCGGCGTGGGCGCGTATAACTTCGGCAGCATCAACTCGACCTATCTCAATGCTCCGACAACGGCCGATGCGCGGAACGGGCAAACGGTAGGCTACAACCAGTACCACACGCCGGTGCCGACCAACTACCAATACACGGCCGACCTGCAGCAATCATTAGGTCAGAACCTCGTCGCGGACATTGCTTATGTCGGGAACCATGGAAAGAATCTCAACTTTCCAGTGGACATCAACCAGGTTCCTGAAAACAGGCTCGCGCCGAATGACCAGCAGTTCAAGCCATACCCGGTGTTCAACCAGGTGAATGGCAGCACCAACAACGCCATCTCCAACTACAATTCTCTCCAGGTGCAGCTCACCAAGCGCATGGCGAACGGGCTCGAGTTCAATGTGAACCATACTTGGCAGCACTTCCTCGACGATCAGGACTCGTCCGGTTGGGGTGCCCGCGGAGGCTACCAGAACTATCAAAACGCCTTCGACACGAATGCGAACTACAGCAATTCCAATTTCGACATCCGGAACATGTTCAAGGGGCAGGCGATTTACCAGCTTCCTTTCGGACGCGGACGCCGGTTCCTCAACAACAACCTTCTGCTAGATGAAGCGATCGGCGGCTGGCAGGCCTCAGGCACCTTTGTGGTGCAGGGCGGCAATCCGATCGGCATTACAACTGGCGGCAACAACTCGTCCTACAACCAGTCCGGCGACAACACGCAGTTTGCGAACCTGGTCGGCAATATCCGCGCCGTCCCGGGCGGACGCCTCAACCGGCTCCAGGAGTGGTACAATCTGAGCGCACTCGCGGTACCGGCTCCGGGCACCTACGGCAACTTCCGCCGCAACCAGGTATACGGACCCGGCCTGTCTTTGTTCAACTTCTCTCTGGGCAAAACGTTCGATCTTCTTCCCGAGCGCAATGTTCAAATGCAGGTGCGCGCGGATGCGAACAACATCCTCAACCACGCCAGCTTCGGCCAACCCGGCAACAATGCCATCGGACCCAACCAGTCCGCGCAGATCACCACGACTACCGTGGGGGGTCGGACCATGCAGCTGTATGGCCGCATTTCCTTCTAACCTCTACCGTAGCTTTAACCGAAAAGGACGGCGACGATGCCGTCCTTTTCCTCTTCTGGTGTGCCGTGCAATACCCGGGGTACGATGATGCATCATGCGTAGCAGCTCCTTATTGACAGCGGCGCTTCTGGCCTTCCTGCCGAGCTCGCCGGCTCTTGCGCAAGCACCATTCTCCAGCACCCAAGCCGCCGAGCATAAGGCACGAGCCCAGCAGTACCTGCAGCAAAAGCAGCCCGCGCTCGCCATACCGGAGCTGCGCGCCGTCACCGAGCTTGACCCCGCCGACATCGACGCGCATGCAAACCTCGGCGTTCTTCTTTTCTTCAGCGGCGACTACACCAGCGCACTTCCTCAGCTGCAAGCCGCCCTCAACGCGCGGCCCGACCTCGCGAAAATACAAGCGCTGCTGGGCATCAGCAAGGAGCGCACCGGCGATCTCCCGAGCGCGCAGCAAAACCTCCAAAGCGCTTTTCCGAAGCTCACGGAGGCTAAAATCCACACGGAAGCCGGCCTCGCGCTGGTGGAAACCGATGTCGCGCTCGGCCAGCTCGATAACGCCGCGGCCGTGGTGCGGGATCTGCGCGCGACCGACCCGGACAATCCGCAAATTCTGTCCACGGCCTACCAGGTATACACGCAACTCGGCAACGAAGCGCTGCTCGACCTCGCCGTGGCCGCCCCCGGCTCCGCCGAGCTGCACTTCAACATGGCCGAAAACCTGACCCGCGAAGGCAAGGAGTTCGAAGCACTGACTGAGTACCGCAAGGCACTTGCCATCCATCCGGATCTGCCCGGCCTCCATGATCGCACCGCCGAGCTGCTCCACAACTCTTCAGACCCCATGCTCCGCGCGCAGGCACCGCTCGAGTATGAGGCAGCCCTTAAAACCAATCCCTATGACGAGAAAGCGCTGCGCGGCCTGGCAGACATCCACGCCGTCGACGGCTTACAGGAAAAAGCCGCGGACGAGTACCGGCGCGCTCTCGCCCTTGCCCCCAATGACGCCGATGCTGAAACCGGCTTGGCCAAAATCCTGGCCGCCACCGGCGACCGAGCCGCCGCCGCCCAAATGCTCCAGCACGCGCTCACAGAGGATCCGACCAACATCGCCGCCCACTACCGGCTCAGTACGCTGTATCGGCAGGGGGGCAAAAGCGAGGACGCCGCGCGCGAGCTTGCCTCTTACGAGCACTACAAAAAGCTCAAGTCCGAGCTCGATGCTTCCTTCCATCAAATGCGCACCGCGGGCGAGCCGGGCGCGGATGAGCAAGCGCGGCGCAGCCACTAACCCATGCTGCTTCGCGTCCTTCTCTTCGTCTTGGCGGCCTCGCTCGCCGCAGGGGCACAAGCGCATGCGCCGGAGCCGCCCACGCCGAAACTCACCGACATCACCGCATCGACCACAATCGCTTTCACCCACTTGTCCGCGCCCGAAAAGAAGTACATCGTCGAGTCCATGAGCGGCGGCCTCGCGCTGATCGACTACGACCGCGACGGCTGGCCAGATATCTACTTTACGAATGCGCCCGATGTGGACATGCAGCTCGCCGGCAAGCACGCCCGCAGCGCCCTGTTCCACAACAACCGCGACGGCACTTTCTCCGACGTGACCGACAAAGCGGGGGTCGGCGTCCCATGCTGGGCCATGGGCGCTGCCGTGGGTGATTTCAACAACGACGGTTGGCCCGATCTGCTCGTGACCTGCTTCGGCGGCGTGACGCTGTATCGCAACAACGGCGACGGCACCTTTACCGACGCGACCAAAACCTCCGGCCTAAGCGCGGACGCGGGCTGGGCCACGGGCGCGGCTTTCGGCGACTACGACGGCGATGGCAAGGAAGACCTGTTCGTCGCGCATTATGTCGATTTTGACCTGAAGGACCTGCCCACCTTCGGCTCGAAGCAAACCTGCCAGTACCACAGCCTGCCGGTCCAGTGCGGCCCGCGCGGGCTTAAAGGCTCGCCCGACCGCCTGTACCGCAACAACGGCGATGGGACGTTTACCGATATCGCCGAAAAAGCCGGCGTCGCCGACGGGCAAAGATTTTTCGGCCTCACCGCGGTCTGGTCCGACCTCAACGCGGATGGGCACCTCGACCTCCTGGTCGCGAACGACGGCGAACCGAATTACCTGTATCGCAACAATGGCGACGGCACCTTCGCCGAGGCGGCCGTTGCTTCCGGCATCGCGGTGGACGCCGACGGGACCGAGCAAGCCAACATGGGGCTGGCCCTGGGCGATTACCTCCATACCGGCCGCTTCGCGATCGCCGTCACGCATTTCAGCGATGAGTACACCGAGCTTTACCGCAACGATGGCGCGATGAACTTCACGGATGTTGCGGCTGCCTCGGGCATCGCGCGCCCTACGGTGCCCTACGTCGGCTGGGGCGACGCGTTTTTGGATGTGGACAATGACGGCTGGCCGGACTTCCTGATGGTGAACGGCCATGTATACCCGCAGGTCGACCAAGCGGACGTAGGCACGAAGTATCGCGAGCCCAAGCTGCTGTTCCTGAACGGGCATGATGGGACGTTTCGCAACATCAGCAAGCTTGCCGGACCCGCTCTCCAGATACCGCAGGTAAGCCGCGGCCTCGCGGTCGGTGACCTGTTAAACGATGGGCATCTGGAGGCCGTGGTCGAGAACCTGGAAGGCTCGCCCATGGTCTTGCGCTCAGAGCCCGGCGCGCATAACCACTGGATCGGCTTCGAGCTGGCCGGGGCCGGCGACCGGCTCGCCTTGAACGCGCGCGTCCGCGTCGTCGCCGGCGAGCTTGCGCAGGAAGACGAAGTCCGCAGCGGCGGCAGCTACCTATCGCAAAGCGACCTGCGCTTGCACTTCGGCCTGGGCAGCCACCCGGCAGCCGACGCCGTCGTGATCACCTGGCCTTCGGGTAAAAAACAAACGCTGGCGAACCTTCCCGCCGACCATATCTACAGCGTGCTTGAAGGCAAGGGAGTCGTTCCGCACGACGCCATCCGTCCCTCCGCTCCGCCCAGAAAGGATTCCCCCGCCCATGAAGCGCAGCCTTCTTTTACTTCTCTGCTTCCCTTTTGCGTGTCTGCATGCTCAATCCGTGTACCCCACGCGCCTCGATGACGCGCAAGCCGTGTATCTCACGCCGGACCATTTCCCTGTTCACGCCGATGGACGCGGAGACGACACCGCGGCTCTCCAGGGAGCCCTCGACCAAATTCGCGACGCTCGCGGCGAGGGGATCCTGTTCATTCCGCAGGGCCGCTACCGCATTGCACACACGGTGTATGTATGGCCGGGGATACGCGTCATCGGCTACGGCGCATCACGCCCCGTGTTCCTACTTGGGGACAACACGCCCGGCTATACCAAGGACCTCGGCTATATGTTCGTCTTTGCGGGCGGGCCGCCGGGCAAGCCGAGGCACGAGTCCTTGTCAGGCACCGTGCCGCTCAACAGCACGGTGCCCGACGCCAACCCCGGGACCTTCTACTCCGCGATGAGCAACATCGACTTTGACCTCGGCAAGGGTAACGCCGGTGCGGTGGCGATCCGGTTTCACATCGCCCAGCACTGCTTCCTCACCCACATGAACTTTCACATCGACTCCGGCTTGGCCGCGCTGCGCGACGTGGGCAACGAAGCCGAAGATCTCCACTTCTTCGGCGGACGATACGGCATCCTCACGGGCAAACCCTCGCCGGGCTGGCAGTTCACCCTGCTCGACTCCACGTTTGAAGGTCAATCCGTCGCCGGGATTCAGGAGCATGAAGCCGGCCTTACGCTTGTCCATGACAGCTTCCGCTCTGTCCCGGAAGCCATTTCTATCGACGCGGGCTACCCGGACGAGCTCTACGTGCGCGACACGCGCTTTGAAGACATTAGCGGTCCCGCTGTCACGGTCAGCAACGAGACGAGCCTGCGGACGGAGATCAATCTTACGGGCATTGTTTGCCGGAACGTTCCTTTATTCGCGCGCCTGCGTGACAGCGGCAAGGAGTTCCACGCACCCGCACCGGTGTATCAGGTACGCTCGTTTGCGCATGGCCTTACCCTGTCGCGGGCGGGTGCGGAGGGCACGGTGGAGACCACCTTCGACGCCGCCCCGCTCAGCACCTTTCCCGCGTCCACTTCCCCTGCCATTCGTTCTTTGCCGCCGCAGAACAGCTGGGTAAACCTTAAAACTCTGGGTACAAAGGGCGATGGAGCCACCGACGACACCGCCGCCATCCGCGCAGCCATCGCCGCGCACCCGGCGCTTTACGTTCCACAAGGTCGGTACCTGGTCACCGGCACGCTCACACTTCGGCCCGACACCGTTCTGATCGGGCTCGACCCCAGCACCACGCAGTTCGATCTGCCTGACAACACTCCTGGTTTTCAGGGGCCGGGCGCGCCGCAGCCGCTCATGGAAGCGCCCGCGGGCGGCACAAACATCGTCAGCGGCATCGGGCTCTACACCAACGGCATCAACAGCCGCGCCACGGCCCTGCTCTGGAAAGCCGGGCCGCGGTCTCTGGTGGATGATGTGCGGTTCCTCGGTGGCCACGGCACCAATGATGCAAGCGGCCAGCGCGTAAACCCCTACAACAACGACCACTCCGCCGACCCCGACATCCACCGCCGCTGGGACGCGCAGTACCCGAGCTTGTGGGTCACCGACGGCGGCGGCGGCACCTTCGCCGATATATGGACGCCCGACACCTACGCGCAAGCCGGGATGTATATCTCGAACACCGCCACGCCCGGCTTTGTGTACGAGCTTTCAAGCGAGCACCATGTGCGTCACGAAGTCGAGATCGCGGACGCGTCCAACTGGGAGCTTGATGCGCTGCAAACCGAGGAGGAACGCGGCGAAAGCGGCTTCGCACTGCCGCTCTCGATCAGGAACTCGCACAACATCACGGTTGCCAACTTCCACAGCTACCGCGTCGTCAGCAGCAATCAACCGTATCCCACGGCCATCTCGGTCAGCGGTTCGAGCGATATCCGCATACGCAACCTCCACGTCGACAGCGACAGCAAAGCCGCCTTCGACAACTCGGTCGTGGACGAGCAGACAGGCGCACAGGTGCGCGACCGCGAGCTTGCTGCACTTACCCTTACCGGCAGCACCGCGGCTGTTCCCGTACCGCCGCTTCCTTCTGTCTTTGTGCCCGACGCACGGCTTGAAAAGCTTGCTTCCGGGTTCTTCAACGCTTCGGGTGCCGCTGTCGATGCCGTCGGCAACGTTTATTTCGTCGACGCGCGCCGGCAGCTGATCGAGCGCTGGTCTCCCGCTGACAGCCGACTCACAACCGTTCGAGACAGCCCGCTTGATCCCGTAAATCTTGCGATCGACAAATCCGGGAATGTTCTGGCGGTTTCTTACGGCGGCACAGGCGTGGTGTACAGCTTTCGCCCCGACGCGCCGCTCGATCAGGTCACACTGCTCAAACCCCAACCGGCGTCGAGCCGCCCCGGTACGGTGACGGCAATTCCCGCCGACTACTGGTTGGGCGGGGCATTCGATCGCGGCGATGTGCCGCGGCATCCATGGCAGTACATTTCCCCGGACGGCTCCCTCATGATCCCCGCGACGCAGGGCTTTGTGGACGGCGCGCTCTACTATGGCACCAAGATGGCTCCTGTCCTGCGCGCCTTTTCACTTGTCGCCGCCGAGCCGAACCGCCCCTTTTACCTCACTGATGAGCCCGAGGAACGCACTTACCGGACGACTCTGGACGCAAGCGGTGCGCTGGGAAAACCGACGCTTTTTGCCGAGCGAGGCGGCGAGGCAGCCATTCAGGATAAGCAAGGAAACGTTTACGTTGCGGACGGGCAGATCTATATCTATGCGCCCGATGGGCGACCGCTCGGCCAACTGAATATCCCTGAGCGTCCGATCGATCTTATCTTCGGCGGCACGGACCTTCGCACACTGTTCATCTTCACGCACACCGCGCTTTACGCCATTCATTCCGCGGTCGGTGACTAGAGCGGATCAGGAGTATCGAGAAGACGGATTTCCTAGGCGCGCAAGCGGGCAGCTTCGTTTTGGGAAGCGGTGCGCGCCCAAAGCGCGGGCAGCCCGTACACCGCGCCCAAAACGAGCAGCGTCGATAGAAGGTCGTTTCGGTAGAAGGGCAAAGCTGCCGTGTAGCACGTTTCAAGTCCAGCAATCGTATGTGGATACCAAGAGCCGGGCACGGCCCATACAGCGTAATTGCTGACCAGGAAAAACGAGCTGGATGCGACGACGCCCGCACCGGCAACCCGCCCCCAGCTCGAGTGGTTGCGCAACACAAGATACCCCAGCACAACGACGAGCCCATACCAGGCCCAGGTCAGCAGGTAAGCATCGAGGCGGAATGGGTAGCCGTAAACGAACCGGGTCAGGTACCAATCCCCCGTCCCAAGCAGCGCGACCGGCAAGGCCGCGGTCCACAAGGGACGGCGCGCACCCCATACCAGCAGAGCTCCGCCAACAGCCGTAAAGTTCCACCATGGATGGGGAAGCACATGACTCGCCAAGGCAAGAATCAACAAAAAAATCGGAACCACAAAAGTTCTCCCTGCCCGCAATCTACCGGGCTAAACTCAACGACATCAAAGATAATCCCGCCCCCAACCGAGCCGGCTGCCCTCAGCTTGCTCCGCGAGGAGACAAGCTTAGTGGCGCACTAACTCCGGAGTTTCCACCGCCGCCACAGAAACAACCGGCGCACCATGCTCTGAAAGTTGCAGCCGGCGAGCGAAGATACGCAGCATCGCCGCGACCGGCACCGCGATCAATGCACCGACCACCCCAGCCGTTTCGCCGCCCGCGAGCACCGAAAAGATTTGCAGTAGCGGGTTGATCTCGAGGGATTTGCCCATGATGCGCGGCGCGCTGACGTAGTCCTGCGTCAGTCGCCATAGCCCAAGAAACAACGCCAGCCAAACTACGTGGTCATACCCTGCCAATGCCGCAATCACCACGATGGAAACCGCCGCAACCGCGGGACCGACGACAGGGATGAACTCAAGAAAAGCCGCGATCGGACTCAGAATGAAGGAGTACGGCACACGCAGGAGGCTGAGCACGATCGTAAAAACAACCAGCGTAAGCCCGGCCAAAATGATTTGCGAACGAATATAGCTGCCCAGCATTACGTTGATGTCCTGCAGCAGGCCGCGGATCATGGTCCGCTCCTTGTCGGAGCGCCCCATCCGCACAGCTTCTTCGGCGATCTCGAAACCCTGCCGCAGGAAAAACAAACTGAGGATTGGGATCAGGATCAGCCACCATAGATGCTGCACCGGGGAGGCCAGCTTGGACCCGAGAACCTTGCCGAAACCCAGGATGTTGCCGCGGTGGCTGACGATGAAATCCTGAATTTGCGATACAACTGCCGGCCGCAGATGGTGAGCTTGCCCGAAGTTCTGGATAAGCTGCCCTGACCCGAGCCGGTCAAGCAGCGTCGGCAGGCTTACAGTGAGCTGTCTGCTTTCTTCGCCGATCGCCGGGCCCGCGATGAAGCCGATGCCGACCAATACCCCGATGAGCACCGCATACACCACAAAGATGGCCTTGCCCCGTCCACGCAAAGGACGCTCCAAACGGTTGACCAGAGGCGCAAGGAAGTAGGCGAACAGAATCGCGAACAAAAACAGGGTGAGGGTTTCACGTGTGGTTCTTAGAAAGAGGAGCACTACCGCAAAAACCAGGACCGTGCACAACACCCGAGCTGTGCGGGCGTCCCACACATGACTCATCAATGTGCCGTCCTGTTCCCGTGCGTTCGAATCTTGAGGGGGCATACCATTAGTCTCGCATTGAAAACGATGAATGCTTAAGAAATCATCATCCCGCAGATGCAAGATGGGAAATAAGTGTGCCGAAGGCGGCTTTCTTGCGAAAGTCGCCTTTCAATTGAAAGCAGAGGCAAAAAGCGTTTAGCTCTTAGCCTGGTTTACAGCGTCGCTTACCGCGTGTGCTGCCTGCCCGGCTGCGTCTTTGACCTGGCCGACTGCCTGATCAAGCACGCCTTGACCCTGCACCGCAGGGTCGCCGGTGAGGTCGCCAAGACCTTTTTCCAGCTTGCCGCCCAGAACGCCGCCCGTGCCCTTCACCCGTTGCTTGGTTCCCCAGGAACCGGCTTGCGTGCTCAAGTCGCCGCCGGCCGTGCTGCCTTGGCTGCTGAAGATGACATAGGCGGCCACGCCCAGCGAGGCCGCGCCTAAAATCCAGAGAAGTTTACCCATAATGCTTCACGCTCCGTTTCCGTAGGGATGCGAACACCGGCTTGCGAGATGGCCCTGTCCCTTTATCGCTGCTGCCGTCCGCTCATCCACTGGCTAACGACACGCCCGCGACCGTCGACCACAACCCACCCGCCAAGGACGGGGTCGCCATCCGAGCCGCCGAAGCCGGACTCCGCAAAGCGCAGATCACGAAACTCGACGGTATGGGTTCCATCAGGTAGGGAGGCTGCGCTACCCGGAGGCAATAGGGAGCCGACGTCCTCGACCACGAGCCAGCTGGACCAGTCGCCATAGACCCGGCCCAGATAGCTCGCTTTTGCGGCGGTGACGGCGGAGGTAACCGGCGGTTTACTCATACCATCTTGCGGGTCCACGGTTCCCGTACGCGTGTCTACGATTGCGGACTGGTAGCGGTCGCGCGTTTCGGCCAGAGTGTGCCAGCGGAACGGGTTCACCATGACAGGCTCCGCCGCGACCCGCAAAGACGGCAGGGCTGCCCGCGTAAGGGTAAGGGCTCGCGCATGCTCGACACCGCGCATCCCGTACAGCACCCCCACACCTGCCAGCGCCGCGATGGCCCAGCCGCGACCGCGGAATGGAGGCCGCGCGCGGCGCATTTCGCCTTCCACCAAACCCAGCAGGGCCGGCATCAGAAGCCCAAGAAGGAGCAGCGCGAACATAACTGGTTCAAAAATGAACACGAAGCTGCCCGCGTACCAATGCCCATTGAACGGGTAAAAGGGACGCAGCCCGTAGTTGTTGGTCCAGTCGAGCAGCAAGTGGCTGCCGTCGGCAAGGAGCGCCAGTGCATAAATCCACGCCCAGCGCACAGGCTGCCTGGGCGGGCGCAGCTTTGCAATGACCCAAACCAGTGCGGTAATGATCAGAGCCATCACCGGAGCACCGACAAACGTGTGCGTGATGCCGCGATGGTGGGCAAATCCAGTCACGGGACCGCCGATGCCCCAAACCACGTCGATGTCGGGAGCTTCCGCCGCGAGCGTCATCGCCAGCGTGGCATAGCCGGTTTTGCGGTTGAATCCCGAACGCCCCAGGCAAGCGCCCGTGAGAAAGTGTGTCACTGGTTCCACATGTGTAAGGATGCACCCCGCTGTGCCTTTTACCTCGGCAATTTTGACGTGTTTGTTCGCGATCGGGAAAGCTGCCGCGGAGTTTCCCGATATGAAACCGGTGTCAGCGGAATGCTTTTGCTTTTTCTGTAACCCTTCCCCCTGCCCCTGTAGCCTGTTTCTATGCCGACGCAAGCCGATCCTCGGGCCCGCTTAGACTCGCTCCGCGACCAGCTCCGCCACCACGAGTACCTGTATTACGTTCTGGATTCGCCCGAGATCAACGACCTCCAATATGACGCACTGATGCGCGAACTGCAGGCGGTGGAAAGGGAACACCCGGAGTGGGTGACCCCGGACTCGCCCACGCAGCGGGTCGGCGGCAAAACAGCGGAGGGCTTTGGCAAGGTGCCCCACTCGCGTCCAATGCTGTCGCTGGACAATGTGAACTCGGAAGAAGAGCTCCGCGAGTGGGCCAGGCGTGTGCGGGACTCAGCAGGGGCGGGCGCGGAAATTGGGTATGTGTGCGAGTACAAGCTGGACGGGCTTTCGATGGCGCTGCACTACGGCCCATCGACTCCGGGAGGTCCCAGCTGCCTCCTGCGAGGTTTAACCCGCGGGGATGGTGCGGTCGGGGAAGATGTGACGGCAAACGTGCGCACGATCCGTTCGGTGCCGCTGGTGATTGCACCTGAGCGGCTCAAAAAAGCCGGGCTGCCGGAGCGGTTTGAAGTTCGGGGCGAAGTGGTGATGCCGGTTGCCGGATTTCTAAAGCTCAACGAGGAGCGCGAAGTGAACGGCCTCTCTCCTGCCGCGAACCCCCGCAACGCCGCCGCGGGCACCATCCGCACGCTGGAGCCGAATGTGGTGGCACAACGCAGGCTCGACTTTTACGGCTACTTTGCCCTGACCACCGAGGGCGCGCCGTTGTTCCCCACGCAGACGGAAGCGCTTGACGCGCTGACCGCCGCCGGTTTCCGCGTGAACGGGCATCGCGAAGCCTTTCAAGATCTTGAAGGGCTGCTTGTGTTTATTGGGAGGGCCGAGGAGAACCGCGCCTCGCTGGGGTACGAGATCGACGGCGTGGTCATCAAGGTGGATGCCACTGCGCTGCAGCGTCGGCTGGGGTTCACCGGCAAAGCCCCGCGCTGGGCTGTGGCATATAAGTTTGCCGCACGGTTTGGGCTGACCACGGTGGAAGATATCAAAGTGCAGGTGGGCCGCACGGGCAAGCTGACACCCGTTGCCGTGCTCGCGCCGGTTTCCATCAGCGGCATCACAGTGACGCGCGCGACGCTGCACAATGCCGACGAGATTGCGCGGCTCGGCCTCCTCATCGGCGACCAGGTGCGGGTAGAGCGGGGCGGCGATGTGATCCCCAAAGTTGTGCAGGTGTTGGTGGATAAGCCGCGCGGCACACGGGAGTTCTATTTTCCGGAGCACTGCCCAGTGTGCGGGGCGGAGGTGAAGCGCACGGAGGGAGAAGCCGACCATCGCTGCGTAAATGCAGTTTGCCCGGCGCGGGTAGCCGGATCGCTGCTGCATTTCGCGTCGCGCGGCGTGATGAACATCGAGGGCCTAGGTGAGGCCCTGGTTGCGCAGCTGCTCCAGCACGAGCTGGTGCACTCCATCGCGGATATTTACAAGTTAACCGAAGCGCAGCTGCTCACGTTGGAGCGCATCGGCAAGAAGACGGCAGATGCGCTGCTTCTTGAAATCCAAAAATCGCGCTCTGCGCCGCTGCACCGGTTGATTTTCGGACTGGGAATCCGGTTTGTGGGAGAGCGGACGGCGGAGCTGCTGGCCCAGCATTTCGGGTCGATGGATGCACTGCTGAATGCCTCACGGGAAGAGCTGGAAGAGGTCAACGAGGTGGGGCCTCGGGTTTCGGAAAGCATTTGTGAGTTTTTCTCGGAGGAGTCAAACCGCAAACTGGTTGAAGATTTGCGCGCGGCGGGCCTCCAGTTCACGGCTATGCAGCGGGCACGGTCGACGCAGTTGGAAGGGCTGACGTTTGTGCTGACGGGCACGCTGCCAACGCTTACCCGTGAGGAAGCCAAGGAGAGAATTGAAGCGGCGGGCGGCAAGGTTTCAAGCGCGGTAAGCAAAAAAACCAGTTACGTGGTTGCCGGAGAGGAGGCTGGGTCGAAGCTTGAGAAGGCGCAGCAGTTAGGGGTGGCTGTGCTAAATGAAGCGGGGCTGCTTGATCTGGCAGGTTCTGCTTAGAACAACCCTTCCTGTTAAGTAGGCTCTGCGTAGGGGTAAAAGCATTGATTTGCGCTTTTAAATTTAACGAAAGATAAAGAGCGGTTTCCTGTAACTACAGGATCCGTCAGGATGCGTCAAGGATTAGCTGTTAAAGAAGCATGAAGGTTAGGAAGGGCGATCGAAATTTACAGTGCAGCCCCGGCGTTTACTGATCGTTGCTTGAATCTGATCTCTTCGAGTTTGGCGAGTAAAAGCTCGCGTGAGAAGTTTCCATGAATAAAAGTTTCAGCGCTTGAGCTGCTGACATGAAATTGTGAACCAGGACAAAGTAGGCTGTTTCATTCGCAAATTCTTTCACAACTGTCGGAGTGGTAGTGACTGAGGATGACTCCCTCAACCTGTCTTTCCTGTGCTTATTGCGGCCGTGAGTTTATGGGCGGCTCGGATAAAGCGCTCAGCTTTCCGCCCCAAAAAGGTGTATTGACATAAGGCAGGAGCCAGCATCGTATGTAGGCGAAGATGGCGCTGACTTAGAATTTCCGTTTGACTTTGAAAGCCATGCTGCCCCTTTCGGATGCTGTATGGACATCGTGCTCGGCTTAATGCTGAGAACCAGGCCGGAGTCGCAGCTTTTATCGACGATCACGGCCTGTGACTGCCGATCACCCAGGAGCATAAGGGCGTACTCCAGTCAAGCATCCGATCGCAAGTGAGATGGAAGCTCCGCACTAGGCCGAGTTCCCTAGCTATCAGACGAACTATGGTTATCAACTTTCTCGGCTCCGCCCCAAGGCGGTGTCTGGAGCCTTTTTGGACTGAGGTGGCCTGCTCAGCAAGCTTGCATCACCCTGGAACTGATCATGATGCAGTGGTCCCCCCGATCCTTCGCACAGGCCGCGAACACCGATCCCAAACGCTGCTGGACGCCCAGAGTGTGAACTGCTTGTGCATGCTTTTGCATTTGCCATGCTGCTCCGGTATGTCTTGCCAGTGCGTGCCCGGACCTAGAATCCACAACGCCTCACGCACAAACCGTCGGAGTCTTTCGTAGGTTAGCCTACCGTTATCGCCCGCCAAGCAGCAGCGGCTCAATCCGTCACCATCCCTCTTCCGCAAACTCGTACTAATTAATACCCGCACCCCTACTGCAATAGTTCCACAAACGAAATGTAGGCTGTTATGTCTACGGATTTTAGAGCTTTTAAAAACTTACAAGCTGTGTAGCAACTTCGCCGGACGTCGAAACGAGTCCAGCATGCAGGGATAAGTAGCAACAAGCGCGAAGGCTCTACCGATGATGTGACGGATGAGCGGTGAGCATTCGCTATATCGAGTCTTCTGTTGTGCCGTGAGGATACCTTGCACACAGAGTACGAGTTAAAGACGATATTCAACGCGGTGCGCTGCATGGTCAAAACAGTCGACCTGTGGCGCGGAGTTCCGGAAGACCTCTCTGTGGCGATGTATCAGCAGATACGACGTTCGCTGGGCCCGGCTCTTTTTTGAGATTTTGTCGGCCGCAGGGACCAACCGACGGCGACGCCTCGGGACAGCTGAGCGCTGCAATCGACACCCAAGTCGGCCGCCCTCGCAGGGAAGGACGGAGCGAAGTGAAGGAAAGGCACGAAGGTGCACTCGCCGTCGACACGCTCGGACATTTGCTTGCACTCAAAATCACTGCGTCCAATGAGGGTGATTGCGCGTAAATAGCCACGCTTGGCGCTCAGGCAGGAAGCAATCAGTTGGCCTACGTGGACCAGGGTTATAGCGGTATGGCAGCGGAGCCGAGGCCGCGAACACGGCATCAGGCTTGACACCCTGCCAAGCCTTCGGCGGCCAAGCGCGACTTCGTGCTACAGCCCCGGCTCTGGGTGGATGAACGCAGCTTACCTAAGAGGCGCGTCTCCACTGCCTGGCCCGCGACCGCGAACGGCTTGCCTCCCAGCTAAGGGTCGGCACTCTACTGCCTTTTTCATGCTCATGCTCGCTAGGGCGTGTTAACACTGCCTGAGCCCCTCGACGACAAGTGCGAGGCACAGGAAGCCAAGGTGCAGCGCATCGAGTTTGTCGAAGCGGGTGAACATGCGGCGGTAGCTTTTAAGCTCCGGAACAGCCGCTCGATTTCGTTACGCCGCTTGTACAGTTCGCGGTCGCGCATCCAGGGCGTGCGCCGGTTGCGCTTGAGCGGCACGAACGGCACCATGCCGAGCGAACGCGCAAGCCCCCGAGTTTCGGTGTCTTCGTAAGCCCGATCCATCAACAGCGGCAGGTCTTCGGGCATCGCGCCCAGCTCGCGCAAGAGCTCCCGGCCTTCCCCACGTCGTGGTCATTGCCCGGGGACAGCCGGAAGGTTACGGCCGTGCGAGCATCCGCGGCAACCAAATGGAGCTTGGTGTTCCACCCTCCGCGGATTTTGCCAATGGACCGCGGGACGTTTTTTCAGCGCCCCCGCCGCGTCCGGATGCACTTTGATTGAGGTCGAGTCTAGCGCGAACAGCTCGACGCGGATGCGAAGGATCTGCTCCAATTGCAGGCGCTCGAACACCCGGTCCAGCACCCCCTTTTTCGACCACCGATTCATGCGCGTGTAAATGGTGTGCCAATTGCCCAACTGTTTCGGCAGCCCGCGCCACTTGCAGCCATGCTTGAGCACATAAAGCAACGCGTTCAACAGCTGCAGGTTAGTCAAGCTCACGTTGCCGCGCTGGACCGGCAAAACATCGTGAATACGCGCGTACTGCGCTTCGCTGATTTCCATGCCGAAGCTGTACCACAGAATGAACTGTAGCGTTAACACGCTCTAGGTTGTTTGGAGTAAGTTCGTAACAAGTTTTGGGAAACTGCGGAGAGCCGCGCCATGAGGAGGAAGCGCAGCGCCAAGCCATGGTTCTGGTCCAGCGTTCGGATCTTTCAAATGCAGTCACTTGGCTTAAAGATGCGTGCCAAGCTGCTGATGCAAACGGCTCAGACTGGCCGGACACTTATGCTTGCGGATCCGCAGCAATTGAAGATCAAAAAAATGGAGCCCGGGTCAGTGCCGCCGAGCGCAGAATGCGCCTGACGGTAGTTGGCTGGTGTGAACTTCATGGACGAACCGGCAAAGTCCCAGTGCAGCGGAGG
>CAXTKZ010000029.1:20504-30866 GCA_964244985.1 uncultured Acidobacteriaceae bacterium
GCTGCCTCCCCTGTTGCTTCCTCTCCGAACGCTGCCAGCCAGTGCACCCCTGTCTCCTTGCGGAACCAAGTTCCCTGCCTTTTCGCGTAGTTGCGATGGCCTTGGCTTACCACCGCCACCGCCTGTGCCTCTGTCATTGTTCCGGCCAAAACTGCTGCAGCTTCTCGGTAACCCAAAGCGCCCAGCGCTTGGGCATCCGCGCCCCAACGCTCCTGCAGCCCGCGCGTTTCCCCGGTTAGACCTTGCGCAAACATCTCAGCCGCGCGTTGATTGAGCCGCTGGTATAGCCTCGCACGATCGGAAGCGAGACCGATCCGCAACACTCGAAAGCCTCGAAGCGGATCCCGGCCGCCAGCGGAGATCGGCGCGACTCCCAATAAAGAAACCTCCAGCGCCCGCAACAGCTTTGGTTCGTCATGGGCATGAATCCTGGCCGCTGCCGTACGGTCGAGCCGCTTCAGTACTCGGTGCAGGTACCCAGGACCGCCTCGGGATGCACTCGCAAGCAGCCTTGCCCGCAACGGCGGACAACGTGTTGGAAGAGGAGCCAGCCCGTCGAGAAATGCCCGAAGATACAACCCTGTTCCGCCCGAAACAATAGGCATCCGGCTGCGTGCAGCGACTTCACGGACCACGTTTCGCGCCGCCCGCGCCCAATCTCCTGCTGTCATCGGCTCCGTGGGGTCGACCAAATCCAGCATGTGATGCAGCACCTCAGCCCGCTCGGCATACGAGGGTTTTGCTGTCCCCAGCTCCATCCCGCGATACACCGCGACCGAATCGCAGGACACTATCTCTCCGTTAAACTGCCGCGCCAAGGACAAAGATAGTGCCGTTTTGCCGCTGCCTGTCGGACCGAGCACAACCACCAGCAGCGGCTCTTTTAGATCGGTTTCACCATCCATTGCGCCCTTGGTGCGCTCTAAGAGTTTTGATTGAAAAGAGCGGCAAGAACATATTTTAGCTGCAATGCGAATCCAGTACGCAAGTCAAGCAGGCCATCCATGTTCGGCCAAATAGCGCGTGTAAACGACAGCACACTTGAGAAATGCAAACCGATCTACTTTTTGGTTGGTCGGTTTTAGAAAACTGGTTGTACACCTCTCAAGCAAGACAACTCAAAGGCTGCATGGCTGCTGTGGACCTGCCGGAGTCGGACATGTCCAGCATTCCATCATTCTGCAGAGAAGAGCGAGTGTCCACCTCCTGCCATGCTCCGCGCACTTCGAGCAGCAGACCTGCTACATTCTCGAGCAGCGTGGCGTCGCAGGCGAACTGAGCACGCAACATCTCCTGCCGCGCATATGCGTAGAAACGACGTAGGTTGATTGCCGTCTGACCACCCCGCTCCATGTCGACCAAACTGTCAAGCTGGGTCAGCACGGCGAAGCCATGTTTGAGCTGGAGACTGCGTTCCTCAATCTTGTTTGCGAGCATAGCCGTAATGGCGCGGTGAAGATCGCCGGCCAGGGTATCGTACAAGGCGATGACCAAGCCGACAACGGAAGCCTGCTGGGCTGCGGCACGGCGGTAGGCGAGGGCGGGCGGAGTCGGCATCATTTAGTTTTTTCCTGAAGTGTCAGTACCAAGCAGGGCTTGGGTTTGCTTGATGGTCTGCGGCAGCTGCTGCAGCGCGATGTTGGCATTGTTGTATTCGGTTGTGAGCAGGGTCTGCTGGGTCGCGATGTATAGCTCGAATTGGGTTGTCTGAGCTGTGAGATCGTCGTAGTTGCTGCGCAGGCTCTTGAGGTCGACTGTGAACGCGCCCTGGGTAGTGTCGGTGTAGTTGTTAAGGGTGGATACAACGGACGCCGAGAAACCCTGGCTGGTGGTTCCGTTTACGCTTGCTCCCTGGAAGAAGTCGACAACCCCTTGATAGTTCGTGGACAAGGCCTGATTCAGCGCCGCGGAGTCGACCGAAAGGGTTCCATCCTGTTTCGTGGACACGCCCAAGGATGCCAAACTGGTGATGCTTCTGGAGCCGACTGCCAAGTTGGCCGCGCTCAGGACATCGCTTTGCAAGTTGCGCGCCGCGCTGTCCGATGCGAGAACCCCTTCGCCGCCGCTGGCGGAGTTATATGTGAACTGTGTCTTGAGATCGCCGACAAGTGCGTTGTAAGCAGTGACAAAGCTGTTCACCGCCGCAGTGATGGACGTAGTGTCGGGTGCGACAGAGACCGTGACCGAAGTGTTCACTGCACTCTGAGCCTGGAGATTGAGCGTGAGCCCAGCGACGGCGCCCGTAACGGTGTTGCTTGCGCTCGTCACCGGAACGCCGTCCACGGTGAGCTTCGCATCCGCGCCTGAGACAGGGTGCGTAAAAGTCAGACCGGAAGCACTCGAAGTGGTGAAGTCTGCCGCGCTGCCCGAGGTTTTCGCAACAATCGCGAGCCGGGCACCGTTTGCGTCGTTGACCACGCTGGCGTTCACGCCGATGCCGGCGGTGTTGATCGCAGCGGCCAGCTGGTCGAGTGTTCCCGAATCGCCAGCGGCGGTGCCGGTGGTGAAGGTTTTGGTCGTACCGCCTTGTGTGATGTCGAAGGAGCCGGAAGCAAGCGCAGCAGAGCTGCTCGTCTGCTCGTCCGAGTAGGACGAACCTGTTGCTGCAAGATTCTGGACCACAACCGTATGCGTTCCGGTCGCGGTGCCAGCCGCGGCAGAGGTCGTCAGCACGCCCGTATTGGAGGAGGTGGAAGCGACGGAGCTGAAGGTACCACCCACATCGCCCAGGCTCTGGAGGGAGTCCGTGACGGAGGTTGCTTCACTTTCCAGTTGCTGAAGAGCGGCAGCCTGGCTGTTCAGAGTGGCCTGCTGCGCCTGCCACGCGCGTTCAGGAGCGCGCTCGGCGTAGATGACAGAAGCCACAGCGGAAGTGACATCGAGGCCGCTGCTGCCATTATTGAGCGAGCTCAAAAGCGAGCTGAGGGCCGAAGTGGAGGAAGTGCTCATAAGAAGAGCTCCTGAGGCGTTCTACAGCGCTGCGAATGAAAAGCGTTCTAATCCAGCCGAGAAGGAGTGAACGGCAGGACGGCGCTTTGGAAGAACTGCATGTGTGGGAGCAGGTCTTCCGAAACGCCGGGATATCCCGGATGCGAGTCGGAAAGGAGGAGCGAGCCGCCCCTCCCTTGACATTCGTTGCGATACGCGGCAGCCCACTGGCGCTTTCCGCGTACCGCAGCACTACTGCAGAAGCTTCAGAACAGTCTGCGACTGTTGGTTGGCCTGCTGAAGAGCGGAGATACCGGTCTGCTCCAGCACTGAGTATTTTGTATCGTTTGCAACCGTCGCGCCGATGTCCGCCGAACGGATATCGCTGGATGCGCTGGCCAGGTTCTGCGATTCGGTCGTGGTTACAGCCGAGGTCGCCTGCAGCTGCTCGACGTTCGCGCCAAGCGTACCGCGCTGGGCAGAGATCGTGCTGATTGCAGCAGTGATTTTTGTCAGCTCCGCCTGCGCAGCGCCGTTCGTACTGAAACCATTCGACGTGAGCCCAAGCGTGGCCGAGTCTGCATTTGCGACGAAAGGAGCGACGCTGTTCGATCCGCCTGCAGTGCCGTCGCTGGTGAAGATGCTCAGGGTGCTGCCGAAGATCGCCTGACCGTTATAGTTCGTGCTGGAGTTAATCGAGCTAATCTCCGTCTGAATGGCCTTGTACTCGGTGTTGATCGCACCGATCTGGGTCGAGCTCACCGTGCTGTTTGAAGCTTCGGTCGCCAGCGTTACCGCGCGGTTCAGCAGCGAAGTAATCTGCGACAGCGCGCCATCGGCGGTTTGCAGCAGGCCAACACCTTCGGTGACGTTCTGGGCGGACTGGTTCAAAGCCGCTACGTTCGCGTTCAGACCGTCGGAGATTGCGAGACCGGCTGCATCGTCGGCACCCGAGTTGATGCGTGAGCCGGACGAAAGCTGCTGAAGGCTGGCGTTGGCGGCTTTGGTGGTGATATTGAGTTGGTTTTCGGCTTCAAGCGCCGAGATGTTGTTCAGAATGCTCAGAGACATGGGTGGATTGCTCCTCTTTCAATTAATTTGCCTGCACTTCCAGCTCCGCTCTTCGCGATCGCTTTGTGCTTCGGCCGCTTTGCCTTGCAAACTATCTATCGGCGCTTTTCAAAATCCGTTCAGGGCCCGGCGAGATTTTTTTTGGAAAAGTTGTGCGGCTTCGGGTCACGCGGTGCGCGCTCTCATCCGGCTCTCATGGTGAGAGCTTTTGTGAGGACTTGTGAGAAGTTCAGTCGTCACCAGCTTTAACCAAAGTGGGTAGTTCCGGGCGGGTGTGCAATAAGGCTGTTCCGAAGATTCATAAAGTCGTCCTAAATAGACTGCGTCCACTCCACTTTTAGAAAAGCAGGTCCTTCGCTGCGCTCAGGAGGACCCGGTTTTAGTTTTGGAGCGGGAGTTCAGAACTTCGTGCACGCGCTCTCAGGATTTTCTCGTGCAACCTATAACGATTTCTCCAAACGGCCTTTGCCGTGCATGCACCCCCAGTATGCGTAAGGCAAAAGTGAGAAAAATCCGCCGTCTTCCAACTCTGGGCTTGTGCGTGACGGTGAAGAACGGAGCGGCCACGCTGCAGGCGTGCCTCGAAAGCGTACGCGGCCTAGTGGATTCAGTGGTGGTGGTGAACACTGGCTCAACCGATGCAACGGCTGAGATCGCGCGACAGGCGGGCGCGGTGGTTGTGTCATTTCCGTGGAACGGCAGCTTCGCCGATGCCCGCAATGCCGCTCTCAAGCACATCGATACAGATTGGGTGCTGGTACTGGATGCGGATGAGGAGCTGGACGGGGAGGCACATGCCTGGATCCGGGGTGAGCTCAGGCGTCCCCAGGCGCAAGGTTATGTCGTGCCGGTGCGCAACTATCTAAGGCCGGCCGGCAAGCCTTTCAACAATGCCGCTGTCGAGCTTTGCACGATCCGGCATCCGCGCGCTCCCGATGCAGCAAACTACTTTCACAGTGAGGTGTGCCGGCTGTTTCGGCACTCCAGCGATGTCTATTATGTCGGCCAAGTGCATGAGCAGGTGGAGTACCGGATGCTGCAGCTTGGGCGTCCGCTGGCCCGGGCAGATTTTTTTATTCACCATTTCGGCTGGTATCTGATCGAGGAAGAGGCGTGGCGGCGCAAGCAGGACTTTTACAGCGATCTCCTCGCCGAAAAGCTGCGGGAGCGGCCCGACGACGCGCAGGTGCTGGTGCAGTACGGGGATGCGCTGGGAAGCTGGCAGGGCAAGCATCGCGAAGCCCTGGACTGCTTTATGCAGGCGGCGGCGCTCGCGCCGGAGAAGCACGATGTGTGGCTCCATATAGCAGTAACCCTTCTCAAGCTGGGGCAAGCGGAAGCCGCGCTGGTCGCGATCGAGCGTGTTGCCGACGGCAAAGGGCGCGCGGCCTTGCGGGCGCAGCTGCGCGGAGACTGCCTGCGGTGTTTGGATCGTCATGAGGAGGCCCGGGCGGCGTTTTTGGAAGCGCTTGCCGCCGATCCCCACGACCTAGTGCTGCGTGTGCAGATCGGCGTGCTTGAACAGCAGACAGGGCGTGCAGCGGAGGGCAATGCGCGGCTGCGGGATGCCGTCGTGGAGATTGAGCAGGAGGCCGAAGCCAACCCTCATAGTCCCGCAAACCTACGCGCAGCGGAGCTCCATGCGCGTTTGGAGCAGTGGGAGGACGCGCTGCGGCACTTGCGCATCGGGCTGACGCACGATTCCAAATCCCTGCCCCTGCAGCAGCTGCGGCTTAAGGCGGGCGTAGCGACCGGGCGGCTGGAAGAGGCTGCCGATGCCGCCGCATGCATTGTTGAGCTGGAGCCGACGCCGCGTGCCGTTTTGAGACACGCAGCCATCCTGTCCCAATTCGGGAATCACGAGGCTGCTGCCCATACGATTTCACGTGGGCTGGAGCGTTTTCCGTTGTCTGATGAGTTGCAGCAGGCCGGGTGCGAGTTGGGTGTTCTTTCTGCTGTGGCGGTCTAGAGAGCAATAAAAGTCTGGTGGTGCTCGGATGGAGCCGATGAGAATAAAGCTAGAAAAAGGCACGATCGGAGGCCTCGCGGTTGCGGCAACAGCGATCGCCTTGGGTTTTTCGCTTGAGGGCGGCCATTTGGGGCAGGTGCTTCAGCCCACGGCGGCTGTGATTGTGATTGGAGGAACCCTGGGAGCGATCCTTGTCCAATTTCCCCTGTGGGTGGTGCGGCAGGCACTTCGTGGCCTGTGGGATGCGTTCCAGCAGGGGGGCTCGGAGGTGCGGCCGCGGACGGACCAGATCCTTCGGCTGGCGGTGCAGGCCCGCAAGAGCGGGGTCGTTTCGCTCGATGCGGAGTTGAAAAAGATCCCCGACCCGTTTTTTCGAAAAGCGTTGATGCTGGCCGTCGACGGCATTCGCCCGCATGAAATTCGCGAAATCATGGACCTGGAGCTGCTGAGGCTTGAGGAAGACGAGGAACGCGGGGCGCGGGTGTGGGAGGCAGCGGGCGGGTTCTCGCCGACCATCGGCATTCTTGGCGCAGTGCTGGGCTTGATCCAAGTGATGCAGCAGCTGGACGACATCGGCGCGATCGGCCGCGGCATCGCCGTGGCGTTTGTGGCGACTTTATACGGGGTCGGGCTGGCAAACCTGTTCCTGCTGCCGATCGCGGGCAAACTGCGGGGTCGGGTACGGGAAGCGCACCAGCTGCGGGAAGCCACCCTGGAAGGGGTGCTGGCGATCGCTGAAGGCGCGAGCCCGCGTGTGCTGCGGGAGCGGCTGGGCGCACCGCAAGTGGGCAGCCCGCGCGCTGTTGCTCCGGTTGCGCGTTTGGCGGCCCGGTGAGCGCTGCGGCGGAACGGGCACGGGCGCGGCGGGTAAGCCGGGGGGAGGCGCTGGTTTCACGCGACCGCTGGTTGGTTTCGTACGCGGATTTCGTGACACTCCTGTTTGCCTTTTTTGTGGTTTTGTTTGCCACCTCGCGGCACAGTACTGAAGCACTGGGGAAACTTTCAGGGGCAATTCACTCAGGATTCGGAGGGCGCACCGCAGGACCTTTACCGCAGCCGACCGCGCTGCCCGCGGCCGCAGGGCCCGATCTCGACGCTTTGCAGGCGCAGCTCACTACAGTGCTGCATGCCTCAATTGCCCGGCATGAGGTTTCTCTGCAGCAAACGGCAGATGGGCTGGTGATCTCGTTTCAGGAGCTCGGGTTCTTTCACTCCGGCGAGGCGAACCTGCTGCCTGGACAAGCGGGTGCGATCGAGCAAGCCGGGGCGGTTCTCCAGCAGCGCGGGTTGGCGCTCCGGGTGGAAGGCCACTCAGACGACCAGCCGATTCACAACGCGGTGTTCGCGTCCAACTGGGAGCTTTCCGCTGCCCGCGCCATGACCGTGCTGCTGCTCCTGGTAGACCAGGTGCGCTATGACCCGACGCGTATTTCCATGGCCGGCTACGGCCCGTACCGCCCAGTGGCGGACAATGCAACTGTGGAAGGGAGGCAAAAGAATCGTCGCGTGGATCTTGTTGTTCTCAGGGCTGCTCCCACAGGAAAATGAGCTCCGGTCCCCGCCATGGAATGAGCATCTTAATGCCGATGGGAGAACATGTTGAGCAGCAAGCCATTCCGCGGCCGTGGTTCGCCGACCTCCAAGCCCAGGCGGGCTTTCTTGCAGCCTTTCAGGATTCCGAAGCAGCCCTGCTGATCTGCGATTATGACGGGACGCTTGCTCCTTTTCACGACGATCGCATGCAGGCGCGTCCCTTTCCCGGCGTTGAGGAACGGCTTGAGGCAATCGCAAAAGGGCGGGCGGATTTGGCATTCGTTTCAGGGCGGCCCGTGCACGAGCTTATTCACCTTTTGCCCATGGCGGAGCGGGTGGAAGTATGGGGCATGCACGGGCGAGAGCACCGCACCGCGGAAGGACGCATGCGGACCCTGGAGCCGTCAGCAGCGCAACGAGCAGCTCTCGATGAAGTTCAGGCCGAACTTCAGACACAAGCGCCGGATCTGATCATGGAACGCAAGGTGGGCAGCGTTGTCCTGCATTGGCGTGGTCTTCTCGGCGCGCGTCTCACTGCCGCGAAAGCCCTTGCCGAGCAGGTTTTCTCGCCGCATGCGGGCCGCAATGCATTAGGGCTGCTTCCGTTTGACGGCGGCATGGAACTGCGAACCGAAGACCACACCAAGGGTCATGCAGTCGAAGCGCTGCTTGCTGGAGCCGACGCACGAGCGACGGTTTTTCTTGGCGACGACACCACGGATGAAGACGCGTTCCGTGTGGTGCGCGCCCATGGAGGATTGGGCTTGCTGGTGCGCTCTGAACTCCGTCCATCCCACGCGCAGTTCAGCCTTCACCCTCCTGCTGAACTTTTATCTTTTCTCGATCAATTTCTTCAAGAAACAACAGCCACCTAGCCGCGCATAGAACGAGGTAATCTAACAATCGTCATGGCCCCTGCAAAGCAAGAACTCGTAATCGCATCGAACCGCCTTCCAATCTCCTTTGAAAAAGGGCCGGACGGCCTGCGGGTGAAGCAAAGCAGTGGTGGCCTGGTGACGGCGCTTGAACCGCTTCTGCGCGAGCACGGAGGCATTTGGGTCGGATCCGCCGGCGTAGAGCAGGACCCGCAAGCGTGGGAGCAGGTTCGAAGTGAATTGGCCGAACTGTCGCGCGAACATCATTATCGGTACGAGCCTATCGCTCTGACACAGGAAGAAAACGCCAAATACTACGAAGGATTTTCCAACGAGATCGTTTGGCCGCTGTTCCACGATCTTCAATCGCGCTGCAATTTCGACCCGACGTACTGGGAGTACTATCTGCGCGTCAACGAGCGTTTTGCGGAGTCCATTGCCAAGGTTTCCGAACCCAACTCTCTCATTTGGGTGAATGATTATCAGCTGATGCAGGTCGCATCGTTCCTCCGCAAGCAAGCCCCCAGCTCACGCCTGATCTTTTTTCTTCATATCCCGTTCCCACCTCCGGACATCTTTGAAAAACTTCCCTGGCGCTCCCAAGTGCTGGAAGGACTGCTGGCGCATGACGTGGTCGGCCTCCAAACCGAACGCGATGCACGCAATCTGCTGGCGTGTATCCGCGCGTTTGTACCGGACGTTACAGTTTGGCGCCGGGAAAAAGAGCGTCAGGTCATCCGCTATGGCAGCCAGGAGACTCTAATCGGCGCCTTCCCCATCTCTATCGATTTCGAAGATTTCGAGCGGTCGTCCGATGCCGACGATGTACGCCGCCGGGCCGCGGCTCTCCGTGCCCAGACAACGCGCGAAATGGTCACGATTTTGGGGATCGACCGGCTCGACTATACCAAGGGCATCCCCGAGCGCCTTAAAGCATATGCCTTGTTCCTGCGGCAGCACCCGGAGCTGCATTACAAAACCACACTCGTGCAAATTGTGGTGCCCAGCCGCGAGACCATCCCCGGCTACCAAGTCCTTAAAGCAGAAATCGAGCGCCTGGTCACGCAGGTGAACGGTGAGTTTGCCGAACCCGGATGGGTGCCCATCAACTACATTCATCGCAACTTGAACCGCACCGAGTTGCTGGCCCTGTACCGCACCTCACACGTGGCGTTTATCACTCCGTTAAAAGACGGCATGAACCTGGTCGCAAAGGAATATTGTGCCTGCCGCCATGAAAACGACGGCGTGCTGATCCTGAGCGAGTTTGCCGGTGCCGCGACAGAACTTAAGGAAGGTTCGCTGCTGGTCAACCCGTATGACCAGAGCGCCGTGGCCAATGCACTGGTGGAAGCTGTCACCATGGATGCCGCCGAGCAGCGCAAGCGGATGACCAGCCTGCGCAGCCAGATCCGGGAAGCCGACCTCGCGGCATGGCTTCACGGCTTCCTGGAGCATATGGACAGTAAACCGAGGAGCGTTGCTTCTGCCTAGCACGGCCCAGCCATCATCGGCCGCCGCATCCCCGAAGCCTGCCTTCGCTTACCTGGCCGACAGCTACATCTACCATTGGGATCTTTTGTCGTACCGCACGGACTGGTGTTTAGTGCTGGCCGTTGCAACCTGCCTCCTTGTGGGCATCGCGCTCGGCCACCAGGGTGCGGGCATGATCGCCGCCGGCGGTGCCATGACGGCGGGCTTCGGGGCGAAGCAAAATATCGACGGCTCGCCCATGCTGCCGATCCTCTATGTGTCTTTCGGCATGGGCTTATCCACATTCATCGGCATGGTCGCCGGCCACAGCAGCTGGAGTCTGACGCTCATTGCTTCCTTGTTCGGTTTCGGATACGGCATGCTGTCGAAGCGCGAAGCCGGCTACGGCTGGGTTGGGCAGCAATGTGTGGTCACACTCCTTGTCGCTTCGGCCTTTCCGTTTTCAGCGCGTCAGGCCGTGGTTCGTGCGTTTCTCATCTTCCTCGGCGGCAT